>NZ_DATCQT010000173.1:0-7310 GCF_036569345.1 Clostridium sp.
ATCCTAATCTCCTTAAAATTTGATACCAATACCCATTTGCATCCATCATATTTGCTAGCGTAACTGAACGCCTGTTCAACTGGTGTTCCATAATCTTTAGCATTTCTCTTTTGTTTTTCATCTAAATCAATATTCGGACCCTTTAATTCAATAACAGCGTGCGTTTTACCTATTGGATTGCTAGCTGAATATAATCCTAATACGCCATCCGGTTTAGTTCCATCTACTTCTGTTTTTTGTTCTATACATAAACTCCAATCTTTTTCACCGGATGTCACTGTACTATAGTCTAAAACATCAACAAATATGTCCTTAAAAAATTCTCCCCCTAACTGTATTTCACTTTGGCTTTTAATATAATCATTATTGCTCCATTTTTTTATTACATTTACCCTTGCTTCAACATGAAACACGTCTAGTAAATTAACTTCTTTCAATAAATCTTCTGTATTAAATAACGGAATATCATATTTACTCATAACCTACCACTTAATAATTGCTATACATTTTACAATATTAAACAAATGCTTGATATATGATAAATTTAGGCTATGTTAGACATAGGGGAATAAAATTTAGTGAATTAGGAAGGAAAGGTGTACCCAATGATTCACAATTCATAGCACCATATATCAACATTCCATACGGTATCATAAGGTTATAAGACTAATTAAAAAACGTATCATTCATAGTAAAGTTAAAAAGTATGACGAGTAGTATAAATGTCATCACTGGAAACTTGAATCATAAGCTCTGGGGTATATTCTTGAGCTTTATTTTACCTATTTTTACAAATGTTGCAGGAGAAAAATTGTTTTATGGTGAATTAATATAATAAAAATGTTAAAGCGCGAGGCTTGTACTACATAATTGCAAAAGCACTATATTTAAGGATGAGAAGTAAATCATTAAAGATATATAATGTATTTAATCAGATATTTTACTATAAATAAATCAGATCGTATAATACTTTTGTTTAATCAAACCTATATTATAGGTTTGATTAAACAAAAGTAAGGATGGGAAGGACAAATCGTGACAAGTTTTCTTTCTGTTATTCATATAACTAGACAAGTTGTTTTTATAAAGTTAGAGGAGGTATATTATGGATAAATATCCACGTGGTTCTGAATGGAGAAGATGGGATTTACACTTTCACACACCATCTTCTTATGATGTAAGTAATTCTATTACGAATGAACAGCTGGTAAAGGTTTGGAAAGACAATAGCATATCGGTTATTGCAATTACAGATCATCATGAGATGGATATAAAAAGAATATCTGAGTTGAAGGTATTAGCGAGTGTTGAAAATATTACTGTGTTGCCTGGAATAGAATTTTTATCAGATGCAAGAGGGAGAGAACCGATACATTTTATAGGAATATTTTCAGAAAATTGTGATTATGACTATATCTGGGGACAAATATCTAATAGAACTAAAATATGTGATATAAAGGGAAATGGCAAAAAGCATAATGAAGTATATTGTGATCTTAAAGATACAATTTCATTGATTAAGGAACTTGGTGGAATCGTTACAATCCATGCTGGGAAAAAGTCAAACTCAATAGAAAACATTACTGATTCATTACCCCATGGAGAGGCCCAAAAAAAGGATATAGCTGATATTATAGATATTTTTGAGATGGGTAAAGAAAAAGACTTGGAAGATTATAGAAAATTCGTTTTCTCATCGATTAAGAAGGTGATTCCTATGGTTATCTGTTCAGACAATCATGACATTAATAATTACTCCTTTAAACAAAAACTTTGGATTAAGGCAAACCCTACTTTTGAAGGTCTTAAACAAGCAATAAATGAACCCAACGATAGGTTCTATGTTGGTGATGAACCAGATGTTTTAACAAGAGTTTATCAAGACAAAACAAGGTATATTAGTAGCATTACCATTGATACTGTTGACAATCAAGATAATACTTCACAAGTCTGGTTTAAGGAACTCAATATTCAACTTAATAAAGAACTTGTAGCGATTATTGGTAATAAAGGAAGTGGAAAGAGTGCTGTTTCTGATATTATTAGCTTGTGCTCTGATGCAAAGCATAAAGACAATTTTTTATTTCTACATAAAGATAAATTTAGAAAAAAAGGTTATGCGGACAGATTTAACGCGTATTTAGAATTTGAAAGTGGTATGAAAACAGATATAAGACCACTTAATTATGATATCGTTAATACAGATGAACCGAAAGTTCAGTATTTACCTCAAAATTACTTCGAAAAAGTATGCAATGAAATTGGTGAAGCCGAATCATTTAGAAATGAGATTGAGAATGTAGTATTTCAGTATATACCAGAAGGAAGGAAACTTAAAACTAAAACATTCAAAGAGCTCATCAATTTCCAAAAATCAAGTATAGATAAGGAAATTATTTTAATAAAATCAAAGATAGAAAAAGTAAATTCAGAAATAATCTCTCTTGAAGATAAAAGGAATCCTGAATTTAAGAAGTCTCTACAAAGTAAGCTTAAAACAAAAGAAGAGGAACTCAGAGTTCATGAAATAAATAAGCCAATTGCTCCAATTAATGAAGCTCAAGCTATAGATTCTATTAAAGAAGATACATATGATCAGAAAACTGACTTGATTGAATGGAAATCTAAATTGGCAAAGTGTCAAGAAGACCTCTTAGAACATAATACTGAGTTAGCTGAAAACAATCTATCAATCCAAGAACTCCTACAATTTAAAAGAGATATTATGAGCTTTGAACAGGAGTATAAGGAATTTATTGATGGTAGAAAAGAAATAGCTGAGAAATATTTATTAGATCCGAAAAAAATCATCAAGGTGGATATTAATATTAGTTCAGTTACCAGCTCAATAAATTCTTTTGAAGCTAAGAATACCAATATTCGAGAAATACTTGGTACTGAAGACGTACAGCCTAATTCTGTATACGAAAGTATAAGCCTTGAGGCACAAATAAAGTACTGTGAAGAAGAGATTAAAAAAATTATGAAAAGTTTGAGTAATGTGGAACAAGAACACCAAAAATATTTGAGTGATTTAAATATATGGAATGAAAAAAGAATAATAATAATCGGTACGCTTAACACTTTTGATTCAATCGAATATTTAAAACATGAAATTAAATATTTAGATAACTCTCTAATACCAGATTTAATTGCTAAAAGAGAAAAGCGAATTTTATTTTCAATAGAAATTTATAAAAAGAAACATGAAATAAAGGAGTTTTATGATGATATAAAAGAGGAATTAAGTTCTGAATTAGTTGAGTGTAAAGAACAAAATTTAAATATTCAAAGCTCTCTTGTAATAGATAGTGACTTTGAAGATAATTTCAGCCAATTTATTGATAAAGGAAGAAGCGGGTCATTCTACGGCAAGGAAGAAGGTAAATTCATTCTTAAAGAAAAAATCACAAAAGACCTGGAATGGGATGAAGAGAAAAATGTTAGTGAATTCTTTATTAATATTATCGAGTTCTTCGAGATAGATCAACGTGATAAATTTAAGGGCGAAAATCATTTTATTGGGGATCAAGTTCACAAAAGAAATGATTTTTATAGTTTTCTATTTTCACTAGACTATTTGAAGCCAATTTATGAATTGAGAAAAAATAAAACAAATATTGAGTTATTATCACCAGGAGAGAAAGGAGCACTGCTTTTAGTTTTTTATCTAGTTCTTGATAAAAGCACAATTCCCTTAATAATAGATCAACCTGAAGATAATCTTGATAATAATAGTGTTGCAACAGTGCTAGTACCTTATATTAAAGAAGCAAAAAAAAGACGACAAATTATTATAGTTACGCATAACCCTAATCTTGCTGTGGTTGCTGATGCTGAACAAGTTATTAGGGTAAATATTGATAAAAACAATGGAAATAAATTTTCTTATGTTTCTGGTGGTATTGAAGATCCGATTATTAACAAAGAAATTGTTAATATACTAGAAGGAACTATGCCTGCGTTCAAAACTAGAAAGCAAAAATATAATGATTAATTGGTAAAACAATTCTTTATATCTAAAATTAGAGACACGAATATAGCAGCAAACAACAGCTAACAAATTTATACGAAGATATGTAATTAATTGCACTCAATTTTTATTAGGTATCTAATGATTATATAATTTGAAATTTGAGAGTCATCTTCTGTTTGACAATAAATTAGAAGATGGCTATTGGTAATTTAAACATAAACATCATCATAATACTGTTAGCATATATCACATTGTATTTTAAATTTAAATGATATTTTTATGTTAAATTGTAATTTATAATAAAAATGCAGTAAAGGAGACAAAAGGTATGTCAGTGGAGATTTCTGGTGTGAAAGGATATGAATATCAATATCTTGTGACCTTATATCTTTCTTTGAAATATTTAGAACAAGAAAATATTTCGACATTAATTTAAAACGAACGAGGTGCGCTAATTACTCTTGATAATTATAATATTAATAAAATAAACTACCCATTTAATAGGAAGTTCAAAAGACGAATAAAGGGAACTTAAATCGTTCGTTTAGAGTATACCCCAAACAATAGCAAATAAAAATATTAAGAATAGGGCTATACCTTATAAAAATACATAATAAATAGTTCATCAAATAAATTGACTTTAAACGAACTATTTAATAATCTATACCTAGATACAGTCGGTATAGTTATTAATATAAACAGAGGTGACAATGTGAAAACATATTTTTATATTAGGGTTAGCAGCAAAGAACAAAACACAATTCGCCAGGAGGTAAAAGCAAAAGAATTTAATATACCCTTAGAAAATGTATTTATTGAAAAAGTAAGCGGAAAAAAAATAATAAATAGACCAGTGTTAATAAACTTAATAGCAACATTAAAGAGCGGTGATAAATTAATAGTAGATAGTATAAGCAGATTCGCCAGGAACACTAAAGATTTAATTGAATTAGTAGAGCAGCTAAATAATAAGAGAGTTATATTTGTATCACTAAAAGAAGCCCTGGACACCACCACAAGCACAGGATTTTTTATGTTAACTATGTTTGGAGCAATAGCACAGCTGGAAAGAGAATATATAAAAGATAGACAAATAGAGGGTATTAACATTGCAGTACAAGAGGGAAAATATAAAGGTAGAAAACCTATAGAGAAACCTAAACTATGGGATAAGTATTATAAAATGATGAATGAGGGGGATATAAGCGGTATTGATGTTATGAAAATATTAGATCTAAAGAAAACTACATTTTACAAATTAATAAAGCAGCATGAAGAGGGTAAGTAACCTCTTAATTTTTTATTGTAATAATAAACATTCATAATAAAATAATACTTTATTTGAAATATATGTTACTCGTTTTATATAGTGTTTATGTGAAAATATTCATTATTAATTATTTTTAACAGATGTAAAGAGTTTATTTTAAAGGGTTAGGCTGTGTTCGGTATAATAAAAGTATAGCATTTGGTCCCCCAAAAGTCGTGCAGTGCAGTAGCATGGTTTAGAGTAAAGAGCCATTGTCAACACCTACTAAATAAGTTACCTTTAAGATGCCCAATCTTATAGAAAGGTAATAAAGAAAGGTGATAAACATGACTCAAAAAAAGTATATCAAACATCTTTATGAAAATGAAGAAAAGTCTTTACGTGAAATTGCAAAGGTAACTGAATTAAGTTTTCAAACTGTGCAAAAGTACGCTTACATGGACAACTGGAACGAAGATCATTTGCCTAATGTTGATCCTGATAATTATCCAGTGTTAAAGGATTATATTTCTATTATAAATCAATGGTTGGAAGATGATATGAGACAACCAAGAAAACAACGACACACAGTAATACGCATTTATAACCGTTTAAAAAAGGAACATCAATTCCAAGGTAGTTATAGCAGTATAAAAAAATATGTACGTCGGAGTAACAGCCATTTTTATCAAAACAATCTACTGGTACAGAAAAGAAAAGAGTCAGGAGCATAAAGGAATATTTAATAAGTTTTTTAAAAATGAATGTATTCATTCATGTGTATCAGTTAAAAATATTAAATGTGTATTTATAATATAAAGGCGGTATTAAAAAAATGAAAATAAAAGAAAAGCTAAAGAAGTTACTTAGAATTTTAGGCCCGGGTTTTATATCAGGAGCATCAGATGATGACCCTTCTGGCATTGCAACATACTCTCAGACTGGAGCACAGCTTGGTTTCGGTCAATTATGGGTTGCTCTGTTTTCATTCCCTTTTATGGTGGTTATTCAGGAGATGTGTGGTCGAATTGGTATGGTAAGCGCGAAAGGACTCTCCGGTGTAATAAAAGAGCATTACTCAAAAAAAATATTATACTTTGCTGTGACATTACTAGCAATTGCTAATGTAATTAATATTGGAGCTGATTTAGGAGCTATGGCTTCTGCTGGTCAACTTATCATTGGAATACCATTTATTTTTTGGCTGGTAGGTATAGCCATATTAATAGTTATTTTAGAAATAGCTGTTACATATAAAGTATATGCTAAGTTTTTAAAATATATGGCATTAACGTTATTTGCTTATATTATAACCGCTTTCATCATCAAAGTAGATTGGTCGAAAGTTCTTTATTCAACACTTGTGCCGAGTTTTTCTACAAGTAAAGACTATCTTCTAAATATTGTGGCTATACTCGGAACAACTATCTCGCCTTACCTATTCTTTTGGCAGACTAATCAGGAGGTTGAGGAGGGACATAAAAAAAATAAATTAGGTTTAAAAGCTGTAGGTACAGCAAAAGGTATACCGGATGTAAAAAAAGTGGATGTACGGGATATGAAAATTGATACCAATGTAGGCATGCTATTTTCTAATATTGTTATGTTCTTCATTATTGTAACTACTGCATCTACTTTGAAAACAAATGGGATAACCCATATAGACACTGCCACCCAAGCAGCTCAAGCATTAAAACCGTTTGCTGGAAATTTTGCATCTTTGTTATTTGCTATGGGCATCATAGGGACCGGCCTACTTGCAGTACCTGTTTTGGCTGGTTCTGCAGCGTATGCTATATCCGAAGTCTTTCACTGGAAAGAGGGCCTAAATAAAAAAATTAAAAGAGCGCCTGACTTTTATGGAGTAATTATAGTAGCTGTGGTAATTGGAATTATCATAAACTTTCTTCCAATTAAACCCTTTGAGATGTTATATTATACTGCCATTATTAACGGTATTGCTGCGCCACCACTAATGGTTTTAGTTATGTTAATATCAAACAATAAAAAAATCATGGGTAAGTACTCAAATTCTACTTTTTCTAACATTATGGGGTGGATAATAACAGTTATTATGGCAATTGC
>NZ_DATCQT010000174.1:0-2192 GCF_036569345.1 Clostridium sp.
GGCAGTTTTTCTGGTGGAAAACTTGCAATGCTTCATGAAAAAGAATTAGTGTTAAATAAAATTGATACCTCAAACCTCCTGAAAGCTATTAATATATCAAAATCATTTATGAGTAATTTTAAAATACCTGAATTCAATATACCACAAATGAATCCTGCTGTTGCTGGAACTGGTGGTATTGAGATTAATTTTAATATTGCTAATTTAAATAATACAACTCAACAGGAAGCAGTATCATTCGCAACTAAAATTAGAAATGAATTAGCTAAAAAAGGTATTAGATAGGGAAGTTTAATTACTTCCCTTATTTCCTATAAAGGTAGGTGAATAAATTAGTGACTATTTCACAATGCTTGTATTTTAGCTATGGTGAAATTAACAGCACGGAATTCAACATAGTCAATTGCAAAATTGAAAACGGGATGTTTCAAGATCCTTTTCTATCTTCCAGAACAATAAAGGAACAACAGATTAGAGGCCATGCCCCATATTTCCAAGGAATTGAACGTCAAAATCTTTCATTTTCTGTAACTTTTGCTTTTTTTAGTGGATGGGAATCTAATGAAAAATTAAGGGAGATACAGCGTTGGCTTGATTCTGATTATTATAAACCATTAGTATTTTATAATGATTTAGTTCCAACAGGGGAAGAAGTTATCTATTATGCAATGATAGTAGACGCTCCACAATTAGTACATACGGGCAGGAACGAAGGTTACATAACACTCCAATTTCGCACAAACTCCCCATATAGCTTTTCTCCTATATATTTAAGTCAAAATACAACAATCTATGAATATTTCTTCTCTCCTTGGCAACCAACTCCTATGCCTACAAACATAGAATTTATTAATGATGGAGATATAAATATAAAACCTATTATATTTATTAAAACATTTACTAGAAGATTTTCTATAATAAATTTAAGCAATGGCCAAATATTAAAATTTACAGGATTAGAACCTAATGAAGTGTTAGAAATTGATTGTGAGAATGAAACAATTACTTCTAGTGTTTCAGATACAACCTATAGATTTAATAATATGTCTCAAGATAGCACTTTTTTAGAGATGGTTAGGGGAGTAAATGTTTTACAATGTCTAGGAAACTTTGAATTTCAAATAAAATATGAAATGAATTTCTTATCATAATTATATTTATAAAGGAGGATTTTTAAATGTCAGTTATTATCGCCCCAATTTTGCGCCAAGTGGACGGAGACCCCATACCACAGTACTACAATCCTGTCACTTCACTTTTTGAGGAAGCAGAAGGATTAAATGGCGAAATTTTTACAAATGTAAAAACGAGTGTACTAGCACCAGATGCTTCTAGAGAAACAAAACAAGATTCAATAATAAGTTATGTTGACGGTATAGAAGCATTACTAACAGCAATAAGAGATACAACTGGTATTAAGAAGATAACAGATGCTTTGCCATCTGGTACAAATTTAATGGGGAAGATTGGTATTGATCAAACTACAGCAGGAACCACAAATGGAGTAGTTGTAAATTCTAGTGCATTGCCTACAGGTGCATCCACATCAGCTAAACAAGATACTTTAATAGCTAAAGACTTTGCCACACAAGCAACTTTAGCATCTTTACTAGCAAAAGTTATTGCTACACCATCAACAGAAGCAAAACAAGATTCTTTAGTAACCATTTTAACTGCAATAAGGGATACATCAGGAATAAAGAAAATTACTGATGCACTTCCATCTGGTACAAATAATATTGGAGATGTGGATGTACTATCGAGTGCATTACCAACAGGTGCATCTACTTCTGCCAAACAGGATTCTATTATCACTTCTATAAATGCAGTCGGCACACATGTTGAAGGATCAGCGTTAGCATTGTTAGCAAGAACCACAACAACTTCAAGTATTGATTTAAATAATAACTTTGGTACAGGGATTAGAGTCTATCTTAATGTCACAGCGGTAGCAACTTCTGACATCACATTAAAAATTGAGGGAAAAGATCCAGTATCGGGTAGTTATACGACTATACTTTTATCCTCAAGTGTCAATACGATAAGTACAAATGTTTATAAGGTTTACCCTGGTCTGACAGCAGTTGCGAATTTAGTTGTAAGTGATTTTGTTCCAAAGACATTTAGAATTACTGTGTCTCATAATAATGCTAACTCTACAACATATTCAGTTGGTTATTGCTTGGTATAGG
>NZ_DATCQT010000175.1:0-124341 GCF_036569345.1 Clostridium sp.
GGGACAAGGAGGAGGCCACGGACCTGGAGGGAATCCTGGACAAGGAGGAGGCCACGGACCTGGAGGGAATCCTGGACAAGGAGGCGGTCACGGACCTGGAGGGAATCCTGGGCAAGGAGGCGGTCATGGACCTGGAGGGAATCATGGACAAGGAGGCGGTCACGGACCTGGAGGATATCCTGGACATGGCGGAGGTCATGGACCTAAGATATGGCACGGACATGGAGGATATTACGGTAATCATTACTATAGTGATATTAACTACTTCTTTTTTCTTAATTCCATTTATTATCCTTACTACCCTTATGATCCCTACTACGATTATTATAATGATACTTATTAATAAAGGTTTGCTGTGCACTATAAAACGTTGCGGGTAGCAATGCTATTAAATTTGTAAAAGAGAAGGTATAGTAAAATTTTACTATACCTTCTCAAATGTAAGTGGTAATTCAATCTCGCATTTATAAATTTATTAATTTTCTATGTGGATTTATTCTGCTACTAATTCATAGAGCCAATTAAACACAAAGAACATGTGGAATATTCACATTAATAGAATTGAAAGGTAAATAAAGGATAGTAATGGTACTATATACATATACTATGGTAAATTCATGATAAAAATTAATCGATTTATGAATGTAATGAATAAGCTTGGAATTTGGAAAAAATAAAATGGAGGTGCGAAATGTCAAATATAAAAGATAAATTTGAGAGCGCAAAGGAGAAAGTTATTGGGAAAACGAAGGAGAACTTGGGGAGGGCCACTGGTAGTGAAGAGACGGAACTTAATGGGAAGATTCAGTCACAAAAGGCTGATTTAGTAGATAAGTTTGGCGAAACCAAGGAGAAGATTGCAAAAAAAATAAATGATCTATTAGATAAAAATAAAGAGGACAAAGAAATATAAATTATATTTTTATAATAAAGCCTATATCTTTAATTATTCAGTAAATTAAGATATAGGTTATTTTATTTTTCTACTAATGTAATGATAGTCGGAATTAGTAGAAAAAATTGAAAATAATTGCTTGCTAATTTCTAAAAAAGATGATAACTTTACCCATGAGGGTTTGTACAATAATTTAATATTGTACAGCTGTATAATTAAAATTGTTGATGGCTCATGATTAAGAAAAGCAGAGAAGAAGGAGATTTATTTTATGAATGAATTACTTAAAGAAATTGAATATAATAATGGGAAATTCCCAGAAGCACAATTAAAGGAAATAATAGACCATAAGGAAGAGTTCATACCTGAATTAATTGAGATATTAAAAAATGCTAAAGAAAATTATCAAGAGATTTTAGAAAAACCTAACTATTTTGTTCATATTTATGCAATTTTTTTGTTAGCACAGTTTAAAGAAAAGGAAAGTTTTAACCCTATTATAGATTTAATTAGTTTACCAAAGGAAATTCCAGATGATATTTTTGGAGATTTTCTTACAGAGGATTTACATAAAATTTTAGCATCAGTTTGTGGCAATGATACTCAGCCAATAAAAAGATTAGTGGAAGATAGCAATGTTAATGAATATGTTAGAAGTGCTGCTATTAAAACCTTTATTGTACTTTTGGGCGAAGGTGTTATATCTCAAACGGAAGTTATTGAATACTATAAAAGTTTATTTGAAGAGAAACTTGAACGAGAATCTTCACAAGTTTGGAATGAACTTATATATGATTCTTGTGAAGCTGGCCCTAGTGAGCTGTATGAATACATAAAAAAAGCTTATGAAGATGGATTAGTAGATGAAGAGTGTATATCGTTAGAAGAAGTAGATGGAGCAGTTAAAATCCATGATAAAGAAAAATTTTCGAATTTAAAAGATGAAGGATATGGATTTCTTAGGGATACTATAGAAGAGTTAGGGTGTTGGAGATGTTTTACTAAGAGAAGTGAATCTAAGTCAGAATATATTTTAGGAATTAATAAAATGAAAAAGATGAATAAGGGGAAAAACAAGAATAAAAAAAAGCAGGTAAAAGCTACTAAAAAGAAGCAAAGAAAATAATAGTAAAATGTGCTTAGAATATCCGTAACAATTGGAATTCTAAGCACTTTTTCTTTGATAAGTTTATTTTTGTAAAAGGGTAGAAATATATCCAATAAATGAGTATAATTTAAAATAGTAATTTAATTTAATATTAGAATTTTGAATGTGAGGAATATATATGATAGAACCCATACTCCTAGCCCTTTTTATATCAAAAATAAAAGGGTATAAAATAAGACCGATTTTTAAAAGCTGGGCAATATACCCTTTATTAACATTTGTATTTATGTATTTAATTTTAGAAGTCATGCTATTTAATGGTAATTATACATTTATAAAATATGCCAGCACTTTTCATTATATTTATCTTTTAACATTTTTAGTTTTGATAGTTAAATATAAACTTAATATTAGCGCAATTATTGGGTCGATATTTATTTTTATTGGAAGTATTTTGAACAATGTTGCTATAGCAGCTAATAATGGGAAAATGCCTGTGTTTCCATCTTTATCCTATTTAACTGGTTATGCAAAACCAGATTCTTTTATTAAGGTCAATGATATACACATTTTGGGAAGTGGAGTTACAAAGTTAAAGTTTTTGACAGATATATTTGATGTGGGTTACAGTGTTATGAGCATTGGAGATATATGTATAAGAGTTTTTGCGTTTATTATTATATTTAATTCTATAAAGGTCATCAATAAAACGACGATAATGAAGAATGAATCGTTGCAGAAATAATATTTTAAATTTTATTGAATTATATTAATAATTATATCCTATTTTGTAATATTAATGATATAATCGATTTTATATACAAAATATTTAGAAAGTTGTTAGAGGAGAAATAAAATATGTTGAGAATAACGTTGTTAGAATTTTTTTTAAGAGGTCTTCCAGAAGGATTTTTAATTATCTTTGCAGTTTATGCATTTTCAAAGACTGTTATTAACTTAAAAAAATATATAATATCAACTATAATTTATATTGTTGCAGTCTATTTAATTAGGTTATTACCAATACAATATGGGGTACATACTTTTCTTAATATTATAGTGATTATTGTATTAACTGTAAATATAAATAAAATTGGTGTAATTAAATCAATACAAGCAAGTATCATGGCAATGATTCTGGAATTTATATGCGAAGGGATTAATGTTTTTATAATAGGTTATATCTTTAAAGCGGATATTACATATGTGTTAAGAGAACCTTCATTAAAGATATTATATGGAATTCCATCATTGTTGATTTTTGCAACTACGGTATCCACATATTACTTTTGGTTGACTAGAAGAAAAAAGTTAAGTGAGGTAATAAATGGAGAGATTATCTAATAATATTGCTAATAAAATAGCATCAGAATTAAGTCTTGATAAGGACAATAGAGAAGTAATTGCTTATGGTACTTTTGCTTTGATGCAAATGTTTCTTTCTATATTTCTCGTATTTTTATTTGGATTGTTATTCCATGTTGCTTTTGAAGCTCTAATAATTTCATTTACAGCTGCTATTCTTAGAAAATATTCTGGAGGGGTTCATGCAAGTTCACTAGGAATTTGTACTTTTATAGGCACAATTGTATGTGTAGGGCAAGCAGTATTAATATCACTTATAATAAACTATGTAATTAATTTTAAATTAACTATAATACTAGGTGTTGTAATTTTTATATGGGCCTATTACATTATTTATAAATTAGCACCAGTAGACAGCATTGCAAAACCCATAGTAAAAAAAGAAAAAAGAAATCGGATGAAAAAAGGATCTATAATACTTTTAAGTGTTTATTTAATTATAACGGTATTTTTTATCCTGTTTTATATAAGTAGTGGTGAAAGAAAGTTTGTTTTTTTTGCCCTATGTTTATATTCTGGAATATTATGGCAAGCGTTTACGCTTACAACTCAAGGACACTTATTAGTAGGAAAAGTGGATACCTTTTTCAATCATATAACAAATAAAAGGGGGTAAAGTAGTATGAAAAATTTAAATAAAAACTTATTAACTTTAATTGCAGTATTAACTACACTTGTTGCAACTTCTGTAGCTTCTTCAGCATGTTTTTGGTTTAGTTATCAGCCTGAAGAACCAAAATGCCTAAGAGAAAAATAATAAAGAAATGAGGTTAGTTTTACTGACCTCATTATTTTATTATAATGAATTAAATAAGGTAGTGATAATATGAGTAATTTAAAAGACGATAAACAGAAAAAAATCAGCGAAATAGTGTCAATAATAAAGTTAGCTTCCCTGTTATTTTCAGGAATAGTCTTTTTAAGATATTTCTTCAATGGTATTGATACGAAAGTATTTACAGGCAATACGAATTATAGTTTTATCTCATTTTTCGTAGTAACATTAATATTAGTGTTAATATACTTTTTATGGTCATTTTCAACAGTTAAAAAAATAAATATAAAATATATTAATATTGTACAATGTTTGGAGAATTATATATTTATTTTATTTTTTATTATTGTTATATTTTATTCAGGCAAAAATACAAGTGACTATAAATTTATATTTTTATTTATTATAATAGCTGCTACTATACAACAAGGTTTGAAACAAGGTATGATAGTAGCTTGTATTTCTTCAACTTTTATATTAGCATTAGACCTTATTATGGTTACATCTAATGCACAGGTTAATCAGTTTTTTGAAAATGATTTGATTTTAACTGGAGTCTTTATACTTACCGCTTGGCCTTTGGGATTTTACGTGAAAATTGAAAATGAACATATTAGAAAACTTGAGAGCCTTGCAAATGAAGATGGACTCACGGGGCTTTATAATCATAGGTTTTTTTATGATGCTTTAGAGGGGATAATGAAAGTCTGTGAAAAAGAAAATAAGCCTGTTGCAATGATATTTATTGATATAGATTATTTTAAAAACTATAATGATGTTAATGGGCATCAAATGGGTGATGAAGTACTTAAAACTATAGGGCTTATGCTAAAGAACAGTTTTAGAAAAGATGATATTGTGGCAAGATATGGTGGCGAAGAATTTGCAATAATTTTTCCTAATACTTCTGAGATTGATGCTACTAAACTTGCAGAAAAATTACGAAGTAAGGTAGAAAAAACTTATTTTAATGGCGAAGAAAACCAACCAAATGGTAAGTTAACAGTTTCAATAGGTATATCAACTTACCCAGATAAAGCTAAAAATGCTATTGAACTTTTTAAAAGTGCGGATGATGCACTTTATAGGGCTAAATTTTTTGATAAAAATAGAGTGGAAGTTTATACTTCTATATTAGATGAATTAAAAGATGATATAGAAGATGAACATATAGATATTATTACTTCAATAAAAACCCTGATAAGTGTCATTAATGCTAAGGATAAATATACATATGGTCATGTTGAAAGGGTAGTTATTTACAGCAGGTTATTGGCGGATAAGCTTGAACTTAACGAGAAAAATAAAAAAGAATTAGTATATGGTGCTTATATGCATGATATTGGAAAAATAAATATTCCAAAGGAAATACTAAATAAAAATATGCCCTTAACCCCAGAAGAATGGGAAATAATGAAACAACATTCATTAAATGGAGTGGAGATTATAAAATCTGTTGGATCACTTAAGGAAATTATTCCTATAATATTACATCATCATGAAAGATACGATGGAAACGGATACCCTGGTAATCTAAAAGGGGAGAATATACCTTATCTTGTGAGGATGTTAACAGTAGTGGATTGCTTTGATGCCATGACTTCTAATCGGCCTTACAATAAAAGAAAAACCTACAAAGAAGCTATTGAGGAACTTAAAAAATGCAGTGGGACTCAATTTGATAAGGATATTGTTGATGCTTTTATCAAAGTTATTATGGAAAGCGAAGGTGCTTTTGGTAATAGATATTCTTAAATAGTCTAAGAAAATTGGTAACAATAAAATATAGTTACAATATATTCTATAAGATAATAATATTGATATGGTAGGATAGTAATTCTATTGAATACATATACTATGATATACTCATTATAAAATTTAATGAATTTATGAGTAGGGGAGTGGTTAGGTTGATTAAGCTTGTATTAATAAGACATGGTGAAAGCATATGGAACAAGGAAAACAGATTTACTGGTTGGTCTGATGTAGATCTATCTGAGGATGGTCTAATTGAAGCAAGAAAAGCCGGGCAAATACTTAAAAAAAATGGCTATATTTTTGACGTGGCATATACTTCTGTATTAAAAAGGGCAATTAGGACGCTTTGGATTGCTTTGCATGAGATGGATCTAATGTGGATTCCAGTATATAAATCATGGAGGCTAAATGAAAGACATTATGGGGCATTACAAGGTTTAAACAAGGCAGAAACCGCGCAAAAATATGGAGATGAACAAGTTCATAAATGGAGAAGATATGTAGATGTGAGGCCACCTGAACTTTTGAAAACTGACGATAGATATCCAGGGAAAGAGCTAAAATATAAAAACTTAAGAGAAGAAGAAATCCCTACAACTGAAAGTTTAGAGGATACTGTGAAGAGGGTTATGGTTGAATGGTTTCAAGAAATAGTACCTCAAATTAGAAAAGGTAATAAAGTTATAATTTCTGCACATGGAAATACCTTGAGAGCCTTAGTGAAACATCTTGATAATATATCAAGTGATAATATTGTAAGTTTGAATATACCGACGGGAATTCCACTTGTATATGAACTAGATGATAATTTAAATCCTATTAGGCACTATTATTTAGGGATAGATGGCGAGATGGGTAAAGATGAAATTCCTGGAACATTTTAAAACATTACATAAGTAAGTTAATATAATTACTAAAAATAAATTCAGAAAACGTGGATAACATTAATTCACATTTCCTGAATTTTCTTTTTTATTTCTTTTCATATTTTAAAATTAGTTGCACGTTATATATTTCTGCAGCATTAAATTCTGCATCAGTTCCTTTAAAGTTAGGATTTTGTTTATACCACGATTTATTATTAAAATAACTCTTAAATGGCTCAGTTTTAAATACAAACCCATGTCTAGCAAAAATTTCATTTCTAGCTAAAGGTAAGGTTTCTTTGCTTAATTTAGATACATCAGAATCTAAAAGATTTTCATCTGCACTTTTAGGAAAAATATAATAATTAGGGGAATTAATTTTATCTTTATCTGTTTCATTTGTAGCTATAGTAGCATCTGATTTTGTTTTGGAATCTGTAGATTTATTAGTGTTAGGCGTTACTATATTTTTTGTAGTAGTTTTGTCTGGATTAGAAGCAGTAGAGGAAAATTTTGAAAGTGAAATATAATAGCTTACAATTCCTACAGACAATAATGCTAATATAACACCAAATACAATCACAGTTAAAGTCTTAGGTTTTCTAGTACTAATATTTTTCGAAGTAGTTTTAATTTCTTTTGTGGCATTGTTTAAATCATAAGTTGAAACCTTTTCAGATTTTATTGAATTATTGTTTATATTTTTAGCTCCACATTTTAAGCAAAAATTGGCATCATCTTTTAATTGAAAACCACATTTAGAACAATACATAAATTATCTCTCCTCTTTAAGCCTTATAGAATTATTATACTAAAAGAGGGCTAATTTTTAAAGGTTATAAAACAAAAAATGATGAATTTTTTCTAAATTAATACTGAGTTAATAAATTTTCTAAAAAATATATAATATAATTAAACTTGCTTTATATTAAATTGCTTTTGCAGATACGTGGAAATTTCGTTTAGTGCCTCATCTGCTTTTTTAGTTATTTTATCCATTGAAATGAAACCATGTGTAACACCATTATATCGGGTAGTAATTACATTCACACCTGCAGCCTTTAATTTATTGCCATAGTCTTCACCCTCATCCCTAAGAGGATCAAATTCAGCTGTAATTATAAGCGTGTTAGGTAAATCTTTGAAATTTTTAGATAATAAAGGGGAGGCATATATATTTTTTCTATCTTCTAATTTTGGAGTATATAGGGAAATAAATTTTTTAGAGTTTTCTTTTGTAAGATTATAATCCATCCCAAAATACGACCAAGATTTAGTATTCAGTTGATATATGTTTGTAGATGGATATATTAGTACCAGAGAAGTAATGTGAGGACCGCCTTTATCACGTGCCATTTGAGAAACCGCAGCAGATAGATTTGCACCAGCACTGTCACCTGCAACGCATATCCTATTAGAGTCCCCATTAATACTTTTAGCATTTTTGTAAACCCATTGGAGCACATTATATACATCATTAAGCCCGGCGGGGAAAGGATCCTCTGGTGCCAGTCGATAATTTACAGATACAACTATTGCCTTTGAATTTTTAGATAGTTTTCTACAAACATTGTCATAGTCATCAACACTACCACTAATCCAGCTGCCACCATGTGAATAGATTATTATAGGTAAATTACTTCCAGTGTCAGGAGTATATATTCGTACTGGCACTTTATTTGAAGCTGTTTTTACATCCATATTTTTTATATTAGAAAAGGATATAGGTTTGGATTTCCATTTTGTGGTACCCTTATTTAACGATAGACGCATTTCATATATTGATTTGCCTTTGAGTGAAACAGGACTTAAATGCTCTGATATTTTTGTCATTACACCAAATATTGTATCAAGCTTACCATAACTTGTTGTAGTTAGATTTTTAATTGTGAGTGACCCAAATATTATAACAAACAAAATAACAACTGATGAAATCCAAAATATTTTTTTCGTTTTCATTTGATAAATCCTCCTTCATTATAATTGTTTAATAAATATCTTTAACTATTATAATGAGCAAAAATTAATTTTATATGCGAATTCTGTAAAATAGTATATTTGAAATTTTACGTGGAGAAACAGAGAAAGCTAAAGTTAATTAGATTACTGTGTTTAATTCATTATAAAAAAATGGATGATACTTATACAAGTATCATCCATCTATTTTTATATTATTACTACAGGTTTAATTAAATCAGGCGACTTAACTTTCATTGACATAAGAGCTTCTTCCATCTTATCAAAACCATGATAAACATGTGTTACTAATCTACTTAGATCAACACGATTGTATTGTACAAGGTCAATTAGCTGTTCCATTCTAAGACGTCCTCCAGGACAAAGACCTCCAACTATAGTCTTATGCGCCATTCCACATCCCCATTCAAGACGAGGGATTGGAAGGAAATCTCCACTTCCATGGTAGTTAACATTGGATACAAATCCACCTGGTTTAACAATAGTAACAGCTTGTATTAAGGTTTCAGGGGTGCCACCTGCAATAATTACACGGTCAACACCTTTTCCCTTAGTTAAATCCATTATTTGTTTTGCGATATCACCTTTTTTATAATTTACTATGTCTGTTGCACCATAAAATTTAGCTGCATCAACACAGATCTGTCTTGAGCCCACTGCTATTATTCTACCAGCACCACGCATTTTAGCACCAGCTATTGCCATTAGTCCAACTGCTCCAATTCCTATAACAACAACGCTTGAGCCTAATTGAATATTTGCAAGTTCTGCACCATGAAAGCCTGTTGTCATCATGTCTGTTATCATAACAGCAGTTTCTAAAGACATATTATCTGGCATCAAAGCTAAGTTCATATCCGCATCATTTACATGGAAATATTCTGCAAAAACGCCATCCTTAAAGTTTGAAAATTTCCAGCCTGCAAGCATTCCGCCTGAATGCTGATGGAAACCTGCTTGAGCCTCAAGTGTTCTCCAATCAGGGGTTATAGCAGGGACGATTACTTTATCTCCTACTTTGAAATCCTTTACTTCAGAACCTATCTCATCGATTACACCCACAGCTTCATGTCCTAAAAGCATATCATGTCTGTCTCCGAGTGCTCCTTCAAATACAGTGTGAATATCAGATGTACATGGGGATACTGCTAGTGGACGAACAATTGCATCAAATGGACCTGCAACTGGTCTCTCTTTTTCAATCCAACCTACTTTATTGACGCTTAACATTGCAAAACCTTTCATTTTAAAACCTCCTAATATTTTTGTATCATTGTTTATAACTCTTCATCTTGATAGAATTGATATTTTATTAACTATTAGATTACAGTGAATTCATAAAAAAAACTTCTGAAACAACCTTTGTAATAAATTTTTAACAATGTATTGTACATATAATATAAGCAATAGTCGTGCCAAAGTATATGTTCATTTGATAAAGTAGATATTAACTCAATTTATAAATAGAAATAAATAAAGTGTAGTAAAAAAACGTCACTACATATTATAAAAAGCGTATTAAATTACGACAGTGTTGTAATTTAATACGCTTTTTTAATCGAACTATTGTTACTTTTTTAACAATAGTTTAAATATAGATAGTTAAAAAATATACAATAAATAAAAATTATGATTAGTTATCTTGTTTTTTTAGTTTTGAATAAATAGTACTTCTATTTATTCCTAATACTTTAGCAGCCTTAGTTATATTACCATTGCATTTCTTTATACAATATTCTATCGCCATTTTATCCCATTGTTCCAGTGTAAACATATCATATTTAAAAGTTTCTTTTGAAAGAAGGTATTCAGTTTTTCCTAAAGTCTTTTTCCCGAATTTAAATGAAGTATTCCCATTCATATTTACAATGTTTTCAATACAATTTTCTAATTCGCGGACATTTCCGGGCCAAGTATAATTTAGAAGCATTTCATAAATATCATATGGTATTTTAGGAATTGGTTTGTTTATCTTAATCGCTTTCGCTTTTAAAAAATATTCAATAAGAATTTCTATATCTCCATCTCTTTCCCGTAGTGGTGGAATAAATATAGGGATTACACTTAATCTGTAGTATAAGTCTTCGCGAAATGTCCCATTTTCAACTTCTTTTTTCAAGTCTTTATTTGTGGCGGCAATAATTCTTACATCAACACGTATACATTTATTTCCTCCAACTCTATTAAAAGAAGAGGTTTCCAGTACTCTCAATAGGTGCACCTGCATTTCAAAGGGCATTTCTCCTATCTCATCAAGAAATAGAGTACCTCCATTTGCAAGTTCGAATTTCCCCTTTTGTCCACCGCGTTTTGCACCTGTAAAAGCTCCCTCTTCATAGCCGAAAAGTTCACTTTCTATTAAGCTCGTTGGTATTGCACCACAATTAATTGCAACGAAGCTGTTATCATTCCTACTACTATTGTTATGGATTGATTGAGCGATAAGTTCTTTTCCTGTACCGCTTTCTCCTTGAATTAGAACAGTCGACGGACTATTTGCTATGATTTTTGCCTGTTCAATTACTTTTGCAATTTGATTACTATTACCAATAATATCATGAAAACTATAACTAGCATTTTTACCTATATACTTGTTAACCAGATTATATATATTTTTAATATCCTTAAATATTGCTACTATACCTATAATTTTATCATCTTTATTTTTTATTGGGTATGCGGTAAAGCTAAATTTTTTATTTTTACCTTTGTAAGGATAAAATACCTCTCTATTTTCATAAGCCTTACCAACAATTATTTGTCCCAGTATATATTGCCAATTATCCAAAATTTTATCTGCATTTTTATATATTACTTCATCTTGACTTATATCTAGCATACTGCAAGCACTTTTATTTATAGCCTTAATTACTCCAGCCGTATCAACGGCAAAAATTCCTGAATTTAGTGAGTTCATAACTTTATTTAGATATTGATAAGCATTGAATAATTCATTTTGAGTTTTTTCTATCTTCAATTGATTTTCAATTGATTTAACTGCAGCAACAACAAGCCCTAAGCTATGAGGATGAGCTAATTGGCATCTCCCTGTGAGATTTAGACATCCAATAATATTTCCTTCTTCATTATGAATAATAGCTGCAGAACATGTAAATTTATGATATACAGTAATGTAATGTTCTTTACCCGAAATCTGGAATGATAAGTTCTCGAAAATCGCAGTTCCAATTGCATTTGTGCCAGTGCTTTTCTCACTCATGTCAGCACCTTCTACAATTCCAACTTCTGCAATATATTTATTAATATCATCATCACCAATTATACTGAGCACGAAACCTTCTTTGTCAGTAAGATATAATGAGAATCCTGATCCATTTAAGAAATCGTATAATATTTCCATGAATTTTCTTGAAATGTTTATTAACTCACTGTTTTCTTCTAAAGATTTAGACAATTCTTCTCCCTTAAGTGTTCTTTTCGGAAATATTTGTTGCTTACTTATTTGGTCTTTAATACATCTTTTTTGAGATCTTTTTATTATTTCTTTAAAATTATCTGTTTTAATCATAAAGTTCACCCCGCTTGTGTTAAAAATGATAACATAATTATATCATAACCATTTATAAACCAAAAACATAATGGTAAGTTATATTCTGTTTGCCTGATAAAGTTAACAGTTGAATAAATTTATTGGTGGAGCCGCATGATAGGGCCTGAAACTGTTATAATAGACCATAACACAAACCTAAGAGATGCTATAAAAGAAACAACAGGGTAAAAATTATGTTGTAAAATAAAAAAACAAAAGGTTGGATAATTTTATTCAGCTTTTTACGAGGAGGAAAAATACATGAAATTATTTATTGATACGGCAAATGTTGATGACATACGTGAAGCTAATGAAATGGGTGTCATTTGTGGGGTAACTACTAATCCGTCTCTAATAGCAAAAGAAGGTAGAGACTTTAATGAAGTTATAAAAGAAATTGCATCTATTGTAGACGGACCTATAAGTGGAGAAGTAATTGCATTAGACTCAAAAGGCATGATAAAAGAAGGAAGAGAAATAGCTAAGATTCATAAGAACATGATTGTTAAAATACCAATGACACAAGATGGTCTTAAGGCTGTTAAAGTGCTTTCAAAAGAGGGTATAAAAACTAATGTAACATTAATATTCTCAGCAGGACAAGCGTTACTTGCTGCAAGAGCAGGAGCTACATATGTTAGCCCTTTCATTGGAAGACTGGATGATATAAATGCCAATGCTATGGATCTAATAAGAACTATTGTTACAATATTTAAAGTTCACGGGATAGATACTGAAATAATTGCTGCAAGCATAAGAAATCCAATGCATGTAACAGATGCTGCAGTTGCAGGTTCGCATATTGCTACAGTACCACTAAAAATTATTAAACAAATGATAAAACATCCTTTAACAGATAATGGAATAGAAAAATTTTCTGCAGATTGGAAAGAAACTTTCGGTAAATAATTCAACCATATTTAAATTTTCAATAAGGTAATAGGTATTTAGATTACTTAAATTATATTATTTTAATAAAAACTATAGATTAGACATTTTAAATGTTTAATCTATAGTTTTTTTAAGAGGTAAATTATTGATTTATTACTAAAATATATTATAAATTAAAAAATATCCTTGAATAAGTATGTGATTTTCAATATAATGAAAATATGATTTTTGAACTAAAAGGGAATTTTGTAAATGTACCTTAGATTTTGGATTAGGGGGCGTAAGAATCATGAATTGTAATAATAAAGAAATAAAAAATGATGATAATTTTTATAATAATTTTTTTAAAAATACTCCAGTAATAATGCTTGTGATTAATTCACAAACCTCAAAAATAATAGATGCCAATCCTTTTGCGTGTTCTTATTATCAATATAGTTATGATGATATGCTGAAACTAAAAATTAGTGATATTAATATGTCTTCTATAGAACATATTCCTCATGAAATGAATAGTGCAATCATTAAACAGAAAAATTGTTTTTACTTTAAACACCGATTGTTTAGTGGTGAGATTAGAGATGTAGAAGTTCGTAGTGGACCGATAATTCAGAATGGCAAGATACTATTATATTCTATAATACATGATATAACTGATAGAGTAAATGTTGAGGAAAAACGCAAAAAAATAAATAATGAACTTCAAGAAAAAATAGAACTTCGTACAAAACAATTAGAAGAATTGAATGTTATTCTTCAAAAAAATATAACTGAAGGTTTGAAAAATGCGGAAATTTTAAAAGAAAATGAAGAACGTTTGGCATTTGCACTTGAAGGTAGTGGAGATGGTGTCTGGGATTGGAATACAGTCACTGATGAAGTGGTTTATTCGAAAAGATGGAAAGAAATGCTTGGATATGGAGAAAATGAGATTAAGAATGTACATAGTGAATGGAAAAAGAGAATTCATCCTGATGATAGGGAGTGTGCATTCGCAAAGTTAAATGGTTATATAGAAGGAACCCTACCAGTTTACTTGAGTGAACATAGACTACTTACAATAGATGGCTCTTATAAATGGGTACTATCTAAGGGTAAGGTCATAAGATGGACTGAAGATAGAAAACCTTTAAGAATGACTGGAACACATTCTGATATTACAGGCAGAAAGCTAATGGAGAAAGAACTAAAAGAAGCAAAAGAAAATGCAGAAAGGGCTAGTATAAAAAAAAGTGAATTTATTGCTAATATGTCTCACGAGCTTAGAACACCTCTTAATATAAATTTGTCAGCAATCCAGTTATTTGAGTTATATTTTGAAAATGACTGGGATTTAGGTAAAGAAAAAATTTCTAAACATATGAAATCTATGAAACAAAATTGTTTGCGTTTATTAAGACTAGTAAATAATTTAATTGATACCACAAAGATTGAAGCTGGGTTTTACGAACCTCTTTTAAGTAATCATAATATTGTAGATGTTATTGAAAGAATTGCGTTATCAGTTTCAGATTATGTAAAACAAAAAAATATAGATTTTACATTTAACTCAGAGGTGGAAGAAAAATTAGTGATTTGTGATGTTGACATGATTGAGCGTATAATGCTGAATTTAATTTCGAATGCAATAAAATTTACTAATAATTCTATTAATATTAATATTTATGACAAAGCATTGACTGTTGTTATTATTGTTAAAGATAATGGAATTGGAATTGAAAAAGAAAATCAGGATTTAATATTCGAACGATACAAACAGGTTTCAAAATTACTTACTCGGGAGACTGAAGGTAGTGGCATTGGATTGTCTTTAACGAAATCTCTTGTTGAAATGCTTGGTGGAAATATTAGTGTAAAAAGTAAATATGGAAATGGAACTGAATTTATAGTTGAACTCCCAGCTAAAAATCATACAAGTGAGAAATTAATATCTCAGAATGTAAATGACATTAGTGATAACGACAAATTTACAGAAAAGATGAAAGTGGAATTTTCAGATATTTATAAATAAGAAAACATTGCTTAATATAAATAAAGTGTTACCGCCAGTAAAGGCGGTATTAACTTTTTTAATAAACTATATTTTGGTTATTTTCCAAATGACACCTGTTTTTGGATAGAACTCATCAGGTTCATTCTCAGGGGTAACGGCAAAGTCTAAAACATACATAGCACCACCTGGACCAAATACAACATCGATAGGTCTTTCAAAGCCGCCCTCACCAGTATGGGATGCTGCAAAACCTGATTTATTAATAGCAAAAGTAATTACTTGCCCTGTAACCATATCGATTCTTGATATTCTATGACCTACTTTGGGGAGTGGTTTACCTCCGGTTGTCTCTGGAGCTTCACTGCCATATTCGGCAATATAAACATCGCCATAAGGTCCGAAATCTGTATTATAGTTAAAATCAAAGCCCATTATAGCAGCATGAGGTGTGAAAAGTGCAAAGGGTTTTGGTGGAAGCATTGGATGATTATTTATCAAAAATTCAGGTTGAGGTTTACCTTCAGCCTTAAACATAGGTAATGTAACTGGAAGCCCACCTGTGTAGTCTGGCCATCCGTACCAGGCGCCAGGCATGATTAATTGAAATTCATCGGGGGAGTTTTCTATAGGCCTACTACCTCTAACATCTGAACCATGATTTGTTGCAAATAATCTATTAAAACGGTCAAATTTTAGTTTAAAGGGATTTCTAAGTCCCCAAGCAACTAGTTCAAGATTTGAACCATCAAGATTTGCTCTAAGTATGCTTCCGGAAGTGCGTACAATTCCCTTTTTTACACCATACGTCATGTTTGGTATACCAAAGGGGGAATATGCACCTGTATAGGTATAATCATTTGGCGCAGCAGTTTGAATATTTTCTGTTACAAAGTTTTGTCCATTTAGAAGGATATCAAGACCAGGGTAGTCATGAAAAAAGGGATGTTCTTTAACCCAACTGTTATCCAAGCCTACTACCCCTGAATTAGTAGCTGTTCCTTGTCCAAAGTACATTTTCCCATCTGCAGCGAAAATTACTTGGTTATTGTGATGATCCCCAAGGCTAGGCAGACCGGATACTATATCTTTCTTTGTTCCATCTGGTTTGACTACAGTTATACAACCTCTATGAGATACATAAATGTCACCATTGTGATAATTAATACCTGTTAATGGTACATTAAAGCCTTCTGCCACTATTTTATAACCATTATTAGTAAGACGTAGAACTTTACCATTTCCGGAGATAACTCCGGCATCAGCAACAAGAATTTCTCCTTTTTCTGTAAAGACCATGCTAATTGGAGTATCTAATTCCTGTGAAAATACATCTATCTTATATCCAGGTGGTAATTTTATGTCTGAGGGATTAAGTTTTCTTTTATATTTTTCAGTAGGATGACTTGGAGGTGTAATAACATTTGCCTCACGAGAGGGGGTTACTATATGAGGTATTGATTTATGTTTTTTTGACATGAATACACTCCTCTAAATTTATATATATAATAGTATATTCTTTAAGCTTAGTTTTAATTCTTAGCTCATAACAAATAGCGGTACTAATATTAGTTTGAAATCATATGATATTATAGATTAATTAATGAAGGAATTTTATTATGAAGACTAGGACTCTTGTAATTGGAGCTTTACTTGCAGTTATAACAGCTTTTTTTCAAGTGATGCCTGTTTTGTTTTCAGAAGTGTTTCTTTTTCTTACTATATTTAGTGCTGTGCCTATTTATATTGTTTCTAGAATAAATCCTAAAGCAGGAGTCTTGTCCTATATTGTGGCAGGCATGCTTGTTATGCTTATTAGCACACATGAAGGACTTTTTTTTCTATGTACAAACGGGATTATAGGGGTATCTCTTGGAGCATGTAGCTATTATACAAATAGAAAAACTATTATTTTTATCATAAGTTCAATTGCGCTAACAATTACATTGTGCATTATGAATTATGGCATAGGTATACCTATATTTGGTAGCAAGATGACCGGGGGAATATCAATTCAACTTGGTATATTATTCATAATTTCATTGGTATGTAACATTATATATTATTGGTTTTCAGACTTTATATTTAGAATTCTTAAAAAATCCAATAGTTACTTACTTTAGTTACAAAACACTTAGAATACTTTTTAAACATTTATTATTCTCAAATTTATAATATAATAGAGTTAATAATAAACTTATAGGGGGTATGACAAAATGAATTATGATGAACTTAGTTTGAAAATGCATGAAGAGAATAAAGGAAAAATTAAAATAGTATCTAAGGTTGATGTTAAAAATAGAGAACAGTTAAGTACTGCTTACACTCCTGGTGTTGCTGAACCTTGTAGAAGAATACATCAAAATCCTGAAGACGTGTACAAATATACAGCCAAAGGGAATCTTGTAGCGGTAGTTACTGATGGAACAGCAGTACTTGGGCTTGGAGATATAGGGCCACTAGCTGCAATGCCAGTTATGGAAGGAAAAGCAATATTATTTAAAGAATTTGCAGATATTGACGCTTTTCCAATATGTCTTGATACAAAAGATGTTGAAGAAATTATAAAAACAGTAAAATTTCTTGCTCCAACTTTTGGAGGAATAAACTTAGAGGATATATCAGCGCCAAGATGTTTTGAAATAGAGAGAAGATTAAAAGAAGAATTAGATATACCAGTCTTTCATGATGATCAACATGGTACTGCAATTGTTGTACTAGCCGGAATCATCAATGCTCTAAAGGTAGTTAATAAAAGTATTGATACTGCAAGAGTAGTTATAAATGGTGCAGGATCGGCAGGAATATCAATTTGTAAGCTTCTTTTGTCATATGGTATTAAAAATGTAGTAATGTGTGATAAAAAAGGAGCACTAGCTGAAGGCCAAGATTGGATGAATGCACCTCAAGCAGATATGGCAAAGGTTACAAATAGAGATATGGAGCTAGGTGCACTAGTTGAAATTGTAAAAGGAAAAGATGTATTTATTGGTGTTTCAGGACCTAATATGTTAAATTCAGAAATGGTTAAAACTATGAATAAAGATGCAATTATATTCGCAATGGCAAACCCATCACCCGAAATTATGCCAGAAGAAGCTAAAAAGGGTGGAGCAAGGGTAATTGCAACAGGAAGATCAGATTATCCAAATCAGATCAACAATGTTTTAATATTTCCAGGAATATTTAGAGGAGCATTAGATGTACGTGCAACAGATATCACTGAAGAAATGAAATTAGCAGCAGCAAAAGCAATAGCAAGTTTGATTACTGCTGAAGAATTAAATGATGAATACATTATTCCAGGAGCTTTTGACCTTCGGGTTGCTAAAACTGTAGCAGCGGAAGTAGCTAGGGTAGCTAGAGAAACTGGGGTAGCAAGAATTTAAAATACTATAAAAGTTAGATGGAAATTATGTATTAGGTTTTGAATTGTAAGATCATCCGTTATACGGTTGGTCTTTTTTAGTTGTACCAACAAATTATTTTGTTACCATTAGACACGCTGGTTTTGCTAGTATATAATGTTAAACATAGAACAATAAACTAAAAGTGATCTATATACATAGGAATTAACTGGGACTGGAGGAATACTTTTATGGCAATTAAGAATATTTTGTTTGATTTGGATGGGACTTTGTTAGATACAAATGAATTAATTATACAATCCTTTCAACATACTTATCAAAGACACTTAAACAAACACGTTGATAAAGAGGAGATTATTAAGAGCTTTGGAGAGATTTTAAAAATCACATTAGATAGGGAATTTGGTGAGGATAGTGAAGAAGCTATTAAAACTTATAGGAGTTTTCAAATTAAAAATTTTAAAAATCTTATTAACATCCGTGAAGGGGTAGCGGAAGGGGTAAAAGAACTCTATAGGCAAGGGTATAAGCTGGGAATCGTCACTTCACGTTTAAATAATTCAGCGATTAATGCGTTAAATCATTTTGGATTGATGGATTATTTTGAAAGTATTATAGGAGCTGATGATACGGATATTCATAAACCAGATCCTACCCCAGCATTTATGGCTTTAAAGGAATTGGGTGGGAAACCTGAGGAGACATTAATGATTGGGGATAGTGCCTTTGATGTTTTATGCGGTAAAAACGCAGGGATTGCTTCTGTGGTTGTTGGGTGGACTGCACTGCCTATGGATATGATTCTTAAATATGAACCTGACTATGTTGTAGAAAGTATGGAAGAACTCATGGTGTTGGTTGGAAAATTAAAAGAGTAACAGTGACAGGTAGATGAAATTTACTATTTAAAAAAATGTTTTAATGAATTATAAATAAAAAGGTATAGCAAAATTTTGCTATACCTTTTTGAATGCTAAATGTTAAGTGAAATATGCTAACCTAATCTTATCTCTTGAGCGTCTTTGATTCCAAAGCAAATCTAAATTTATTTCCCGGCGATCTCCATAGGTGGATACTGAAATATAATATATATTGTTTTTAGAATTCAGATTTAAGCCGGTGATAGTCATCCAGTGCCAAGCATATTCTTTAAATTCTTTTATTGAATGTTTAAGAACTAAGATGGCAACGGGAAGTTTTTCGGATAAAGCCTTAGAAATAAAGGTTATAGCGTCTTGAATGGTAGCAGCATTATCGTCTAAAATATGAGGTACTAATGATACTCCTTTTTCTTTAGAAAAAGCCAAAACATTATCTGAGAATTGGTGAATAGAGGTAAGTCCAAACATACCTGGTTTTACGTATTTTCTAATTTCAACCATATGCAAAGTGAAATCGCTCTTATTCATTATGCCAACGTATGGATATAAGGCATTATATTTATCTGGAAAGGTTTGAGATAAATATGCAGTTATATTAGCTGCAGCAACAGGACCACAACCGCTAAGTTTATTAAATTTCTTAGGAAACCAATACTGACTTCCACCATAATATGAAATTTCCGAGTCATATATATTAAACCCAATATCTTCAAGGTGCGTATTGTTAGGTGTAATAAATATTCCCATAGTTACCACCCCTTTATATAATTTTTAATTAGTCTTTGGATAGATTACATAACTAAAATTAAGTTTACTTTACATATAATATACTATAATTTCTATATGGTGTAAACAAGGTAAATATGGTATTCAATATATTTTAATTCTAGTAAGTTTCCAGGAAGAGGCCTATATCTTATTTACTTGTAAATAAGATATAGGCCTCTTCGTTTTTTAATTTATATAGTTTGTCCCAAAATTATATGGAGCGGTTTCCAATCAATTGCTTTATAAAATCAATGATTGGGCTTAGTACCTGTAAAAGAGAGTTAAGAATATTGCTAAGTAGAGGTACTGTGATACCTATTTGTTGAAGTACATATACTAAAAGAAATATACCAAGTGTAATACTTAATATTCTTCCAATCATCTTAAATACAGAAATAGCAAGATAAGCAAGAAATATGGCTAAAACAAACATAATAATGGTATTTAAATTAATATTAGAAAAATCTATGTTCATAAACACACCTCCATTATTTATAGAATTATAACTTAAACTATATAGTTTAGCAAAGGTAAAATCTCCTAAAATATAAAAAACGTTAAATAAAAATAAAAACTATCATCAGTGATAACAAATATAAAAAAAATTATAAATGGTAACTGACCCACTGATTTCTAAGTTGATTATTTTTAGTACAGGGATGATTATTAATGAAACAGTGGCTATGGAGGGTTTCGAACTTTAATGCTTTAATCAAACGTTTAATTCTAGAGCAATAACTACGGTTGTGGGTAGTAAAAGTACCCACTTGATAATTTATTAACAAAGTGTTATTATTTTAGTGTGATTAAAACTAATTATTATAAAGATATATATGAAAACAGTAACCATATGTAGCTGAATCAGATAAAATGTTAACAAATTTTTAAAAGAATGGATTCTAAATGTTAGGCAGTAAATATTTTTACCTATTTTTAAAATGTCTAAAATTTGATTTTTATAACTTTACATCATAAAAACAGGAGAAGTGATAAATTTGGTTGATTTTGATAATGATATACAAGAGATAAAATATGAGGTAATAAAAGAAGTGGTTAAGCTTTGTATTAAAGGAACTCTAAAAAAAGAACAAAAGAATCTATTTAAGGTTCTTGTTCCAGGACCTAAAGCAAAAACTCGTTGCTGCATTCACAAGGAAAGAGCAATTATTGGTGATCGAATAAAACTTGCAATAGGTGGAGATAAAAAGAATAAAAATGTAATTGAAGTAATTAGTTCTGCTTGTGATGAATGTCCAATCCAAAGATTTACGGTAACTGAAGGTTGTAGGGGGTGCATAACACACAAATGTATCCAAGCATGCCCTGTGGGTGCAATCCATTCTATAAATAGAAGATCTTACATTGACCCAAATAAATGTATTGAATGTGGTAAATGCAAAACCGCTTGCCCATACAATGCGATTTCTGATGTAATGCGTCCTTGTCGTAGAGCTTGCAATGCAGGTGCATTAAGCTTTGATGAAGATAAAAAAGCAGTAATTGATAATGAAAAATGTATACAATGTGGGGCTTGTGTTTATCAATGTCCTTTTGGTGCAATTATGGATAAATCCTCAGTTGTAGACGTTACTAATGAATTGTTAAAAGCAAAAGAAGATGAAGATAAACATGTATATGCAGTTATTGCACCTGCAATCGCTAGTCAATTTACTCATGCTAAAATTGGGCAAGTAATTTCAGGTATAAAAAAAATAGGATTTTATGACGTCATAGAAGTAGCAATTGGGGCAGATATGGTAGTGCAAAATGAAACAAAAGAATTTATAGAAACTATCGAGGAGCTCAAAACTATGACAAGCTCTTGTTGCCCAGCTTTTGTGACATACATTAAGAAAAATTACCCAGAGCTCGGAAAACATGTTTCAAGCACAGTTTCGCCAATGATAGCAATTTCTAGACTAATTAAAAATACAGATCCTTCAGCTAAGGTTGTGTTCATTGGACCTTGCACGGCTAAGAAAATGGAAATAAAACAAGAAGACATAAAAGGCATTACTGATTATGTATTAACTTTTGAAGAGATTCAAGCGATGTTTGATGCTTTTGAAATTGATATTAATGAATGCGAAGAACTTCCTTTAAATAACGCTTCTTTTTATGGAAGAATTTTTGCTAGATCAGGTGGGCTTACAGAAGCCGTAAAACACTTAGTTGATGCTCAAGATACAACAGTAGAATTTAAACCTATAAGTTGTGACGGTCTAATTGAATGTGAAAAAGCATTAAAATTATTAAAATTTAATAGATCTAATGGTAATTTTATAGAAGGAATGGCTTGCAGTGGCGGATGCGTAGGTGGTGCAGTAGCACTTCATCATACTTCAAGAGATAAAAATGAAGTAGATAAGTATGGAAAATTAGCTTTAGAAAAAGATGTTAGTGATTCACTTAAAATAATAAAAATAGAACAAGTTAATATGCATCGTGGTAAAAACTTCATGTCTAAATAAAATTTGATTTGTAAAAAGGATATATGATCTTTTCTTTAAAAGATTATATATCCTTTTTTATATTTAATATTTAGTATATATAAATTTTGAATTCTATTATTAAAGATAAGCCTATGGATATCTGTAGTTGTTTTTATTGTCATTAGCATAATAGATAAATTATTTTAATTTCAGTTTTTTATATCTATGCCACCAAAAATCGCAAAACAATGCAAAGTTAAAACTGGTGCATCTGGATTAACATAATTTTTGCCGGAAGTTTTATTGGACCACCCTCCGAAAATAGGAAGTCCTTTTACTACAATCGTCCATTCTGGAGGAACTATTATGTTCACTCCACCAAAAGCAGCGGTTACATCCATTCTTGCAACTTGATTTAAAAGATATGCATTACTTAAATTCATGTCAATACCACCAAAAAGAGCTACAAGGCTACCACCTCTAAAATTTTTAGACGTATTTCTGCTTTTTACACCAGAAAAAAGTGCTAAATAATCCACCACATCTTCATCGACTTCCTTTTTACTAAATTCATAATTTTCTTTTCTTGATGTTTTAGGCAATAACATTGATACACCAATAACTATTATTATGGCTGGCCAAAAAAAATTCATAAGGCTAGTAGTGATAATATGGAGCTCTCGCATTTGCAATAATACACCTAGAACTATCAATGTAAAACCTGAAGTTTTAGAAACAGGTCGTTTACTTAACTGACGTACTCCAACCCATATTAGGATAAGTGGCCACCAAATAAATATTATTTGACCCAAATCCCAAAACCCCAGTTGCCTAAATATTGCGCTAATACCAATTAGTATAAATATGATGCCTATATAAAATTTACTTTTCAAAATAATCCCCCCTTCAATATTTATGAATACATAATCGTTTTTGATTATTACTTCACTTAAATTATATGCATCTTATTTTACTATAATATGGAATTTTTTGCTCTATATTTACTTATATCACAAGGAAGTTAAAAATAGTTTAAAACTATTGGTGCCAGTTTTTAATTGAGCGATTATTTGAAATTTGTATAAGGAATAACTTGACATTAATAACGATTTTCAATTATATTATAGATAATGAAATTGTTGAAATAAAAGTATTATTAAAACAATAGTTCAATTTGTAATTGAACGAAAAAGAAGGAAGAATAAGTAACTATGTAGAATCTATAACTTGATACTTATTAAAGGAGTTTTATATGGAAATTCACTTATATTTTATATATTTTATTGTAGTTTTAGTCATTTTTCTTTTAATATTAATTTCTACGCTTTTAAGAAATATCTATCTTAGAACACGGGCTGAAAAAGAGCTTATAATGAAAAATGATGAGATCACTGCTATTTATGAAGAAATTGCTGCATCAGATGAAGAATTAAAGGAGAATATACTCGAATTAACACAAAAACAAGAGGCACTTTGGAGAAGTGAAGAAAGATATAGAATTGTTGCCGAGTCCACCATGGATATAATTTGGGAAGGCGATTTGATTAATAAGAAACGAATTTTTTCAGAAAAGCTTTTTGACATTCTTGGTTATAGTGGAAAAGAAATGAAAGAAATGGATGCCTGGTTTAATATTGTTCATCCAGAGGATATTAAGTGGGTAAAAAAAAGTATACAGCATCAAGTAGAAACAAAAGTAGAAGTGGAAGCTTTTGAATACAGAGTAAAGGCTAAAGATGGAAACTATAAATGGGTATTGTCCAATACTAAGTGTGAATATGATGAAAATGGAATAGCTACTAAAGTATTTGGTGCTTTTACTGATATTACTAAACTAAAAGATCAACAACAAAAAATCCATAGAATGGCGTATTACGATTCCATAACTGCTCTTCCCAATAGGGTTATGTTTCGCAAAATGATACTAAAAGAAATTAAAAATTGTCATAAGGTTGGTGGCGAATTTGCATTGATTTCTATGGATTTAGATAATTTTAAGTTAGTTAATGATTCTTATGGACATATGACAGGGGACAAGCTCCTAGTTGAAATTGGGGTAAGGTTAACAGAAGTTTTAAATGAAAATATGATGGCATTTAGGCTTGGTGGAGACGAATTTACTATTTTGATTAAAGATATTTTAGATAAAAAAGAAGTAGAGGTGTATTCTAAAGCTTTACTTGAGTCATTAGCAAATCCAATTTCTATAGATGGGAATATGTTTCATGTAACTCATAGTAGTGGCATTGCTCTTTATCCTGATAATGGGACAAGTTTTAATGAACTTCTTAAAAATGCTGATACAGCCATGTATAAATCTAAGGAGTCTGGAAAAAGCACATATACCTTTTACCATAGGTTAATGGGTGATACTGCAATGGAAAAAATTAAAATGCAAGCTAATTTAGAAAAAGCGTTAAAAAATGATGAGTTTATGTTGTACTATCAGCCGATAATTGATGTTAAAAGTGGGGTAATCAAGGGTTTTGAGGCTTTAATTCGATGGATGCACCCCAAAGACGGGCTTGTTTTTCCAGATAAATTTATCAAGCCTGCTGAAGAAAGCGGAATAATAATACAAATAGGTAATTGGGTGATTATAAATGCCTGCAAATATGCAAAATCGATTTATGACAGTGGGTTTACAAATTTTTATGTTTCGGTAAATGTTTCTGCTCTTCAGCTTCTACAGAAGGATTTTACGAATTTTGTTTTAGATACTATCAAAAATATAGGACTTCCTCCTGAATTATTTTTAATTGAAATAACAGAATCAGCATTAATCGAATCTATGGACTTAGTAATTGAAAAGCTTAATAAGCTAAAAGATAATAATATTAAAATTGCTTTGGATGACTTTGGATGTGGATACTCTTCCCTAACATATCTGAAAATGTTACCTATAAACATTGTGAAAATAGATAGGTCATTTATAGAAGATATAAAGTCAGAAGATGATGTTAAAAGTATGACAGGAACTATAATTATTTTAGCCAAGAAGCTGGGGTTAAGTGTTATAGGTGAAGGTGTTGAGACAAAGGAACAATTAGATTATTTAAAGAAGCATAATTGTGATATGTTTCAGGGTTATCTTGCTAGTAGACCAGTTCCAGAAGAAGAAATAAATATTTTGCTAAAAAAGAATATAACTTACTAAATAAGGCATTCAATTGTAATGATTTAGTGTTTTATTAATTGATACAGCTTAGATAAAAAAATAATATACTTATTGAAGAATTTTATATTTTATTGTATAATTAGGAAATATTTATTCTGTTTTACTACAAATATTATGGAGGGAAAATATTATGAAAACTAGAACAATACGTAAAATAGTAACTGGAACCACTCAATATGATGGAGCTGGAGTCAAACTTGTTAGGGTGATTAGTGCACCAGATGTTAATGAATTTGATCCATTTTTAATGTTGGATGCCTTTGATTCTGAAGACCCAGAGGATTATACAAAAGGTTTTCCGTGGCATCCTCATAGGGGAATTGAGACAGTTACGTACCTTATAAAGGGGGATATTGAACACCTAGACAGTTTAGGAAACAAGGGCAATATATTAGATGGTTGCTGTCAATGGATGACAGCTGGAAGTGGTATACTCCATCAAGAGATGCCACAAGCATGTGGTAGAATGCTAGGAGTTCAGCTTTGGCTTAATTTACCACGAGTGGATAAAATGACGATGCCAAAATACAGAGATATAAGAGCAGAGATGGTACCTAAAATTGAAGAAGATGGTTCAACAATAGGAATTATTTCTGGACATTATAAAGGTAATTCGGGCGCTGTTCAAGGTGAACACGTAAAAATGCTATTCCTAGACGTTGATATGAAACCCGGTGTTAGATGGAAATTAGATACTAGTAAAGACACAAATTTGTTTATATATATAGTTGAAGGTGAAGGTTTATTTGAAAATTCTGATGAGAATTTAATCACTAGTAAAAGAGCAGTGCTTTTTAATAATGGTGAGGAGTTATTAGCTAGAGCATCAGAAAAAGGGCTTCGTTTTCTTCTGTTTTCAGGACAACAATTAAATGAACCAATTGCATGGGGTGGACCTATTGTTATGAATACCCAAGAAGAACTTAAAAAGGCCTTTAAAGAAATTGATGATGGAACCTTTGTTAAATAAATTGTTATAAAGAAATTAAAGTAAGGAGATAAATGATACTATTACAGTATCATTTATCTCCTTAAAATTATTTGTAGTATATTATACTTTTGTAATTTATTATTGTTTTAAAATTTGAGTGAGAAGAGGTACAATTTCATACAAATCTCCTACAATGCCATAATCCGTATGTGAAAATATTGGAGCTTTTTCATCAGAGTTAATGGCAATGATGACTTTGGCATCAGTAATGCCACGAAGATGTTGAATCTGACCGGATATACCAATAGCTATATACAACGACCCTGTGAATTTTTGACCAGATATTCCTACGTACCGGTCAAGTGGTAGCCATTCGTTTTCTTCAGCAATTGGGCGAGAACAACCAACTTCAGCACCAACAACATCAGCTAAGGCTTCTATTATAGGTAAGTCCTCTTTGGCGGTAAGTCCACGGCCAATACTGCACACTTTATCAGCCTCAATGATACTTACACCTTTATGACCGATTGAATTACTTTTGATGTTCTCTATCTTAAGATAATTTAGGAGTGTATCTATTTTTTCCTTTGCAGATCCTTCTTTTATAATAATGCATTTACGGTTTTCTTTTATTACTTTTGGCATTGGTATACTTGCTCCGCTAGTTACATCATTACTAGTGTTAGCTGGTGGAGTTTTTTTGGGAATTTGCAAAATAGCGTGTGAGATAATTAGTTTGTGAATTTCATTTGTACCTTCATATATTGTACAAATTTTAGCATCACGATACATACGTTCCACGGCAAAGCCCTTTATATATCCATAACCACCATAAATTTGAACTGCATCATTAACAACTTCTAAGCAAACATCGGAAGCATACAATTTCGCCATAGCAGCCTCAGTTCCATATGATTCATGATCTTGCTTTAAAGATGCTGCACTGTATACCATAAATCGAGCAGCACGGATTTTGGTAGCCATATCCGCAAGTTTGAATGCGATAACCTGTTGCTCACAAATTGGTTTACCAAACTGATTTCTTTCTTTAGAATAAATTAAGGCTTTTTCATAAGCTCCTTGCGCAATTCCTAGTGCTTGGGATGCAATGCCGATACGTCCACCCTCTAAGGTCTGCATAGCAATTTTAAACCCTTGCCCTTCTTTTCCTAGAAGGTTTTCTACAGGTACTTTTACGTCGCGAAATAGTAATTCAGCCGTAGCAGAAGAACGAATCCCCATTTTATTGTAATGTGTGCCAATGGTAAATCCCTCTGTTGGATACTCTATAATAAAAGCACTAATCCCTCTGGTTCCAATTCCTGGAGTTGTCACTGCAAATATTACATAAGTATCTGCATAACCACCATTCGTGATAAATATTTTAGCTCCATTAATAATATAATGATCACCGTTTAAAATAGCTGTAGTCTCTGTTTTACTTGCGTCACTTCCGGCATTTTCTTCAGTTAGGCCAAAGGCACCAAGTTTTTTACCAGAAGCTAGTGGCGTAAGATATTTTTCTTTTTGATCTTCTGTACCAAATGCCATAATAGGCCATGATCCTAGTGATACGTGTGCTGATAAAATAACACCAACACCTCCATCTACCCTGGATAACTCTTCTACAGCAATGGCATAACTTATTGCATCTTTGCCAGCACCGCCATATTTCAATGGATATGGAATCCCCATAATAGATAGTGCTCCCAGTTCCTTTACAATTTTTTCTGGAAAAATATTTTTTTCATCTAGTTGAAAGGCAATTGGTTCAATTTTTAGTTCAGCAAATTCTCGAACAGTTTTTTTAATCAATTCCTGTTCCTCTGTTAATTTGAAATTCATAAAACCATCTCCTATTGTGATATCTTTTTTTACTTCCTAAATACTATATTCTAGAAATATACCTTTATTCCTTTTCGTTTTTAATCAAAATTATCTATTTTGGAGAGTTTAGAGAAACTAGTTATAAATTGTTCACAATATTGACACTTAAATGCAACAATTATTTGGTAGTATTAGTAACACAAACAGATGATACTTTAAAACAATATCAAGTTAGTAGTAGAGAAATTTATAATATAGCCTTAAAGGGCGTAAAGGAGTAAATTATTATGGAACTTAAAGAAAAAAAAATGTCTAAAAAATCGGGAAAAGCTATTATTTCAATTTTTATGATTGTTGTAGCTTCAATTGTTGCAATTCTTGGGGTTGTAACATTAATTAACAATGTTTATATATATAAAAATGCTGTTACTCAATATGTTGCGCAAGGATATGCTGTTGCAACTGTAAGAAAAGAATTAATGACATCGCAATTACTCCCAGGAATATTTGAACCAATTGCTTTATATGGAGGCATCGCATTTCTTCTATTAGGTGTGAGCATAGTAAATAAAAAAGTTTCAAAATGTCTAATGTTATTAAGTAAGGTTGAAGTTAACGATGACGCTATAAAAGAAAGTATAAAGGAAAATAAGGTTGCTGAAAAAGTTGTTGTAGAAGAACAACCTCTTGTAGAGGAAGCCATTGTGGAAGAAACTGTTGCTCCAGTGGAAAACATAGAATCAAATCAGCAGACAAAAACTGAGGAAGAAGTTATAAAAAGCTAATCTAAATAAAACAAAAAGGATTTGTCATTATCAGTAGTACTGATAATGACAAGTCCCTTTTTTATGACCATTTTTCCGCCCATTTTTGAATTTCATCCATAGTTTTTTCTAAATCTCTGCCTTTATTCGTAAGTGAATATTCTATACGTACAGGCATTTCCGGATAAACATCGCGAACAATAATGCCTTGTTCTTCTAATTCCTTAAATCTTTCTGTAAGCATACGTGCACTTAAAGAGGGAATGATTTTTTGCATATCAGAAAATCTTTTTGAACCGCTTAATAAGGTACGTATAATTAATCCAGTCCACCGTTTTCCTAAAATCTCGAAAGCAGCCTCAAAGCGTGGACATAAATGAAATTTATCCATGATAATCATCTCCTCTAATTATTTTAACATATTTACTTGACAAAAGTAAGTATGTTATTATAAAATACTTACATAAAGTAAGTTAGTTCTATTAAGTTTACAAGTTATTTATAATAACTTATTTACTTAATAGAACTAGGGCAAGGTAAAATCCATGCTTAGGCTTTTACATAATATAATAAATAAAGAGATGGGGAATGTAAAAATGACAAAATCAATAATTTCGAAAATTAAAGAACTAATTGGAGGGGATAAGATGGATAATAATAAAGTAGTATGCGGATGTTTTAAAGTTACTCAAAAAGATTTAAATAATGCTATCAAAAATGGTGCTAAGTCATTCGAAGAAGTACAATCTGTTACTAAAGTTGGCACTGGTTGTGGTAATTGTGTAGAGGGTAATAAAGCATTAGTAAATAAATTATTATTAAGTAAAAAAATAGATGACAATGAAGTAGTATGTGGATGTTTTAAAGTTACTGTACAAGATTTAAACAATGCTATCAAAAAAGGTGCTAAGTCTTTTAAAGAAGTACAAGATATTACTAAAGTTGGTACTGGCTGTGGTAAATGTGTAGAAAGCAATAAATTATTAGTTGCTCAATTATTAGCAAAATAATTATTCTTAGAAAATATAGTGAATTATAATTCAGAGGGAAGTCCCCCACTTATATTATTGGGAGACTTCCCTCTGAAATTTCGTTAAACTAAATAATGAATATAGCAACTATTGTAGTAACTACTAACCCTATAATTACCGGCTTAATATTTTTTTTAGCAAGTTCAAAGGGATCCACACCACAAATAGCTGCTACTGGTATTACTGCCCAAGGAATTATTGTTCCTCCACCTACCCATATACCAGCTATTTGTCCTAGTGCTGTAAGTGTTGCTATTCCGCCACCTAAAGTAGCTGAGAATATTTTAGCAATAGATCCAACTAAAGGTATACCGGAGAAACCTGAGCCATCTAGTCCTGTAATTGCACCCACCACTGTAATTGTGCTGGCTGAGACAATTGAGTTCATTGGAACTATATTTGAAAGCGCAACACCCAAGTCATTAACAATTCCATTAGAATTTGCGGGAAGTATTTTTCCGAAAATATCATTGATTGCTGAATCTCCTAGATAGAAGAAAGCAGCTATAGGAATAACAATACCAAATATCTTGAATCCAAATTGTAGACCTTTAACTAAATTATCTGTAATTTTTTCAAGAGATCGCTCCTTATAGGTAAATATTGAAACTACACTTAATACAAATACAGCTGTGCCTCCAATAAGAGCTGTTGCATCTCCACCTTGAAGTTTTGCAGTATACATTATATAGATGTCTATTGCGAAAAGGGCTAATATAAGTAGTGCCAAAGTCATTCTAAGCTTTTTAGAAGAAATAAGCATTACATCTTCTAAATTACTAGTAGCTACTTCTACTTTGGAACCTACAAGTAGTATTCCTGCTTTAATATCCTTCCTAAGGTAATAAAATGCTACAGTAGTTGTAACTAAACCCATTGTAATTACAAGCGGAATACTTGCAGATATAACACTTGCAATAGGTATGCCCGCACCACCAGCGGTAAGTTTCGGTGCTGCCTGAATTATATAATCACTTGATAGGGCAATGCCGTGTCCAAACAAGTTCATTGAGATCGCAACGCCCATGGCCGGTAATCCGGCTTTTATAGCAATAGGTAAAAATAATGCGCCAACAAGAGCTACGGCCGGTGATGGCCAAAAAAACCAGGATAAAATCATCATAACAATTCCGATAACCCAATAAGCAACCCAATAATTTTTAATGACTCCCTTAAAAGGAGACACTATTTCATCGTTTATGCCAGAAGCTACAAGAGTATTGCTCATAGCAGTTACAATGGATATTATAAAGATGGTAGGCATTAACTCTTTTGTTGCGTAAACAAAACTATTAAATACTCCCATGGTAGACTTTGAAATAGACCCTGTACCTGCGATTCCCAAGATAAAGATACCTAATATACAAATAAGTGTTATATCCTTCTTCTTCACCATAGCAAATATGATTACAATAATGAAGATAAGATATATATAGTGTAGAGGTGTTAGGGTTAAATTAATCATCTTCTACTCCAATTAGAATTATTGTAATATTAGGTTATGAGAAAAAACATACTTGGTTACACTATATTGTGTAACAATTTGTATTATTGTTACGCAATATAATATATGGTAAAGAATACCAAAGAAATAGGAACTATTATGTTACAAAATAGTTCCCGATTTATTTTATATCAACAACGGTACTTTTATCTGCAATATTCCACCAAGTTTTACCAGGATTTAAGGGCAAATCATTACCTTTATCATCAGTTAGAATAGTTTGTGATGTGGTAGTTTCTTTAAACCAGTGCATTTTAACAAACTTACCATTGCTAATAACATAACCATTCCCCGAGCCCACAAGTTCAATGTCTAAATGCTTTCCATCTGTTTGTGTTTTAATAGAAGTAATCTGCACCACTATATTTTTAAAGGCTAGGGGAAGATTATCCTCTTTGTTATTTGAAGGCTTTCCATCCATGCTTTTTAGGTAAAGTCCATTCTTAAAGGTGTAGCTAGTGTTGTATAATTTGTTTATTTTTAAAAGTACATTTGATGCAAGTGATAGTTTAACATTGTCCCAATAACTCTTATCAAATTTTAATTTTAGAGTAGGGGTGTATGTGAATTTTTTTGTCTTAACAAGAGCACTTAGCTTCTGGGTAGAAGTATAAAGGTTATGAGGAGCTTTTCTTATAGAATCTCTCCAATATGTAGAAGCTTTTGTCATTTCATTCATACTCATTAATTTTTCATCGCTAATCATATCAAGTGCTTCTTGACTTCCTCCACAATGAGCAAAGGGCAGGTTATATTCCTTTGAAATATCTAAGAAATAAGACCGAGCACTTCTGATCGGTCCAATTTTTTGCACATCATTTTTTTGAAATAATGCAATGAATCTAGGAATACCACCCTCGGCCATTGTTTCATAAACTATATCTGCAGCGTTTAATCCAGATTGAGGCCTTGCATCTACGGAGTTTTCAACTATGGCAAATACAGCAATATTATCTAATACTTCCTTGGTTACTTCTTCACCAGTATATGATGAAAAGTACTTTTGCACGGTCTTTACAGAGGTTTTCGGTTGGCTTTTATCAACAATCGGTGCAGCTTTCCTGCTACACCCCTGAGTTATAAAGCTTATTGAGATAATTATACATAATAGCTTGGACTTATTTTTCAAATTAAACATCCCCTTAATAACTTTTAGAAAAATATAAAATTACTAAGTTGTTATTCGTCTAGCCGTGTTATAACCTGGCATATATTTTAATTCTATAATTTTAACAGCTGATCCTGGTTTAGGTGAATGTATTAACTTACCATCTCCAACATACATACCAACATGATTTATTGGTGATCCAAAGAAAACTAAATCTCCTGTTCGTAAGTTAGATTTACTAACCGCAGTGCCTTTTGATGTTTGATCTTTGGCAATACGTGGTAATTTTATATTGAAATGATTAAAAATATACATAGTAAAACCCGAGCAATCAAAACCAGCTGAGGTAGTTCCTCCACTTTTATACGGCGTACCAATAAATTGTTTTGCATAGGTTACAAGAGTAGTACCAGAAATTGAAATTGACTTAGCTTGTACATTTATATTGCTAATACTTAGCGACCCTGCGACAAATAAAGCAAGCGCAAAGGACGTAATCTTTTTAAAAATTTTCATACATCTCCTCCGTTGTCCATATTTTGTAAACGTATTCTACTTATACTATTCTACATAGACAAAGAATTTCCTTTTACAAAAAAATATTAATAATCTAATTTTAAAATTAGATTATTAATAGGGGGGGATGTTTTATTGATTATAAGTGCTCACACATTCCTAGTTAGCTCTGTTTAGTACTATCTGAGATAAACGTTTTATAGGTAGAATCGCAATAATTACACAGGTAATAATTGTTTCTAGTCCCATGTATGAACCGTTATAAATTAATGAGTATAAATAAACTGAACCACCATTTGCATAACTTCCGAAAAATACTACGCCAGATATGAAATGGCATGTGAACCTTGCTAGCATTGCGAGGATTACCCCAACGAGAATTCCTTTAATGTTACATGCTCTAAAGTAGCCAACTATTCCAATAGCCATAAAAGGAAGGGGATAATCAAATAATACTTGAACTGGATGGATTGCAAATGGATTCAACAAAAAATTAACAATTCCAAATAAAAAGCCAGTCAAAAAACCAACTTCTGGACCGTAAAATAGAGCTATAAGTACTATTGGAATCATACTTCCAGCAGTTACGCTACCACCTTGTGGTAATTTAAAAATAGTAATTAGTTGTAATGAAGTAGCTAATGCAATAGACATGCCAACTAAGGCAATCATTTGAGTAGTAAATTTAATTTTCCTGATTTTTAAGACTGCAAAAATTAATAAAAACACCCCTAGTAGTGCAAAAATAGAAATAGGACTTTTGGTAATTTCAGCAATTCGATCGTTAAAATTCATTTATATAACCTCCACGTATTGTGCTACAGAACTATTATGGTAAAAACAAAAAAACTATATTCTCAAAGGAATATAGCTAATGTATTTATACATCATAACCGCTTTCCTCCGCTGGTATTATCCAGATCAGGTATAAGGGTTAATGAATTTTATATTCATATCTCAGCCATAAGGCACCCCTAGCACATATATTATTATTTCTCTTTAATTATATAGCAGTATATTACATTTTACAATCGGTTTTTGGATTCTAGTATTAAATTGCTAATATTTTAAAATTTATAAAAGGTTATTTTAGTGAAAATATCTATTATAATACAAATATTTATATTATAATAGATACTAACTAAGATTAAGTATTCACAATATGTTGAGAGGTGATTTTTATATGTATGATGTAATTATTATAGGGTCAGGAGTAGTAGGAGCAGCCATAGCAAGGGAACTTTCAAGATATAATATAAAAATAGCAATTTTAGAAAAAGAAGATGATGTAGCAACAAAAGCGACAAAAGCTAATAGTGGGATAGTTCATGGTGGATATGCTGCAAAGTATGGTACATTAAAGGGAAAATTATGTGCAAAAGGAAATAAAATGTATGGTAAACTTGATAGTGAATTAAATTTTGGGTACAGAATGCCAGGAGCTTTGGTGATTGGGTTTGACGAAGAAGATGAGAAAAAAATTAATGAGCTTTTCGAGAATGGTCTAAAAGCGGGATGTGATGATTTAGAGATTATAAGAGGAGACAGGTTAAAAGAAATAGAGCCAAACTTAAGTCACGAGGTAATTGCGGCACTTTATGCTAAAAGCGTAGGAGTAACATCACCTTACGAATTTGCAATAGCATTAGTAGAAAATGCAATAACTAACGGTGTAGAATTAAAGCTTGAGAATGAAGTAATATCTATAGAAACTTTAGAAGAAAAATTTATTGTTCATACAAATAAGGAAGATATTGAAGCAAGATATATTATAAATGCTGCTGGACTTCATAGTGATAATATAGCTAATATGGTAGGAATAGATTCTTTTAAAATACTACCTAAGAGAGGGCAATATATTCTAATGGGAAAAGATCAAGGGCACCTTGTAAATACTGTTATTTTCCAAGTGCCTACAGATAAGGGGAAAGGAATACTCGTAACTACCACATACCATGGTAATTTTATGATAGGACCTGATGCGGAGCAGGTGAGTGATAGAGATGATGTATCAACTAGCGCTCAGACTTTAAAAGATGTTATTATCGCAGCTAGAATGTCTATACCTAATTTTAATCTATCTAAGGCCTTGACTACTTTTTCAGGTATAAGAGCTACCAGTAGTACAGGTGATTTTATTATTGAGGAGAGCAAAGTTAAAAGGTTTATAAATGTCGCTGGAATAGATTCACCAGGACTTACATCATCACCTGCAATTGCAGAGATGGTGGTAGATATACTTAAAGAGTCAGGATTAAATCTTACTCGTAAGAATGATTTCAATCCACAAAGGAAAGGGATAGTGGTAAAAAAGGATAAAAATTTTGATGGGAAAGTAAACCATGAAGATCCATCAAAAAACATAATATGTAGATGTGAGTCGGTTACAGAATCTGAAATTGTAGATGCTATTCATAGAAATATTCCAATTAATTCTACAGATGCTATTAAAAGACGTACAAGGGCTGGAATGGGACTTTGCCAAGGGGATTTTTGCAAAAATAGGGTTGTATCTATAATAGCAAGAGAATTAAATATTAACGAAGATAAAGTAAGCCAGAGGGGAAGTAGTATTTTAAAGCCACCTGTAAAACCAGAAATAAAATTAATTAGGAAATTAAAATATTAAATAAAAACAAAATTAAGGAGATAATAATATGGATAGATTAATAAAGATAAATACTAAAGATGATATATTTGATAAATATAAAAATACACCCATCAGTGTTTTATTAGAATACCATAATTTAAGCACACCGTATGAAGCAGTAAGTAGTCCACAAATGTTAATTGGAATGTGTATGGATAACAGGAAATACCTGCATATACCAAATAACTTTGCATATATTATTCGTTCTGGTGGAGGAACACTACGTTTTAGTGAATTTAAGGTTTCATATTCAATCGCAATAGGAGGAATTAAAACTATTGCTCTTATTGCTCATAATCATTGTGGAATGGTTAATTTGATGTCTAAAAGGGAACAATTTATTCAAGGACTTGTTGATATTGTAGAATGGGATAGACAAAGAGCAGAAGATCATTTTATGAATTTTGCCCCAATGTTTGAAATTGATAATGAAATAGAGTTTGTTTTAGAAGAAGCTATGCGGTTAAGAACTAAATACCCTAATATACTAATAGCTCCTCTTTATTATAACTTAGATGACAATTTGCTGTATTTAGTTAAAGAGAACCAGTAATATTATATTAGTTAACTAAATTTAATCAAGGAGGAACTATGAAAAAAAACATATATTTAATATTTTTATTTGCTATTTTAATTTCTTTTTCAGGATGTTTTAGTAGTAAGAATAATGTAACTCAAAAAACAAAATTAGTTACACCACCACCTGTAGTTGAAAAAATAAAGCCTGCTGAGGTAGTTAAAGCTCTATTAAAACCAGATTTTGATAATAATGCTGTTATGATGGCACCTAGTAAGAGTGTACCAGTTCTAATGTATCACTCAATTTCATATGAGAAAGATAATCCTATTCGTCTTCCCGTTAAAATATTTGAGCAGCAATTAAAATATCTAAAAGATAATGGGTATTATACTATTTCACTTGAGAATTTATATGAATACTTCATGACGGATACAAAAATACCAGAAAAATCTGTAGTTCTTACGTTTGATGATGGCTATAAAGATAATTATACAGCCATGTTCCCTGTACTTAAAAAATATAATTTTAAAGCAACAATTTTTGTTATTACGTCCAGTATTGATAAATATCCAAACAGTATGACTTCTGAGCAACTTTTAGAAATGGAGAAATATGGAGTTGATATAGAAAGCCACACTGTAAATCATGAAAATTTAAAAGACCTTTCAAAGGAAAAGCAATTGGCAACTCTAATCAAATCAAAAAAGGTTTTGGAAAAAATGCTAAATAAAAAAGTAAACTTTTTTGCATACCCTTTTGGTGGTTACAATGCTAACGCTATTGAAGCTGTAAAAGAAGCAGGGTATATAATGGCCTTCAGTACTGATGGTAGATGGTCTTCAAAATCAGATGGTATATTGCAATTACATAGGGTATATATAAGTTCATTTTATGACATGGAAGAATTTAAAAATAGGGTTACTAATCCTAACTAATAATTTTATTTTAAAAACAAAATAACCATTTATTGCTTTTTGATATAAGTAGTGTTACGGTATAAGTAAATCTTAGGTTAATGATTAAAGATTTTGTGATTTATACTATACCTCTCGAAAAGTTATATAACAAATTACATTTACAAAGTTATCGTTCTGAGTGCATGAGGGTTCGTCCCGAGTGAGAAGGCGAGAGAATAGTTGTATTATTACAAAGAGTATACCAGTTAGTGGTGCATCTTTGATTTTACCATACTATCCTTGTGCCTTTTTGGTACAAGGATTTTTTTAATTTAATAAAAGAAAGGATTTTTTTAATGGAGACAAGAATTGCTTTAATTGGAATTATAGTTGAAAACAAAGATGCTGCTCCAAAACTTAATGCTATTCTTCACGAATACAATGAGTACATCGTAGGTAGAATGGGAATTCCATATCAAAAACGTAATATTTCTGTAATAAGTGTAGTAATGGATGCGCCGAATGATGTTATTAGCGCCCTATCAGGTAAACTTGGAATGTTACCACATGTAAACATCAAAACACTTTATTCAAAAGTGCCGACTTTAGAATGATAGAGACATAATTAAATCACTATAAATGGTTTATGAGTTATAAATGGAATGAAAGTTTTGTAAATTAAAAATATTAACAATAAAAAGGAGATTATGTTATGTATGATTCTAAGTCTAAAAACGCAACAGAGTTTATTGATGATGGTGAGATTCTATCAACCGTTGCCTATGCTAAGGAAAACAAAAGAAATCGTGAATTGATAGACAGTTTGATAGAACGTGCAAAAGACTGTAAAGGATTAACTCATCGGGAGGCTGCTGTACTTCTAGAATGTGATTTGGAAGATGAGATAGAAAAAATGTTTAAAGTAGCAAAAGAAATTAAGCAGAAGTTTTATGGCAACCGTATTGTCATTTTTGCTCCACTATATCTTTCAAACTACTGTGTAAATGGGTGTGTGTATTGTCCTTATCATTCTAAAAATAAAACGATATCTCGTAAAAAACTTACGCAAGAAGAAATAGTGCAAGAGGTTATAGCACTTCAGGATATGGGACACAAGAGATTGGCTTTAGAATCAGGAGAAGATCCTATTAATAACCCAATAGAATATATTTTGGAAAGCATCAAAACCATTTATAGTATTAAGCATAAGAATGGGGATATCCGTAGGGTAAATGTAAATATTGCGGCAACAACCGTAGAAGAGTATAAGATGCTTAAGGAAGCAGGAATTGGTACCTATATACTTTTCCAAGAAACTTATAACAAGAAAAGTTACGAAGAGCTACACCCAACAGGACCAAAACATAACTACGCATATCATACTGAGGCTATGGACCGTGCAATGGAAGGCGGTATCGATGATGTGGGAATTGGAGTTTTATTCGGTTTAAACATGTACCGATATGACTTTGTTGGCTTGCTTATGCATGCAGAACACTTAGAGGCAGCTAAAGGTGTGGGCCCACATACAATTAGTGTTCCACGTATTTGCCCAGCAGATGATATTGATCCTAATACATTTTCAAACTCAATCTCCGATGAGATGTTTGAAAAAATTGTTGCCATTATTCGTATAGCTGTTCCATACACTGGTATGATTGTTTCCACACGTGAATCAAAAACTACTCGTGAACGTGTTCTAGAACTAGGTATATCTCAGGTAAGTGGAGGTTCATGTACCAGTGTTGGAGGATATGCTAAAGTAGAAGCTGAAGATGATAACTCAAAGCAATTTGAAGTAACTGACACCCGTAAATTAGATGAAATTGTAAATTGGCTTTTGGAAATGGGGTATATTCCAAGCTTTTGCACCGCTTGTTATAGAGAAGGGCGTACGGGTGATCGTTTTATGAAACTTGTAAAGGCAGGTCAAATAGGAAACTGCTGTCAGCCAAATGCACTTATGACACTTAAAGAATATTTAGAGGATTATGCTTCCGATGATACTAGGAAAAAGGGTGAGGTGTTGATTCAAAAGGAGATTCCTAATATAAAAAATGATAAGGTTCGTGCAATTGCAGTAGAGCATTTGAAAGAGCTTAAGGATGGAAAAAGAGATTTCCGTTTCTAAAATTAAGAAAGGTATAGCAAAAATTAAATTTGCTATACCTTTTGTTTTGCTATGCCTTTTGAAGAGTATATATGAGAATATTTTATCAGCAACTGTTTGTGTTATTCTAAATATACCAAATTGTAAGGTGTTTCCTGATAAACATAATAATTTAACCAATTTGAAAAAAGTAAATTTGAATGACCTCTCCATTTTACAATAGGTGTTTTTGATGGGTCATCCTTTGGATAATAATTTTCTGGAACGTTTATATCTAATCCATTTGCTATATCCCTGTCATATTCTTTTTTTAGAGTTAATGGATCATACTCTGAATGTCCAGTTATAAAGATTTGGCGTCCTTTTTTTGCTAATATAATGTAAATTCCTGCTTTATCAGATTCCGATAATATTTCAAGCTCATCTATTTTATCAATATCATCTTTTTTTATTCCAGTATGCCTTGAATGTGGAGCATAAAATTCATCATCAAATCCGCTCAAAAGTTTAATGCTTTTCTGTGTTATTTTATGTTTAAATACTCCAAACATTTTGTTATCAAGTTTATGCTTTTGCACTCCATAGTGATAATAAAGACCTGCTTGAGCACCCCAACAAATATGCAAGGTAGAGTATACATTGCGAACACTCCATTCCATGATTTCTTTAAGTTCCTCCCAGTAATCCACTTCTTCAAAAGGAACAGATTCAATTGGAGCTCCAGTTATTATCATTCCATCAAATTTTAAATCTTTTATTTCTTCAAAAGTATTATAAAACTTAATTAAATGTTCCTCAGATATATTTTTACTTGCATGGCTTTTGGGGTGAAGAAGCACTATATCAATTTGCAATGGAGAGTTACCAAGAAGTCTTAAAATTTGCGTTTCAGTTTCAATTTTTGTAGGCATCAGGTTTAAAATAATAATTTTCAGTGGCCTAATATCCTGATGAAATGCGTTATCTTCTGTAATAGTAAAAATATTTTCATTACTTAAAGTTTTAAACGCTGGAAGATTGTCAGGTATTTTTATTGGCATTTAGAACCTCCTTGTATGAAGGCATCTTATAAAAAAAATCAGGTAAGATGCCTAAGTTCTACTTTGAATTATTTAACTGATTTTTCTAGAGCTTGATTTAAATCATATATAATGTCATCTATACCTTCAACCCCAATTGAAAGCCTTATAAGATCTGTGGTAACTCCTGCAGCCTTCTGCTCTTCTTCATTAAGTTCTGCATGAGTTGTGCTTGATGGGTGAATTACTAAAGATTTTGCATCTGCAACATTTGCAAGGAGAGAGAATAACTCTACACTGTTAATGAATTTCTTCCCAGCTTCAAGTCCACCTTTTATTCCAAAAGTGAATATTGATCCTGCACCTTTTGGTAGATATTTTTTAGATAATTCTTTATATTTACTCCCTTCAAGTTCTGGATAATTTATCCATGAAACACTTGGATGATTACTTAAAAATTCAACCACTTTCCTAGCGTTTGAAACATGTCTCTCAACTCTTAGTGACAATGATTCTAGTCCCTGAAGGAACAAAAATGCACTCTGAGGACTAAGGGTTGCACCTGTATTTCGGAGTAGTTGAACTCTAGCCTTTAAAGCAAATGCTGGAGCACCTAAATCAGCGTAAACTAATCCATTGTAACTTTTATCGGGGGTTGTAAAATCAGGAAATTTACCACTTGCTGCCCAATCAAATTTTCCACCATCAATTATTATTCCACCAATAGTTGTTCCATGGCCACCTATAAACTTTGTTGCGGAGTGGATAACAACATCAGCACCATACTCAATTGGACGGCATAAGAAAGGAGTTGCAAAGGTACTATCAATAATAAGTGGTATTTTATTCTCGTGGGCAATATTTGCTACTGCCTCTATATCTAAAACATTTATTTTTGGATTGCCTATTGTTTCTCCATAAAGTGCTTTTGTCTTACTTGTAATAGCCTTTCTAAAGTTTTCAGGATCATCTGGGTCAACAAATGTTACGTTAATTCCAAGTTTTCTAAGTGTTACATTAAATAATTCATAAGTACCACCGTATAGAGTACTTGCAGCTACTATTTCATCACCGCAGCTTGCTACATTAAGTATTGAATATAATATTGCTGACATTCCTGAAGCTGTAGCAAGTCCTGCCACGCCACCTTCAAGAGCAGCAACTCTTTTCTCGAAAACATCTGTAGTTGGATTCATTATTCTTGCATAGACATTTCCTTCTTCTTTTAACTGGAATAAATTTGCTGCGTGATCTGCATTTTTAAATACAAAAGATGAAGTTTGATAAATGGGAACTGCTCTTGAACCTGTAGTAGGGTCTGCAACTTGGCCTGCATGTACTTGTAATGTTTCAAAACTTAATTTTCGCTCGCTCATAATATAATCTCCTTTTGTTATAATTATTTTGTCCTAAAATAAAAGCTGCTATCCTATAAGGATAGCAGCATGATTAACTTTAATAAACAATAAAATTGTATAATAAAATTTGCTAACATCCTTATCTTTCAGATTTTACAATCTGATGGAATTGACACCATTGCATTTTAAAAATGCTGGTTGTCGGGCATCATCGGGCCAGTCCCTCTGCCGCTCTGGATAAGTTGTATTTAGTTATTAGTGACTAGTATATTACTGTAAAAGGCAATTGTCAATGCTTTTCAGAATATTTGATAAAATTAATTTATTTACAAACATCAATAAATATCGCATGGGTAAGTTCTTGCATTTTTAGTGGTTCAATTTTTAATGCAGTAAATGCTGACCCAGCAGCTGGATAAACATAATCAAATTTCTTAAGGGAAACATCTAAATATACTTCAATAGGAGTTAATAGTCCAAATGGACATACTCCACCTACAGGGTGACCTGTTATTTCAGCAACTTCATCGTGTTCGAGCATTTTTGCTTTTGTATTAAAAAAGTCTTTATATTTTCTATTATCTACTCGTGCATCACCTTTAGTAACAATCAGAATAGCTCTATCTTTAAGACGAAATGATAATGTTTTTGCAATCAAAGCTGGTTCAACCCCTAAGGCTTTTGCAGCAAGGTCGACAGTAGCACTGCCTTCTTCAAGTTTTATTATTGTATTTTCAAGTCCGTTTTCTATAAAAAAATTTTTGACACTTTCAACACTCATAAAAAAGCCTTCTTTCTTTAATTCTTTTAGTAAATTAGATTTAAAGGCTATGATAAAGCTTTTATTGAATATTGTCAATAGTGAAAACAGTTATGTTTTTATTATATCATGTGTCATAATTTTTTAAACTCCTTTTAAGAATACTTATGTTTTTGACAAAGGAATAGTGAAAGTAAACTCCGAGCCCTTCCCGTTTTGACTGGATACATAAATCAAACCGCCATTTTGCTCTATGAGTTCTTTACAGAGTACTAGATCAAAACCGGTACCTTTTTCACCTTTAGTGCCGCGAATTACATTATTTTTATTTAAATCGAAAAGAGTTGCTATCTTCTCTTTAGGCATTCCTACCACAATGGAGAAATCACTATAGAAAGTACTTACGGCTATTTTTAGAAATTTAACACGAGTACTAACTTAAGATATATTACTATTGTAACAAAACAGTAGAATAAGAATAATATAAAGTATAAATATTATTTTGGAGGTACTTATGTACGATTACCGTTGTAAAAATTGTGAAAATTATGGACAGTGTATGCCCATGGCCAATATGCCAATGATGAATATGCCAATGATGAATATGCCCATGGAGAATATGCCAATGATGAATATGCCAATGGAGAATATGCCAATGATGAATATGCCAATGGAGAATATGCCTATGATGAATATGCCCATGGAGAATATGCCTATGGATAATATGCCTATGATGAATATGCCTATGGATAATATGCCCATGATGAATATGCCTATGATGAATATGCCTATGAGTGAAGAAGATGATGAAGATTTAAAGAGCATGTATCCTATGGTTTATATTATAATACATCCAATGGTTAAACATCATTACGATATGATGGTAGCAAAACATGGTAAAATGTATTGCCCTGGTAAGGATGAATTGGATCATATTTGTAAAGAAATAGCTGAGAAATATAAAGAACATCATAGGAGCAATGAGGAAGACAACGATGATGATTGTAATGATGATAATATGAGAGAAAGAGGTAGACACGGCAGTGGAATTCAAAATTTAGCTAAGATACTTCTTATAGGAAGTCTACTTGGAGGAAGAAATTATTACGGATGGTAGCATTAATATCCTTGTAGTGCTTGGTAAAATGAGCTAATTTTTAATTTTATCGACTAATGACTGCTGAAATATATTTCAGTAGTTATTTTGTCGTTAGAATTGCAACGACCTAGGTGATAATTTGATCGATTTTATAAAATACTCATTATACTATATTGGTATAATAGTGCATAAGACACTGAAAGAGTATATAATAAAGGGAGCTTTGAAGTTTACTTTTTAGTATAAATATATTTAATTAAAGGGGAATACAATGATAAAAACAAATGTTATGCGAATTTTAGATAAAATAAATATAGAATATGGTGTTATAACTTATGAAGTTAAAGATAATAAAATAGATGGAGTATCAGTGGCAAATAAGATAGGGAGAGAAGAAAAATATCTTTATAAAACTTTAGTGACACATGGAATTTCTAAAGAAGTTTATATTATAGTGATTCCAGTTAGAGAGGAAATAGACTTTAAAAAAGTAGCTAAAGTAACTAATGAGAAGAGCGTAGAAATGTTAGATTTGAAGGATTTACAAAAGTATACGGGATATGTTAGAGGTGGGTGTTCACCCATAGGAATGAAAAAAAAATATAAAACATTTATTGATAAAAGTGCTCTTGAAATAGAAAAGGTAATTGTAAGTGGGGGCAAAATAGGATTTCAAATAGAAATTAACGCAAATTTGTTAAAGGATATTGTAGATGGTGAGTTTGCTGATTTAATAAAGTGAACTAAAAAGGATGATTTCAATTTATAGAAATCATCTTTTTAATTCATCACTGAATTATTAAATTATCAATAATAAAGGAGATATTATATAATTTTACGTATTTAGATTTTTCTTTTCATAGAAATAATACATTAAGAATGCAACGAATGCAAAGAATATTGGACCAGCAACGCTCCAAATTGTTATGGATAAATTTCCTTCTAATGCCGGTTGTAGTATTGAAAAGAAATTCGCGAATCCAACAGTGAACATAACTACTACTGTCCAGATTATAGCACTCTTATCAGTTTTAAACATTTCAAAAGGTTTAATAATATCTTTATTTTTCTTGAATGGTATGAAAGCATATGCTATAAACAAGTATGGAAGAGTCATAGCCACATTCGTCATTGCCACTAAAACATCAAAGAAGCCTGACATAGTCTCTCCACCAAAGGAAATAAGAGCAATCATAACACAAACTATTACAGCTTGAATCCACATAGCGTATTGAGGCATTCCGTTTTTCATTTCTGCCAATCTCCCAGGCCATAATTTAGCTGGGGTACCTTCAATTAATTGTTTTAATGGAGCGAACATTAATGTAAAGAAAGCACCTGCTAAAGCTAAGAACATTGAAATCCCAACAAATCTTGCTACTCCATGTGCCATAGCTAATGACATAGCTTCGTTTGCTCCAAATGCTTTGCCAAGTGCATATCCTAAGTTGCTCATTACAACATAACCAACATTACCTAAGTGAACGCTCTTGATATTCATAACATTTTGCCAATTAGTAAATATACCAACCAGGAATATACCAAGTGAGTATCCAATTGAGATAATAACTGCGGAAATAACAACACCCTTAGGGAATGTTTTTTCTGCATTTTCTGTTTCGTCAACCAGGCCTCCAACAACTTCTATACCACCATAAGCAAATAAAGCAAATACTATAAATGCGAAGGATGAAATTATATTTCCATTATAAGCAGGATCTGGTGAAGCCGTGAATGAACTAAGTCCAATTACTGGTTGAGCTAAATGGCCATGATTTCCTATAAGTACGGCTATAGCTCCAACAAATAGGACTATGTTTAATGCTGCAACAGCAGTGCCACCTAGTGAAGTTACTTTCTTAATTTTTTCTAATCCTTTAGTTGATACATACGTAACAAGTATTATCCAAAGAATTCCAAGTATTCCTAGAGTTTTAGGTCCAGTTAGTCCAGTCATTCCAAATAATGACCAAGTTTGTGTTGTATCTTTACCAAATATTGCATTTGAAATTGGTACCCAAACTCCTGATGCAACGTTAACCATCCAAACTACATAAGAGGCATACCACATGAACGTTCCCATAAAAGCAAATTTAGGACCTACTGACTTTGCCATCCATGAGTAAATTCCACCCTTTTCATCCTTAAATGCTGCACCAAACTCGGCCATCATGAAAGCAAAGGGAATAAAGAATGTTATTCCTGATAATATGAACCATGGAATTGCAGCATAACCCATTTTATAGAATGATCTTGGGATGTTGTTAAATCCATAAACTGATGTGAAAATCATTAAAACTAAAGCCACCAATGTTAAATGTTTGGTTTTTATCGTTTTTTCTGACATATTTTTCTCCTCTCAGTGTAAGCGTTTAGAATTATTTATTACTTACTATATAATTATATATGAAACGACAAAAAATTCAATATATTTATTAAAGATTGATTAAATTTTTGCTATTTATTAAATGAAATTCTAACCAGCTTTTGCAGTTATGGACTTAAAATGTTATATTGTATATAATGTATAAATATAGCTCAGTAAAATGGGCGTTCTAACTCTAAAGGTTTAAAATAGGTTAGAATGTTTTTTTATAAGATTACAATTAAGTATTAAAGGAGATAATATGCGAAAAAGTGGAAGAACACCGTTAATGAGAGCAAAAAAAATTGAGAAGGCATTAGGTATCTCAGAGATATATTTGAAACTTGAAGGAACTAATCCGTCAGGACATAAATATGACCGTATTTCAGAAATTTTAGTGAAAGATGCAATTGCTACTGGCTTTAAACAAATTTTAGTTGATGGGTCTGAATGCTACATAAAATCGGTAATGTTATTTGCAAAGTTAAGTGAACTCGAGGTGAAGGTTCCTCTATTTAAACAAGAAAAATGGAAAATGTCACATTTGGATAAAGATATTTTATTGGATTTACGAGGTAAGAAAAATACAATTACTCGCTTACAACTAAGAGATCTAGCAGAAAAGAGTAATATGTATTTAATGTGCGAGTGGAGTTTAAACAACATTATAAGTCATCTTGTATTGGAAGACATGACTAAAGAGTGTTTGGAACGTATGGATTTTAAGGTTGATACAATTACGCTACAATTAGGACTAGGATATACACTCTCAAGCGTTTATAGCGGACTAATAAAAAGTTGGGTACATGAAGAATTAAGTAAGTTACCTCAATTAATATGCGGTGCTAAGCCATTATGGCAGGAAAGTTTGGATGAATATGCTAAGAAAATGAATATAACGCAAATGGAAAGCAATAATCTAAATGACATTAATAAAATGGACTTGAATTTACCTGGAAGACATACAGAAATAGTTGAAACAATTATGAAAATTGTTATGGAAACACGTGTATCTATGGTTGATATTGAAGAAGAAGATTTGAAGCACGCAGCTACAATGCTACGTGAACTTGAGGGTGTTATGGTTTCAAGAAAAGAATCATATGCAATGGCAGCTTTTATAAAAAAATCAAAACAAGGACTGCTAAGTAATGGGAAACATTTGATTATTCTAAACGATGCAAGAAGTGAAATCGATGTATGTGAAATTAAAAGTTTTAATGAAAAAAGCAAAGATGATTTAATTGAAATGACGCGTACATGGCTTGCGACTTATAATGATTCGGTGGGAGAGACCGTGGATGCTATAGAAAAAGCTATGAAAGAAGGATTTTTGCTAGTAGCAAAACGAAATGGGGAAGAACAGGGAATATGTATTGTTGTAAGCATGGGATTCAAACGGTTCATTCCAACTTATCATCTAGCATATATTGGTGTTAAGCCAGGCAATAAAGGCCGAGGTGTGGCATCTGAACTGATTGGTCGTGCAATAGAATTGACAGATGGTAATCTGTCCCTTCACGTAGATCTTGACAATAAACGTGCAAAAAATCTATACCGTAAAATGGGATTCAACCATGTTTATGATCGTATGATATATAATCATCCAAATGAATAAGTTAGTTAATTGAGGCAAATTACTGAAATATATTTCGGTAATTTGCCTCTTATGATTTTGTACGTATGAGTTTAAATTTTATTTTCTAATACCATAACCACCATAAATAGTTCTGGTATCTACAAGCGAAATAACAGCATTTATATTTGAATTTTGTATTAGTTTTAAAATCTCAGATTTTCTTTTTCGTTTAACATGTAATATAAGCATTTTTTTTTCTTCTTTTAACCCTTCTGCATCTACAAGTGTAACGCCTACATTGTCTGCTCTTAATATTTCAGCTAATATTTTTCCATCTCTAACAGACACTATTGCATTTATGGTCATGAGTCCTAGTGCTAGTTTTTCTTCTAGAATACAACCTATGTAATTTCCGCAAGCAAAGCCTAATGCATAAGCCACCATTTTTAATGGTGCTTCATTTATTCCTACAAGCATTGTACCAATTACATATAACCATATAAGTACTTCGAAAAAACCTATAATAGAACCATAGAATTTTTCACCGCGAGTTATAAGTACTGTTCTAATTGTAGTTAAAGAAACCTCAACTATTTTAGCAAAAAAAATAAGCATAAAACTAAACATACGCAGCCCCCTTTATAAAATATTTGTTGCTTGTACGTTTTCTATTATATATATACAATATTGCTCCATTTAAAAGGGCTTTACAAGGCTTAATATTAAAAGTTTATATATAATTAATTAATAGAATATTTTATTTGTAATTTAAACAACTATTTTAAAGTCGGATTTCATAAGTTTAGGTGTTATAATTACTTGTCATAAAGTTGATAGTTGACAAGTCAACGAAATTTACTTATATTTAGTGGAAAAGGGTAAAAGGGGAATGAAAATGGATTCAGTAAATAATAGCAATAATAAAAATAGATGGATGATTTTATTTATAGTTGTAATGGTAACTTTTATGTCTACATTAGATGGGAGTATTGTAAATGTAGCTCTACCTGCTATGGCTAAGTCTTTAAATGTAACATCCGCGGGTATTCAATTGGTAGTAACAAGTTATTTAATTATAGTTTCAGCAACTATATTAGTTTTTGGGAGACTGGGAGATATAGTTGGTAAGACAAAGGTATTCAAGTTTGGAATTGCTATATTTACAATGGGTTCTATATTTTGTGGAATAACAAGTTCACTTTCAGGTTTAGTTATAGCTAGAGTGATACAGGGAATAGGAGCCGCGGGTACTATGGCCAACAGTCAAGGGATTATAACCGCAGTATTTCCATCAAATGAAAGAGGTAAAGCGCTAGGAATCACAGGAACCTTCGTGGCGCTTGGAGCAATGGCAGGTCCAGCACTTGGAGGATTTATAGTGGATGCAAGTAGTTGGGAATATATATTTTTAATAAATGTTCCAATCGGTATAATAACTTTATTTTATGCCTTAAAGATTCTTCCCAAAGGGCATAAAACAGAAAGGGTAAAATTGGATGGCCTGGGGGCAATATTATTTATGTTTGCTATAGTTCCTTTATTTGTATCTCTAGGAAAAGGGCAAGAGGTTGGATTTACTCATCCAATAATTTTGGTAGGGTTTTTAATAGCACTTATATCTTTCATAACATTTATTATGGTAGAAAAGAGACGTGAAAATCCTATTTTACAATTAAAAATTTTTGAAAATAAATTATTTTCGCTTAGTATATTTTGTGGATTTCTATCCTTTGTGGCCATATTTTGTTCAAATATTATTCAACCTTTTTTTCTTCAGGATGTTCTTAAGTACTCACCTGCATTTACTGGATTAATACTTATGATTTCTCCTTTAGTTTTGTCCGTAGTGGCACCGATTAGTGGACATTTATCAGATAAAATAGGTTCGGAAATTCTAACTTTTATTGGTCTTGTGGTTACGAGTTTTGGGTTACTGTTAATGTCAACTTTTAATGAGCATTCAAGTATATTAGAAATGGTGTTATTTATAGCGGTTATGTCTCTTGGAAATGGTTTATTTCAATCACCTAATAATTCGCTCATAATGTCCACAGTTCCAAGAGATAAGCTAGGCATTGCAGGAAGTATAAATGGACTTGTAAGAAACTTAGGAATGGTTTGTGGAATAGCTTTATCCACTTCCCTCTTGTATAACAGGATGAGTTATAAAATTGGTCATCGTGTAACAAATTATGTAGCTTCCAGGAATGATGCCTTTGTTTATGGTATGAGGGTTGTATATATAACTGCAGCTGCTATTTGTATGCTGGGTGCAATTTTAACTTTTTTAAGATTATATAGAAGTAAAGCTAAAATATAGTGCCATCCACGTGGCAAGTGGCATCTTTTAAGATACCACTTGTCACGTGGAAGGTACTTTTTTTATTTTTTTAGTTCCTGTTTTCCAGTCACTTTACTTTTAGCATCCATTTTGAATGTAGATTTAGCTGTATCAGTAGTGAAATATACATTTCCGTCAATTGTAGCATCTTTTAATTGAAAATTGCTTGCTGAAATATAAAGGTCACCTTTGAAAGTTCCATGTTCTATACTTCCCATAGGACTTTTAAAAGTTAATTTTGGCGCAGTCAAAATGTATCTAGCGGTAACAGTATGTTTTGCATCTTGAGCGTATAGAGCTATCTTACGTTGCATAATATCTTTACCATTAGCATCTTTTTTGCCGTTTTTATAATCACCCTCAACTACAAGAGGCTTATCAATAGATAAATCCTTTGTTATTGCAATAATCCATGTGCCCTTGTTACTAATAGCTTTTTCAAAAGCAGGTATTGTGTTTACTATTGAGGCTGTGGTTACTACATTTGGGGTCGTTTGTTTTGGAACTATTGTCGTCGGTGGTGTGGTTGTTTTTGGTGGTGTTACAGGTTGCTTAGCACAACCTACAAATAATACTGTTAATAGAGCCGATGTTATTAATATAATTTTTGATTTCATAATGAGTCCTCCTTGTTAGTAAAATAATTTTTACTTTAAATTTAGTATAACCAAAACAATAAAAATTATATTAGATAAAAAGGCAAAAAAAAAATAAATAACAGTCAATATATTAATACATTTTTGACTGTTATTTTTTTTATTTAACTTGTACCTATTTCTTAAAAGATTCTATCAATACTTCCATTATACCTCCACACACCATTCCCTCATCTTCAGCAACGGAACCTGTCATATCTACTGTTTCAATTTGATATCCACCATTCCTAATTACATCACGAGCGATAATAATTACTTCACCTTCACTACATCCTCCGCCAATACTTCCTAAAGTTTTACCATTACTCCACACAAGCATTTTTGCTCCTTCTTTTCTTGGCACTGAGCCTTTTGTGGAGATTATCGTAATAATTGCCATTTGGTCATCTTCATCGTGACTTAGCTCCGTTAGTACGTTTCGGTCAAATTCCGGCCAAGTAGATTTTATAGATTTTTTACTTCCATTGTTTATATTAATAAGTCTTTTATAACTAATGACCTGAGAAATAATTGCGCAAGCTATTTCCGGTGGGGTAATTGCACCTATATCTATGCCGATAGGTGCATTTACTTTGTCTAGCCTGTCCTTAAGAAAACCTTCATCAAGTAATTGATTCATAGCTCCATGAACTCTGCGTTTTGAACCAATCATTCCGATATATGCAGTGTTGTATTCTAATACTTTCCTAAGGCAATCCATGTCATGCCTATGACCTCTTGTTACAATTACTACAAAAGATGACTCGTTTAAATTAATCAAGTTAAAGCATTTATCAAAGCTCTCACAAATAACATTTTCAGCCTTAGGAAACCGCATACTATTGGCGAATGATGGCCTATCATCTATAACTGTTACGCTAAATCCTACTAATGCGCCAAATTCAACTAAGGGCATTGCAATATGACCACCACCAAATACTATTAGATGAGCTTCAGGAAAATAAGGTTCAATTAAGTATATTTGCTTATCAGAAACTTTAACAAATTGAAGATTTCCAGTTTGTAGAACATATTGAACCTTCTGGTAAAAATTTTCATCAAAATCGTAATTATTATCATGGTTATGTAAATCCTCTTCAGTAAAAATAATTTTTTTTACTGGAGGGTTATCCTCAAGGTCTCCATTAGGAACAGTTGAAACCATAGCTGCCCTTTTACCTGCATCCACAATATTAAGCAATTGTTTATAAATGCTTGAACTCATATTATCTACTCCTTTTTTTAATTTATGTCTGTAGTTATAGTTTATATAAATAATAACCTATTGTTAGTTATTCTTCAATTACTTTACATAATTTTATCTAAATATTTCATCAAATTGTTTATATTGGAGTGATATTTTTCTTAACTAGTTTTTTATGGTATAATTTTCTTATACTAAATGAATAATAAATAAAGTTAAAGAATCATCTAACATATATAAATTGTGGAAGGAAGTGAGTATTTAGTGAGTTTGTGTATTAGTTGTACACTTGTTTACTAAAGACAAATTATGAATAATGAATTATTAGAAAAATATGCTCTTTTATTGATTAAGACAGGAATTAATATCCAAAAGAATCAAATACTTGTTATCAATTCTCCAATAGAATGTGCTGCATTTACTAGAATAGTTTCTAAAATTGCATATAAAGAGGGCGCTAGGGATGTAGTTATAAATTGGAGAGATGAACTATCATCAAAAATTAAATTTATGAATGCTCCAGAGGATGTATTTTCAGAATATCCAGAATGGCAGAAAGATTTTTACTTATCAAATGCACGAAATGGTGCTGCTTTCTTAAGTATTTCAGCATCTGACCCTGAGCTTATGAAGGATGTTAATCCACAAAGGATGTCTAAAGCGCATAAGGCTGCAAGTACTGCAATTAAAGAATATAGAGATAGGCTTATGAGCAATAAAAATGTTTGGTGTGTTGCATCAATCCCAACTATTTCCTGGGCAAAAAAAGTGTTCCCAGGCTTATCAGAGGATGAAGCAATGGAGAAACTATGGAATGCTATATTTAAAACAGTAAGGGTCGACACAAAGGATCCTGTTGCTTCATGGGAAACTCATAAAAACAATCTAAAGAAAAGTATGGATTTTATGAATTTAAATAACTTTAAATATTTACAATACAAAAATTCATTGGGTACTGATCTTAAAATAGAGCTTCCAGAAAATCATTTATGGCTTGGAGGATCAGATTTTACACCTGAAGGCATTGAGTTTATAGCTAATATGCCAACAGAAGAAGTATTTACGCTTCCTAAAAAAGATGGGGTTAATGGAGTAGTATTTAGTTCAAAACCTCTAAACTATAATGGTAATTTAATTGAAGAATTTTCAATTACTTTTAAGCAGGGAAAAATTGTAGATTTCAAAGCAAAAAAAGGCAATGATATTTTAAAGAGTATTATTGAAACTGACGAAGGATCTAATTATCTTGGTGAAGTAGCATTAGTGCCATATAATTCTCCAATATCAAATTCAAACATACTATTTTATAATACACTATTTGATGAAAATGCATCTTGTCATTTAGCTATAGGAAAAGCATATCCAGTATGCATAAAAAATGGTGAAAATTTAAGTGATGATGAACTCGCAGAGCAAGGAGTTAATGATTCATTTGTACATGAAGATTTTATGGTAGGTACAAAAGACTTGCAAATAATCGGGATTACAAAAGAGGGGAAAGAAATACCAGTGTTTGAAAATGGGAATTTTGCGTTTTAAGAAAAATATTTTAAATAAGTAATGTAACCTATAAAACTTCGGTTTTATAGGTTTTTTTATTTGCTTCTAGCGCATTAATTATCTATTACTTTTATTTTTTAAGATATAAAGCTAGGGGGAATCAGTATAAATAATGTTGATAAACTTATCAATTTATATTGCAGTAAAGAGCATGGTGTATATTTAAAATCTATTATTGAACTGTAATTGAAGTTAAAATTAACATTGGATAAATAAAGTGGATATTTTAAAAAATATGAGAGAAACTACGTAATATAGAGATAAAAGTTGGAGTATCAATTTATAATTTTAAACGCACTTATTTAGAAAAAAGGACATGGTGATTTCAATGGAAAATGGAGATCTAGATGGAAATATAGATTTAATTAGGAATGGGTTAGGCAAGCAAAGTTCTATGGTGGTAAAGCATTTTTATATTGGTAGGGATCAGCCTTTAGAAGCTGCTATTATCTATGTCAATGGAATTACAGACAAGGATATTATTGATAGAGATATATTAAATCCTCTGATGATTCATATAGGAGAAAATTTGAATGGAATGGTAAACATAGGAGATTATCTTTGCAAAAGATATATTTCCATGAGCAATACATCCGTAGAATTAGATCTGAATGTGGTGCTTAAAGATCTTAAAAGAGGAAAAACTGCAGTGCTAATAAATGGCGCTTCAGAAGTAATAATAGCTGACACTACAGGGGGTATGCAACGGGCTATTATGGAGCCTATGAATGAAACGGCAGCAAAAGGTCCAAGAGATGGTTTCGTAGAAAATTTAGATGTAAATATTAGCCTTATTAGGAGAAAAGTCAAAGATAAGAACCTCACCATTGACTTATTTAATGTAGGAAGTAGATTGCAGAGTGACGTGGCAGTGGTGTATATAAACGATATAGCAGATAAACAGGTATTAGAAGAATTAAAAAAGAGAGTAGAAGCCATTAATGTAGATGCTGTACTTTCAGCGGGGAAGCTTGAGCAATTTATTGAATCCTATGCTTATTCAGTTTTTCCACAAGCCTTCAGCTCAGAAAGACCAGATAGAGCTATTGGAAATATGTTAGAAGGGAAAATAATTGTTCTTGTTGAAGGAACACCATTAGTACTTATATATCCAGCAATATTTATGCAATTTTTTCAGGCTGTGGAGGATTATACTGAAAGAACTGTCATATCCTCTTTTGTAAGACTTCTTAGGATTATGGCAGCGATTATTGTTATTACTTTACCTTCTTTTTATTTAACACTAATAAAGTTTAATGTAGAACTCATACCCATAAAATTTGTCACCCCTATTGTTCAATCAAGAGTAGGAATTGCTTTAACCCCTTTTTTAGAGATTTTTGCTATGGAGATAGTTGTAGAATTTTTAAGAGAAGGCGGCTTAAGGTTGCCCACTAAAATAGCCCAAACATTAAGTTTAGTAGGCGGTATTATTATAGGCGATACAGCAATTCAATCTAAAATGGTGAGTCCTACCACCTTGCTTATAGTGGGAGTCACTGTAATCAGTACCTTCTTAATTCCTAGTTATGATATGTCTCTTTCCATCCGTATTCTACGGTTCCCCATGCTGATGTTAACAAATATTATGGGTATATTTGGAATAGCTATAGGGTGGTTTTTAATTTTAGTTCATCTTTCCTCTTTAGATAGTTTAGGTGTACCATATTTTGAGTTTCATAAAAGTGACTTAAAAGATACTTTTATTAGAGCACCATTGTGGAAAATGAACAAGAGGCCAGAGGTAACTCCAAATCAAGACTCAATAAGGCAGACGGATTTTAGAAATAAGTTTAAGAAAAAAAGGTAGTGAATAAAATGGAAGGAAGCTCTAATAAAAAACAAAGTTACTTAACGGTAAGTCAGTTTGCCCTTATTATCTTCGGTGCAATTGTTGGAGTTGGTATTCTATCGCTTCCAAATGGTGTAGTAAAAACCGCTCATCAGGATGGATGGATTTCCACTTTAATTGGGGGGATATACCCTTTGTATGTTGTAATGATAGCCAGCTATATAGGCAAAAAATTTCCTAATGTTAGCATACTAATTTTAAGTAAAAAGTATTTTGGTAGATTTTTCGGAAGTACCTTCAATTTAATTTTTGCAACTTATTTTATTTTTGTTGCATCAATGATAGCTAGTTATTATTCCAATTTAGTACGAACTTATATGGTGGGATTTTTAACCCCCATTAAGATCATAGGTATCCTATTTATCTGCATTATTTATGCGACTTCTAGAGGTTTGAAAGTAATAGGAATAATTAGTGAAATTTCCTTTTATCTTACAATTATTCTCATTTTGTCACCTATAGTAGCGCTACGGTATGCTAATATGACAAATATTTCTCCTGTATTTGGCTCTGGTTTTAGTTCAATAGCAAAAGGGACTTTGAAATCTGTTTTCGCTTATTCAGGAGCGGAAATAATCTTACTGATCTATCCCTTTCTAAAAGAGAAAAATAAGATGCTGATCTCTTCACTTATAAGTGTAACTCTGGTTATAGTTATGTATGTATGGTGTGTTTTTGTAACTACATTTTATTTAGGACCGGATATTGTGAACAAAAATAATTGGTCTTTTTTATTGGTGACAGGAAGTCTGACCATAACAGTAGTCAATAATTATAGATTTATTTTTATATTTTTGTGGAGTTTAATTGCATATAAAAGTATCAGCATTAACTGTTATGCAAGTATATATATTTTAAAACAGTTTGCACATAAAATAGAGATTAAAAAGATTTACTTTTTTATGTATCCACTACTTGTATATTTAGCTCTTAAGTTTGGGAATGAAATAAGTAGGCAAAACATTAGCGATAATGTTATACCCTGGTATAGCATATTTAATTTATTGTATATGACGGCGATTGCATTATTTATATCTTTTAAGGGAGGAGGTAAAGCTTGAACAAGAAAAAATACTTCATCATAATCATTGGTATTTTTATTAGTGTATTTATTGCGCTTGGGCAAGAACGGATTCCTATCGAAGGGTTAGCGATTATTACTGGCATTGGTTATGAAATAGAGATAAAAGGTGAAAATGTCATTGAATATAGTGTACCAATTAGTACAAATGTTTACAAATCCAGTGGCATGCAAGTTAACTTGTTGTTTAAAGAGCAAGGGCAAAATTTAGGAGAAGTAATTCAGAAAAGACAAGAAAAAATGGATAAAAAGTTTGTCCAGGGACAGGAAAAGGTAGTTTTGATTAGCGAGGATTATGCCCGGTATGGTTTAAAAACTTTGATAGAGGAAAGATTTAGAAATCCAGAAACAAACGATATGGCCTATATGGCAGTATGTAAAGGAAAAGCAGAGGATTACCTAAATTACAAGGTAAAGGGATATAGCAACTCTTCAGAGTATTTAGGGGGGCTTATAGAATCTTCTGTTAATTACAATTTTTTTTCTGACGACGAAAAGCTAATAGATGCATATGTGAGGATTGGAGCAGAGGGTAGGTGCCTGGTGATTCCATATATAGACATAACAGAAGAAGGGATAGAAATCATTGGTATGGCTATTTTTAAAGAGGATAAAATGATAGCAGTGGCAGACACAAAAAACAGTAAAATCCTTAATTTATTAAAGAACGATAATGTAAAAGGGGTAATATCTTTACAAAAGAGTCCTAAAGAGTATATTGATTTTGAAGCAAAAATTGGTAAAAGAAAGGTGAAATGTTATAAGCAAGGGGATAAATATAGTTTCAATATTGATTTAAAACTCACAGGTACAGTTATAAATAATGAAATGTATGCTAATATGCTAAAGGATATAAAGAAAAAAAAAGAATTTGAAAAAGATATTGCAAAAAGTATAGAAAATCAATGTGATGATTTTATAAAAATAATGAAAAGTGATTATAAGGTAGATTGTATTTCACTTGGCAGAGAAGCTGCTGCCAAGTATGGAAGGCAGAAAATAATTGATTGGAATGAAGTGGTTTCCAGTGCTGACATTAAAGTAAATGTAGTTGTTAAGGTGGATTCACAGGGTAGAGGAGATTATTAAGGATGCAAATAGAAAAGAAAAATCTACTAACTCCAAATGAAGTTACTTTTTTATTAATAGGGATTATGTTTGATGTAATGGCGACAAGTTTACCTAATGGTGGAATAGCTATTGCAAAACAGGATGAGTGGATTTCTGTAATAATAGGGGCTCTATATCCTTTATATGTAGCTCTCTTAGCTATATATGTAAGTGGGAAATTTCCTAAAGATAATATTTTAGTGCTTAGTAAAAGATACCTGGGCAAGACCCTTGGGAGCATATTAAATTTTCTTTTTTTACTAAGTTTTTTTAGCTTTTTTCCACCCTTGATTTCAACAATTGGGATAATTGTAAGAACGGAAGCATTACCTATCTTAACCCCCTATAAAATTTACTTAGCTTTATTTTTTGTAGGGGTATACGCTGCAAGCCGCGGAATTAAAGTGATGGGAAGAATATGTTCTATCGCCTTTTGGATGGTGATCGCAATCATGATCCCTACCATTTCTATTTTAAAACAAGGAAGCTATTTAAATATAAGTCCTGTATTTGGAACAGGGATTGTAAACATTTTAAAAGGAACCGTGTACTCTGCTTATGATTACTCATTAATGGAACTTATATTTTTAATTTATCCCTTTATAAATGATAGTAGCAAAATAAAGAGCTCCGCTTTAAAGGCAGTAGGATTTACTGCTATTATATATACCTGGATTACGTTTATAACCATATATTATATGGGAAAAGATAATATTCCTAAAACAATATATAGTTTTTTTACAGTGACAGAAGCAGTACAGGTTGATATAGTAAATAATTTCAGATATATTTTCGTATTTTTCTGGATAATTATAGCAATTAAATCTGTGGCTATTTTTAATTATGTGTGTATGTTTTTCTTAGAGGATATTAAAAAAATAAAACATAAAAAAGTAATATATGTAGTTATGGCTGTTGTGGTTATTATCACTACAAAGACCTATTATGGAGATAAGTTAGCAATGGAGGAAATTATAAAATATACCCTTCCAATCAGCGTTATATACAATTTAATATATTTAACCCTCATGGCCAGTTTAGTATGGATAAAAAAAGGAGGTGTAAAATGAAAAAATATATGAATAAACTATTTATTGTTTTCTTATGCAGTACTTTCTTTTTCGTGTTTTTTGGTGGTGAAAAAATGAAGTTAAACACTGTGGAGGAGTTGGATATTTATGTGGGAGCAGGAGTAGGGATAAATAAATATGGAGAAGGGGATATAAAGTTTAGAATCCCTGCCATATCGAACTCATATAAACAAGACGGGAGCGTTGAACGTGTAATAAGTACTGGAGTAGGAAGTACCATTGGCAAAACTAGAGAAAATAGGCAAAATAGAATAGCGAAGCAACTTTTTTTTGGTCTTGCAAAAGTTTATTTAATAGAAGAAGAATATGCTAGGTATGGGATAAGGCCTCTTATAGATGTTAATTTTAAGAATGCTGCGGTTAGTAATAGTTTATTTTTAGTGGTATGTAAAGGTAGGAGTGAAGGATATTTTAACCTTGATATTCCTGGATATGATAATCCCGCAGATTTTATTAGCGATATGATTAAAAGTTCAGTAAACTATAATTTTTTCAAGAAAAACTACATGCTTCAAAATGCAGTATTATCAATGGATGCAGAGGGGAAAAATATAATTAGTCCCTATATTGAAATAAGTGAAGATGGAATCAAAATGGCAGGAATGGTAGTTTTTAAAAAGGATAAGTTAGCTACTATTTTGGGTATGAAGGATACAAAAATAATGAATATGCTACGGGAAACCAAGGTAAAGGGCATATTAACCATACAAAAGGATTCAAAAGAATATGTAAATTATGAAGCGGAATCTAAAAGAAAAATTACATGTACAAAAACAGGAGGTAAATATACTTTTATTATTGATTTAAATTTGAAAGGAGAAATTATTAGCAATGAATTATATAAAGATATGGCAGGAAATAAAGAGGAAACAAAAAAATTTGAAGATGACATGGCAAAACAAGTGAAAGAAATGTGTAATGGATTTTTGGATAAGATGAAGAATGAGTATAAAGTGGATTGTCTACAGCTAGGATGGGTGGCTGCCGCAAAATATGGAAGAGACACAGGAGTAGATTGGGATAAGGTTGTTTCTAACTCTGAAATTAAGGTAAATGTAAAAGTACATGTTGATAAAGTAGGAAGAGGACAGTATTAGATAAGAAGGTGACACCTCTTGAAAAAGAAAAAAATAATAATTATGTTTTTAGTGGCGTTTATAGTTTCCCTTTATGTTGAAAAATTGCAAGTAAGCCCTATGGAGGAATTAAATATAATCACAGGCATTGGGTATGATATTAACAGAGAGTTAAATGGTAATGTGCAATATAGCGTTCCTTTTACTATATATGATTTTAAAAGCAAGGGAAAAGGGGGCACAAGCAGAACTACTAAAAATGCAGCTAAAACTAGTGAACAAGGCAGTAGTGTCTTAAAAACAAAGGCAAAAAGTATTGGAGAAACAAGGGAAGGTAGACAATTAAAGTCCAGTAAACCTCTTAAAATTGGAACTGAAAAAATAGCTATAATAGGTGAAGAACAGGCATCCTATGGAATATTAAATATTGTGAATATTCTATTTTTTAATGCGAATATTAATGATAGAAATATTTTTTCAGTATGCAAAGGGAAGGCAGAAGAAATATTAAATTTTAGGGTAGAAGGGTATCCTAGTTCTGCTGATTTTATGGAAGGTATGGTTAGACATGCCACAAACTATAATTTTTTATCTTCGGATTATAATTTATTGAATATATATGTAACATTGGATTCAGAAGGTAAAAACTTAGTACTTCCCTACCTAGAAATAAAGGGAAAAAATATTGCGCTTACAGGCATGGCCTTATTTAAAGGGGATAAAATGGCTTATGTACTACCTATAAAGGAAGGCAAAATTATGAATATGCTTAGGGAGAAAAAAGGTAAAGGAATATTAAGTTTGCAGGAAGGTCCAGGTAAGTATATAAGTTATGATGCAATGGTTAAAAGGAAGGTAAAATGTAATAAGAGAGAAGGCAAATATGAATTCATCATTGAGTTAGATTTTAAGGGAGACATCATAGAGAACACATTATATAAAGCTATTAAAAAAGATAGTGAAAAAGAATTTGAAGAACTCATGTCAAAAAAAATAGAAAAAATGTGTTATGATTTTTTGGAAGAAATGAAAAATAGTTATAAAATAGATTGCTTAAATTTAGGGATGTATGCTGCGGCCAAATATGGTAGAGAAACCGGAGTAGATTGGAATGAACAGGTAAGTAATGCAGATATTAAAGTTAATGTAGTGGTGAAAATTGATAAGATGGGAACAGGGCAGTACTAAAAGTACATGGAGAGTAAATAAGATGGATAAAGCAAAAATAAATTTGTTGGAAGAAAGCGAATGCATAGCAATGGTAGTTGGGTTTGTAACCAGCGTAGGTCTTTTATCATTACCCAATGGAGTAGTAAAGGATGCTAAACAGGATGGATGGCTATCGGTTGTTATTGGTGGAATATATCCTCTATTTCTGGCTTTCTTATCTATTTATTATGTAAAAAAACATCCAAATGAGGATATATTAGTTTTAAGTAAGAAATATTTAGGAGTCATTCTTGGTACCATATGCAATATTTTATTTATGGCTCAGTTTGGTGTATATTTGATAGGGGTTGCATCTGGAATGAGTAATGTTTTTATATGCCATGCAACAGCTTTTTTAACACCAATAAAGCTTTTCATTCCTGCTATATTAGTAGCTACTTATTTAGCTCTTAAAGAGATAAAAGTATTGGCAAGAATAAATATAATTGGTCTTTATGCTGTGGTGATATCGATATTAACCTTACTAACATCCTTGCAAAGTGGTAACTACCTGAATTTGCTTCCTGTTTTTGGAACTGGGTATAAAAATATTTTAAAGTCAAGCCTTGAATCCGCTTATGCTTATGGTGGACTAGAGGGAATATTTTTAATTTATCCTTTTATGAGAAACAAAGATAAAATTAAAGCAGTAGTGTTGAAATCTAGTTTTTTAATTATGTCACTTTATATTTTGACAACTTTTATATGTATCTATTCCTTAGGATATAAGGTTACTTCTAAAGCATTATGGCCAGTTTTACTAGTAACAGAAGGAGTAAATTTACCGGTACTAAATAGCTTTCGTTACATATTTTTATTTTTATGGAGCGTAACTATATTTAGGACGTTATCAAATTATCAGTATTCAGTTACATATATTTTAAGTTATATACTAAAAGTAAAAGATGAAAAGAAGGTTTATTGCTTTACAGTTCCTATTATAATTTACTTGTGCTTAAAAGTTGGAAGTGAAATGCACAGACGGGCTTTTCTCGGCTATATTATTCCGAAGGTAACATTGTTTAATATAACATACATATCTATTATTGCTATATTGATATTTATAAAAGACAAAGGTCGAAAGTGAACTATTTTTAATAAAAATTTTCTTTTTATGCATTTATATTTTTATTGTAAAAAACTCCAGAAGATTCTGGAGTTTTTTAGGACATATTAAGTTTTAATTATTTGTTATGAGATAATTTAGAACGTTTAGTGAGTTTGTCATTATTTGCATCTATTCTTGAACCGTTTTCAATTCCTATATCACCACCACTTTGAGGAAACATTTTTCTAAGTTCAGCATTAGATTTTTTTTCGGTTTTCATGTGACTTTTATTATTGTGCATAAATATTCCTCCTTTTATGTTGTTGTATAATATTAATATAACCCTAACAACATAAAAATATATGTGCGAAAAATTGCTATAAATGGTGGAGGTTTTTTTAAACTTATTATATAATACAAATATACATAAATTTGAATGTATGAATTTATATAGATGTAATATACTATTAATATGAGTTCTATAATTAAAAAATTAAAGAGGATGTGACTTAATATGCCGTTTAATGTATATGATAGCAATAGAAAATATTTAGGATTTATTCAAGCTGCATATCCACAATATACAAATGTATTCATGGTTGCTAGTACAAATATTAAGTTAGAGAAAAAAGACTTTGATATAAATAATATTAAATCTGAGTTAGCTAGTTTTTTGGGATGTAAAAGTATCTTAGGAAAAATTAATGAACTAAGATTAAGCAAAAGTATCGATAATATAATAAATAAAGAATTTAATAAATATAAAGATAATACATATGAAGAATTATTGAAACTTGTATACCTTAGAATATTACGTTATGGAGAAAAAATTCAGTATAAAAAAGTGGAAAATGCACAAATCGATGCATATTTTTTAGTTGACATTAATAATGTTGTGATTGAAAATGACTCTATAATTATAGATGAAGAGATAGATTATATTTGTAATGAGAAAATAGGAAATCTTATTCCCATGGTTGCAAAGATAACTGATTATCCTAGAATACAAATTGATAGCATGATGTCAGGGCAAGGGTTGCTATTAGGTGCAGACCTTGCTGATTTGGTGGGGAGAAGCCATATTCACAGGACAAAATTAAAATTAAAATCAGGAAATTTTATTCACGAGCTTGATTTTCCTGTGGAATTATACATAAAAAAAGGTGATACTATTGAAATCTATGTAGATAATAGAGTTATTAAAAGAATATTTTGTGATGGTATTATATACGAATTTTAAAGGTTTTTAAAAATGAGTACAAATTGAGAATAATGTGCTGTTTTAGATTAAGTGTTTTTTCTAAGATTATGCTATAACAAAAAGTATATATTGCTAGGAATGCGCTCACTTAGCCAAGTAATTCTAAAATTATTTTATTTACAGCGGCTAAAAAACACAAACTCGCTTAAGCTCAAACATGTATTTTTGTGTAAAAATAGTTTTACAGCGAAATGAGAATGACTGGCTACATTATAGGAAGAAGGTTATAAATATGTATATAAGTGAAAAAACACTAGTTGTTCGTTATTGTGAGACGGATAAGATGGCCAGAGTTTATCACGCTAATTATCTAGTGTACTTTGAAGTGGGCAGAACAGAATTTATAAAGAAAATTGGCATGAGTTATTCTGATATGGAGAAAATCGGGATAATGATACCAGTGATTGAGAGTAATTGCAAATATATTCAAGGGGCAGAATATGAGGAAACATTAATAATAAAAACATCTATTGAAGAATTAACACCAGTAAAGGTAACCTTCAATTATTCGGTTGTTAGAAAAAAAGATGGTATAGAAATCACTAAAGGGAGCACAAAACATGTCTTCGTTAGTAACGATTTTAAGATAATTAATTTGAAAAAAAAGCATCCTGATATATTAGAAAAATTACAGTTATTGGTATAATTAAAAGGAAGCCAAATTGGGGGAGAACATGTTTTTTAAAACCGAAAGATTAGTTGCTAGGAAACTTACAATACACGATATTATACCCTTTGACGAAATGCAAATGATAAATTGATATGAGACTATAAAAAATAAAAATTTTTTTTATATATAATGATAACAAAAGGATATATTGCTAGAATTACTTAGCGATGTGAAAGCATTTCTAACGATATATCCTTTTCCTTGTAGATTATTTAGTAAGCTGGGAAAAATAATGTCTAGGGATAAAACCTTTCTTAATACCTTCTGTAACTAGCAAATATGTTGCAGTAGTATCAAATCTAGCATCATGGAAATTTGATGTATCTCCAAAATATTCATTGCTTTTTAAATTTATTTGAGTTTCATCTAATTCTAGAAATTTAATATTCTCTGATAATTTTGGATTTTTATAGCCCCCACGGGTTGTGTAAAGCTTACATATATCTTTATAATATTTCATAGTGCAAAATGTATGTTTAGGCGTTAGGGTATGTCCACAATTTGCAAGTTCGTGAGTTAAAAATTTTATATCAAAATTAACATTGTGTCCTATAAGAATATCTGCAGTTATAAAATCCTCAATAAAATCATTGTATGAATCTTCAAAAGTTTTGCCTTCACTTAATGTATACAAATCATCTACACTAAAACCATGTACATCTTGGGCAGATGGTTCTACATAATCTACTGTAAAAAAGATGTTTTTACCAGTCGTTTTTGTAGGCTTAAAATCTGTGTCAACAAGTATATAACTTAACTGACATATGTTACCTGGCCTTATGCCAGTAGTTTCTGTGTCAAAAAAAATCATTTTCATTAAAAATCCTCCTGTAGTTCTTACCTAGATGTATATTTACAGTTAATATATGAAAAGGTTATTTATAGTTTTGTAGTTCTTCTTTTTCACTTTTTTTTAATCCTTTATATACAAGTTCAAAAGACAAATCTATTAGAAAGAAGATTTTATCATCAGAAATTGAACCGTCAAGAATTATGGTGTTCCAATGTTTTTTATTCATATGGTATCCGGGTTTAATAGCATCAAAGTCCCTACGTAAATCCTCTGCCATAAAAGGTTCACATTTCAAGTTAACTTCAAGTACAGGTTTATTGATATTTGTTAAGGCGAACATTTTAGAGCTAACCTTAAAAACTAAAGTTTCATCATCAAAGGGAAAACATTCTGTAACACCCTTTTTACTTAAACAATAATTTTTTAAAAGTCCTAAAGACAACATAATAAATCATCCTTTACTTTTTTACTTAATAAAAATAAATCTATATTAATTATAACATAGATTTAATAGTTTATTTCTTTCTTTAAGTTTCATTTTTTACAATTATACCATTAATCATTACAAATTCTACTTTGCTTCTTAAATCAAATGGGTGTCCACTATATATAACAATATCGGCATCCTTTCCAATTTCTAAGCTTCCAACAATGCCCTCGATGCCAAGTATTTCTGCAGCATTTATTGTTATTGCCTTAAGAGCTTCAATTTCATCCATTCCCTCTCTTGCGGCAATACCGGCACAGATTGGAAGATATTGTAGGGGAATAACAGGATGGTCTGTCATTATGGCTACTTTCAAACCTGCTTTGGATAGAATTCCAGGAGTTTTAAAAGTTAGATTTTTAAGTTCCACTTTTGATCTAGTAGATAGTGCTGGACCCAATATTATGCCCTTTTGAATACCTTCTTTTAAATAATTTACAATTAAATGTCCTTCTGTGCAATGATCAAGGGTTATATCTATATTAAATTCCTTTGCAATCCTTAGAGCAGTAAGGATATCATCAGCTCTATGAGCATGGACTTTTAATGGTATTTCCTTTTTTATAACCTTAGCAAGTGCCTCCATTTTCATATCAAATTCAGGCGTTTTATCAGGATGTTCTAGAAAATTATTTTGTTTTTCTAGATACATCTTTGCTTTAATAAGATTTTCTCTTAAAATTGCAGCAGTGCCCATTCTTGTGCTGGGGGATTTTTTCTGATCATGATATACTCTTTTAGGATTTTCACCAAAAGCAACCTTCATAGCAAGGCATTCATTTACAATCATGTCATCAATCCTATTTCCATAGGTTTTAACAACTGCGAATTGTCCACCAATTACATTTGCACTACCTGGACCAGTTGCAACGGTTGTTATTCCAGCATCTAATGCATCCTTAAAGCACATGTCCATTGGGTTAATAGCGTCAATTGCTCTTAAATGTGGAGTAACAGGGTCAACAGCTTCATTGCCATCAGCACCTTCAAAACCCATTCCGTCTTCCCACATTCCTAAATGACAGTGAGCATCAATCATTCCTGGAATAACAAACTTACCTTTAGCATCAATGATTTCTGCGTTTCGAGGTGCTTTAACCTCATTCCCAATAGCAATAATTTTACCATGATCAACTAAGATCATTCCATTTTTGAAATTTTCTTTTGACATACTGTGTATATTTGCATTTTTAATTAAAATCATATAAAAACTCCTCAATTTTTAGTAATTTATAGCAAAATAATTGAAATTAATATTTTGCTATACTAATATTTTTGTAATAAAAATATCATAGCACATTTTAGTAAATATTGTCAAAAATAGATTTTTTAAAAGTACAATGGTATGAAAGAGCATTTTAGGAGTAATATACAAATTAGACAAGTTTCTTGCATATTAATGCAGAATATAATATAATTACAAAGAATTATATTGAGAAAATTCTATAATATCAGAAAAAAGAGTTGAAAGAGGTGCGAAAATGTCAAAAAAAATCGGTCTTTTGCCGAAGTTAATTTTAGGTATTATTTTAGGTATTATTATAGGTTTAATTTCTAGGTCTTTAGAATTTTATGTAATAGTGAGGTTATTAAGTACATTTTCATCACTTTTCGGAAACTTCTTAAGTTTTGTTATTCCATTAATTATTATTGCCTTCGTGGCGCCAGGCATAGCAGATTTAGGCAAGGGCGCGGGTAAATTATTAGCTATAACTACAGGAATTGCATATCTATCAACAATTATAGCGGGTGGAGTAGCATATGTATTAGGAATTTCAGTGCTTCCTAAATTTATAAAATTAGGACAAGTAGCTAAAAAATCAGGTATAGATGTAACACCATATTTTATTATAGACATGCCGGCCGTTATGGGTGTTATGACAGCTTTAGTGCTTGCATTTATATTAGGACTTGGTATGGCCCATATTAAAGGAAAAACTTTACTTGAGTCTACAAAGGATTTTCAAAGTATAATACAAGGAGTAGTTAGGACAATTTTAATTCCCTTTATACCACTTCATATTGCTGGTTTATTTTCTAAATTAACGGCGTCAGGGGAAATGTTTAAAACTATTAGTGCTTTTGCTATAGTATTTGTTCTTCTTATTTTACTTCAAATGATATATATCTTATTTCAATATACAATTGCTTGGGTTATTACTGGGAAAAGTCCTATGAAATCAATTAAAAACATGATGCCAGCATATTTTACAGCACTTGGAACCCAATCATCGGCAGCAACTATACCTGTAACTCTTCAGTGTGCTAAAACAAATGGGGTTTCTGAAGATATTGCAGACTTTGTAATACCATTATGTGCAACTATACATTTAGCAGGAGATACAATAACCCTTGTTCTTGCATCGATGGGAGTAATGATTTTATCAGGAACTATCCCAACTTTTTCACTTATGGGACCCTTTATATTAATGCTAGGAATAACAATGGTAGCAGCACCTGGAATACCAGGTGGGGGAGTAATGGCAGCACTTGGGTTACTGGAAAAAATGTTGATGTTTAATCCAGCTCAACTTGGACTTATGATTGCAATTCACTTTGCTCAAGATAGTTTTGGAACAGCGACAAATATTACAGGTGATTGTGCTATTGCAATAGTAGTAGATAAAATTTCAAAAGAGCAAATAAAAATTTAACAAAATATAATATATGTTATACAAAAAAACTGATTAGAAAGTATACTTTCTAATCAGTTTTTTTGGCTAAAAATTTTAAAAATATCAATATGATATTATGGAAAAAACTATTTTTTATGTTCAACAAGATCAATGGCACCTAAAATAATGTGAGCAAGTCCAAATCCCACAACACCTGATTCAATCATTGGAAGTACATTTTTCTTTTTCATGTTATTTTTCGAAAATGAAGCACCAGCAGCAGTTACAACTGTACCTAACAAAGTTGGAATTAATCCTTCACGCATATTAAATACCTCCCTTTTAATAATATGTTATTATCTTTTACAAATGCGAGATGTTTAATACTACAAAATATATGGTATATATGCTTTTTATTTTTAGGAGATTAATTACTAAAATTTTTGAAAAATTTATTAAAATTCATTTTAAAGTTACCTTCAGCATTAGGTGTTTTTGTATCTTCCCTATTCATTTTAGTTTGATTTGAAACATCAGATTTTTTATTAGTTGATGAATTGTTAATATTATTAGATTTCTTATTTTCTTTATTTATAATAGGGCTGCTTTTTTTTATATATTCTTCTTTAGTTTTAGAAGATCTATCGTTAATTAAATTATTATAAATATCTACTGAAGATTTTTGAACAGGAGTACTCTTTAGAGAAGTACTCTTCATAGAAGTACTCTTCATAATTTTTTGTTTATTAATAACCTCTTTTTTGTGACTAATAGAATTTAAAGTGGAAGTAGTTATTTTTTTATTATTAACTGTAATATCTATGGTTTTATTATTGATAGAAAGAGCACTAATTTTAATATTTAACTTTTTAGTATCTATAATATTTTTAAAATTAGTAATATCTATTGAGCTATCTTTATTACTTTTAAAATCAATAATAATAATTTTTTTATCATTTACATATTTAGCATTTATAAAGTTCTCAGTTTGAGCTTCTTTAACTAAAATCTCAAGACCAGAATCTATAGATTTATTCCTTAACTTAACATTATTAAGTAATAAGGAGCCATCCGAATTTAGTGCTTTAGAACTAAGAATTTTATTCCATCTGTTTGCTTCAAGAGAAACGGAAGGATTAATACTAAGAACTACAGTTGTAACTGGAGTATAGTAGAAATGAGCGTAACCACTAGAAAGAAATAAAAACATTATTGATGCAACTGCTATAGCATATTTATATACAAATAAGTTTTTCTTATATAATTCTCCAGTCTGAATTTCTCCAATACGAATTTTACGTGTATTAGTCAATGATTTACTAACTTTTATATATACAAACTCTCCACCTGACGTCATAATTCCTGCTTTTTTATTCATAATGCTTATTACAATACCTGTTTTAATCATTTAATTCACCCTCTTTTATATTAAGATAGGATTTCAAATATACATATTCTGGATTCGTAAGTATTAGTATTAAAGAAATTATATATATACGCCATTTTTCTATGAGTTTTCTATTTGAGCCAGTTAATATTATTATTTCTTTAGCGGGTAGTCTTCTTTTAGTGTTCAAAAGATTTAATATTGATTCTTCTTTAGCACATAAAAATGCAACATTTAATAAATTATCTCTTGTATCCTTGTGAGAGGGTGATAACTCAATAAGAGTATTAAAATTAATTTTATATTTTAATAACTCCGCAGAAAATAAGGTTATTTCTTCAACTCTAAATTCATTCTCTATTTGAATTTCATAATTGTTAATGGAATTTTTGCCATCTATATAATCCACTGTTTCATCATTGTTAGAGTAGATTAGATAAGGAGTAGTTTTATTTTTTCTGAAAAAATCTATCAAGGCATTTTTAATAATAATTTTACCAAAACCATAAAAATTTCCTTTGGTTTTATCATATTTATCACATGCTGTGTTAAAAGCCATAAGTGCTATACTAAGTTCTTCATCATTTTCCCATTTTAGTGTTTTTTTGCATAATTTACTTGTGGTTGAATATATAAACCCTTTGTTGGCTTCAATAAAATCACTACGATTTTCTAAAACTAAAACATCTATATTAAAATTTTGTTTTTCATCCAAATTCAGTACTATTTTTTTATTTTTATGAAAAAGAAGTTTCAGGTTCATTTCTCCACCCCTTATATTATTGTATACGTAAATAATATCAATTTTGAGAGGGAAAAGAAACCTATTTATCATTTAAAAAGAAATTAGATGAAATTTTAAAAAATAGATAAGACGTTATTAATTTAGAATAAAAGTTATCTTCTAGGTAAAAATAAGATATTGTAATAAAAAATTACGATACCTTATTTTAATTTCAGAGGAGGAATATATTTATGAACAAAACAAAATTACCAAAAGGGCAACATGAAGAACAAGTTGAAAATGTACAAAATATGCTCCAGAGAGGCATGGGAACAATTGGGATTAATGACTTAACAAGTCTAAATGAAGAGGAAGTAATAAAAATAAACGATGAAATTAGAGAGAAAAAAAGAAAAAATGACTTAAAATAATTTGTCTAATAAAATGTATTAAACAAATTAATATGTAAAAGATAATAAAGATATAAAGGCATATTCAAATAAATTTAGGGAGGGAAAGTTATGGCAAAGCAAGGAATGAGTAGACCACAAGTGCAACCTAAAGGTGATAAAAATAAGAAAATGAAGAAGGATGATGCAAAAAACGTTCCAGTAGTTAAATAAAAAGATTATACAAAATAATTTACACCATTATAATAAATTAACCACCATGATTAATACATTAAACATGGTGGTTAATTGAAATTATTACTTTAATTATAAATTACTCATATAACCCAAATCCTGTAATAACTAATTCATCCCAATCAGTTTCTTCGTTTTTAACCCAAGTATATTCAATACAAAGTTCCTTTAACCAGGCATTAAGTCCACTACTTTTTTTAGAGACATTTGGAGATTGTCTTCCAAAATTTTGTTTTATCATTTCAAGTAACTCTAATTGCTCTTCTTTACTTATGTTTTTGTCTAGCATTTCTTCTATAACATCACAACAGGGCTCATAACATTTTTTATCTTCAGCATACAATTCATCTGCTAGTAACTGTCTTTTGTTATTTAAAGTTTGTTGTACATCATTAATTTCTTTTGAATTTGATAAGTATTTCTTAGCTATGTTCATAGCTGCAATTTCATTATCTATTTTAACTATTGCTCTTTCTAATTTTGCATTTCTCATTTTAATCTTCTCACTTTACATTTTTTATTTAGTCATTGATTATGGCATTTTCAAAATAATAACTAGTAGAAATACTAGCCCTAGTTTTAAACATGACCAATGACAATAAATTAATTATATCATAAATTCACTATGTTGCGAAATGTAGTTAACTAATTTTAGATTCTAATTCACTTAATAATGCTACATATTTATCTTGAAGCTTATTTTTTGTAGCGTCAGTTTCTACCTTAAAGCAAGCTTTATCGATTTCTTCCAACTGATCTTTACTTAATTTTCTTAAAGCAAAAGTATATATTGTTGTATCTTCCTTGTCAATATGCCTATAGAGTAAGTCAGTGTAGGCTATAGCGTTTGCAATTATATCTACTCTAGAATCACTATCTCCAGCTTTGAATTTAACTAAAGAGGTTTCTAAATTTCTTATAAAAAGTCTACCTAAATCATGTTCAACAAGCATACCCATAATAGGACCATTTGTTATTCGGTCTCCTAAAACTTCACCCATTTTTTTAAAGAGAATTACCTCCTCTTTACTATGGTGGTGTTTATCTGCAAAATTACGTACAAAATCGATAACTTTATTAAAGTCATTATAATCAACTTGTTCATTGTTAAGCACTTTAATAGAAATTTTTCTAGTCACAACTAACATTCTTTTTATAAGTTTATGTTCTTCTACCATTAAATCTATAGCATTCATAATACATTTCCTCCTAAAATTTTAACATTCATACTTTATCTTAAACAAAACAACTTATTATATACAAAATCATAAATTGATATATGTTATTAATTAAAATATAACATATGAAATAGTAAAGAGAAACTACAATTGTTACGGAATATATATAAATGGAAATTTATCTTTATATGGTGTAAAATAAATATAAGTTTTAGGCTGAGATGGGGAGCGTTTATATGAAAAATAGAAAAGATTACTTAAAAGATGTAACAAAAGTTGTGGTAAAGGTAGGAACTTCAACATTAACTCACTCTACAGGATTATTAAATTTTAAACATATCGAAAATCTTATTAGACAATTAGCAGACATTCACAATAGAGGAATCGAGGTAGTACTTGTAACATCAGGAGCTATAGGAGCTGGTATGGGAAAATTAGGACTTAAGAAAAGGCCGGAAACAATACCGGGAAAACAGGCAGCAGCGGCTGTTGGGCAAGGCATTTTAATTCACATGTATGAGAAATTTTTCAGTGAGTATGGAAAAACTACAGCACAAATCCTTTTGACAAAAGAGGATATTATGGATGAAACAAGGCATTTAAATGCTCATAATACATTTTTGATGTTATTATCACAAGGGGTCATTCCAGTAGTAAATGAAAATGATGCTGTAATCGTGGATGAAATAATGGTTGGAGACAATGACACATTATCTGCTATGGTTACAAGTTTAATAGGTGCTGATTTACTTATAATACTTTCTGATATTGATGGATTGTATGATTCAAACCCTAGAATAAATCCTGATGCAAAAATTATATATAATGTATCAGAAATAACTGATAAAATTAGGGAGTCTGCTGAAGGTGCTGGAACGGAGCTTGGTACTGGTGGTATGGCAACTAAGATTAAGGCAGCAGAAATTGTTGTAGCTTCAAATGCATCTATGATTATAGCAGAAGGCTCTACGCCTAATGTTATTACTGATATTTTAGAAGGAATAGAAATAGGTACATTATTTGAAAAAATGTAAAACATATAAATGATAAATTGAATAGGATATTAAATGCCGTAAAACTAAGATAGCAGTTATTAACTATTATCTACTCTATAAGGATCAAAAGGAGGAGAAATAATGGATTTTGAGAATTATATTATAAATATAGGTAGACGTGCTAAAGATGCATCTAGAATTATGACTACGACTAGTACTAACATGAAAAATGATGCACTTTTAAACATGGCAGAAGCATTGATAAACAATAAAGACACTATAATTAAAGCTAATATTACAGATATGGAATTAGGTAAAAAAAATAATTTATCTGATGCAATGCTTGATAGATTAATGATTAATCAGGAGAGAGTCGAAAAAATGGCTGAGGGGCTTAGAAATGTTGCAACACTTCCAGATCCAATAGGAGACGGAATTAAAAGATGGAAAAGACCAAATGATTTAGATATTTCAATGGTTAGGGTTCCACTTGGAGTTATAGGCATGATATATGAGTCTAGACCAAACGTGACTGTTGATTCAGCAGCTTTATGTATAAAAGCAGGTAATTCAATAATCCTTCGGGGAGGATCAGAAGCTATAAATACTAATATGGCTTTAGCTAAGGTTATAATAAAAGCGGCCATAGAAGTAGGACTTCCAGAAGGTTGTATTCAGCTTATTGATATGGTTGATAGAGAACTTGTAAATAGATTGGTAAAACTTAATGATTATGTCGATGTAATTATCCCAAGAGGTGGCAAGGGACTAAAAAAAGCTATTATAGCAAATGCTACTGTACCAGTAATTGAAACAGGATCAGGAATTTGTCATATATATGTGGATTCAGAGGCTGATTTAAATATGGCAGAGGAAATAATAGTTAATGCTAAAACTCAAAGACCTGGAGTGTGTAATGCGGTTGAAACAGTACTTGTGCACAAAGATATTGCTAGAGAGTTTTTGCCAAAACTTTCGCAAAAACTTTATGAATTAGGTGTGGAAATTAGAATTTGTGAAAAAGGGATAGGAATTATAAAAGGAGCAAAAGCAACGGTTGAGGAAGATTGGGCTACTGAATATTTAGATTTAATACTTTCAATTAAAGTTGTTGATTCAATGGAAGAGGCTATTGATCACATTTTCAAATATGGAACAAAACATTCTGAGGCAATAATAACTAATAATTATACAAATTCTCAGAAATTTTTAAGGGAAGTAGATGCTTCATGTGTTTATGTTAATGCTTCTACAAGATTTACAGATGGCGCAGAATTTGGATTTGGTGCAGAAATAGGCATAAGCAATCAAAAACTTCATGCTAGGGGGCCAATGGGACTTGAGCAACTTACTACTACAAAATATCTTATTTATGGAAACGGTCAAGTTAGAAAATAATAAACTTTTATAAAAAGTGATATCAATGTTTTTAAAAAATGAGGTAGTGATTTTATGGAGTTAATTACTGAAATATATGAAGAAAATGTTAGAAATGAAAAATCAGATTCAGAAATGTTTTATAAAGTAAGAAAGGCGTCCAGAGCGGTTATGTTTAATAGCTTAAATCAAATTGCATTACCATTTGTATCTAAGAATATGTACCATAAATTGCCCGGTGGTGGAATTGAAAAAGGCGAGAGTATTATTGAAGCATTAAATCGTGAGGTTATGGAAGAAGTAGGCGCAAAAATAGATATAATATCAGAAATAGGTACTATTATTGAATATAGAGATAAATTTAATCAGTTGCAAATATCTTATTGCTATTTAGCGAAGGTTAATGGAATAGTAGATAGTCCATCTTATACAAATGAAGAATTAGCCGCTGGTTTTAAACTCAAGTGGATGGACTTTGAAGATGCTATTACAACTATTGAAAATGATAAACCCAATGATTATGTAGGAAGATTTATACAAAAAAGAGATTTGGCGTTTTTGAAAAAAGCCAAAGAAATTTTTGAGAGAGATTTCAAATCCATATTTTTATGAAAATAATATTTAATTATAAAATAAGTAGGGATATATTTCTCTGCTTTTTTTTTATAGCTTTTTTAGTTATATATTCAGATAGATCATTTTGGTTTTTCATAATAGCTCCTCTAATATATTTGTATCTTTAAATATGTATTTACATTAGTTTTTACATACTTCGAGTGAATATACATGGTTATTTAAAATGTATTATGATATTCTTAAATTATAAATTTTTACATTTTATATATTATATAATGCGAGAGTTGCATTGCTGTTTATGTAGAAATGTTAGCTACAGGAATCGAGACAGATGTTCAGTTAACAAAGGACGGTATATTAGTACTTATTCATGATGAAATGGTGGATAGGACTACAAATGGACATGGAAATGTTCTGGATTTTACCTACAATGAACTAAATAAGTTAGATGCAGGTTCATGGAAGGGTGAAGAGTTTACAGGTATTAGAATTCCAACTGTTGAGGAGCTTATTTATATAACTATTGATAAAAACATTATTATTAACTTTGAAATTAAAAATGGAATAGTAATATATGAAGACATTGAGCAAAAACTTATTGATTTAATTTATAAACATAAGATGAAAGAGAAAGTGATTTTATCTAGTTTTAATCATTATTCTATTGTCAAATGCCATAAGATATCTAAAGAAATTAAGACGGGAATATTATATATAGAAGAAATTTACAAACCTTACAATTATGTTAAAACTGTGGGGGCAAATGCAATTCATCCACATTTTAATGTTATGAATGAGGAAATAATAAAAGAGGTTAAAAAACACAAAATTCAAATAAATGTGTTTACTGTTGATAATGAGGAGCAGATGAGATTTTATATAGATATGAAAGTTGATGGCATTATAACTAATTATCCAGATAAACTCCATAAAATAATGGCAGATAACAAAAGATAATAGTAATAACATACTGAATTGTATCTACCTAGAGAAGTTAGGGGAAATTATGAAAAATAAGGGCAATTTATACGTAGTTTTAGGGGTATTATGTGAAGTCTATTTTATAGGAACAATAATATTTGGCGGGAGAGTAAATTTTGCAGAATTTTATCTTGGTTTGGGGATTTTATTAATAACACTCGGATTATTTAAGCGAAAAAGTAAAAAAGAATATATTTTAATAAGACCAGGTAAGATTAGAACAATAATAAAAACATGTTTTATTATAGTTCTAATATCATTTGTATTTATCGAAGCTTTAATAATTCAAGCAGCTATATCAAAGCATACACAAAAAAGCGATTATCTAGTAATTTTAGGGGCTGGTATTAGAGGAGAAGTTCCGTCAGTCGCACTATTTCAAAGGCTTTATACTAGTTTAGGGTATCTTAAAATTAATCCTAATGTAAAAATTGTAGTTTCTGGGGGACGTGGCCCTGGTGAAAGCATTACTGAGGCAGAGGCTATGAAAAGGTTTTTAATTAAAAACGGGGTATCAAATAATCAGATAATAATGGAAGAAAAGTCGACAAATACATTAGAAAATATGAAATTCACGGCAGCAATTTTACAAGGATTACAGAAAAAAAGAAATATAGAAGTAACTATTGTAACAAATAATTTTCATATGTTAAGAGCTGAATTTTTAGCTAGAAGGCAGGGATTAAAGGCATATGGCTATTCGGCACCACTTCACCCAATGCTTGTCCCTACTTGCTTTGTTCGGGAGTATTTCGCGGTGATAAATTCATTTATATTTGATAGATAAATTTAAATTTTGATAAGAGAACTATTTCACTTTAAAAAACATTCAGAATAAATAATGTTTTCCAAAATTGATTATTGACTTACATTAACCTGATGATATACTAAATTTATAGTTATATATTAATTTTGTTTTAATGTATAAAATATAATTAGAGAATTTAGGTTAGGAGATAATTATGAAAAATTCAATTTTTATTAAAAACATAAAATACCTTGTAACATGTGATGATAAAAACAATTTATTTGAAAATATAAATATTTATATTACAGACGGTGAAATTAAATATATTGGAAATGAAGTTAGATTAGCTGAAAAGATTATAGATGCAACTGATATGGTAGTGTATCCAGGGCTTATTAATACACATCATCATCTTTATCAGATTTTCACTAGAAATATTCCGGAAGTTCAGAATATGGAGTTATTTCCATGGCTAAAATACTTGTATGAGATTTGGAAAAATCTAAATAGCGATGTTATTATGTATAGTTCACTTTGTGGAATGGGGGAACTTCTAAAAACAGGTTGTACAACTTGTTTTGATCATCATTATGTATTTCCAAAAAATCAAAGTAATCTAATTGAAACCCAGTTCGAGGCGGCAAAAAAACTAGGTATTAGAATGCATTCGTCTAGAGGGAGTATGTCACTTAGCATTAAGGATGGGGGGCTTCCACCAGATTCTGTAGTTCAAGGCGTCGACGAGATTTTAAAAGATAGCGAGTATCTAGTGAATAAATTCCATGACAAAAGCCGTTTTTCTATGAGGCAGGTTGCAATTGCTCCTTGTTCACCATTTAGTGTTACGGGAACTTTAATGAGTGAATCAGCAAAACTTGCAAGAAAACTTGGGGTACGGCTTCACACACATCTTGCAGAAACAAAAGATGAGGAAAATTTCACACTTGAGAAATTCAATAAACGTCCTCTTGAGTACATGGAAAGCCTCGGTTGGTTAGGCTCTGATGTGTGGTTTGCACATGGCATTCACTTTAACGATGATGAGCTGAAATTGCTCGCAAAAACTGGAACGAGTATAGCACATTGTCCTGTATCTAACATGAAATTATCATCTGGAATTGCAAATGTGCCTCAAATGTTAAAACTTAAGGTGCCTGTTGGACTTGGGGTTGATGGAAGTGCAAGTAACGATGGCTCAAATATGCTTGAAGAACTTAGAGTTGCATTTTTACTGCACAGATTAAACTCAGGTAAAAATGCACCTACAGGATATGACTTACTAAAGATTGCCACCCGAGGTGGTGCAAAAGTTCTTGGACGAGATGATATTGGAAAATTATCTGTTGGAATGGCCGCAGATTTATTTATGATTAATCTAAACAGGATAGAACTTGTAGGTACAGGTCTTGACCCTAAATCTTTACTGTGCACAGTAGGATTTAAAGGTGCCGTAGACTATACCATTGTAAACGGTAGGGTTGTAGTTGCAAAAGGCGTCCTCCAAAATATTGATGAAGAAAAGATTTATCACGAAAGTGATGTTGTGGCAAAGAAGTTTATTAGAGGTTATTGAATATAGCAATGATACATCCAACATACTAAGGAAAAATCCACTATTTTAAGGATAAATCCACCATATAAGGAGGGTAAAAATGAGTATTGGGAAAAGTATTAAAAGGGTTGATGCTTTCGATAAAGTAACTGGGCGTGCACAATATACTGATGATTTTAGGTTGAATAACGCTCTAGTTGCTAAAGTGCTTCATAGTAATATTGCAAGTGGAATTGTTAAAGACATTGATATTTCCAAGGCAATGAAACTTAAGGGTGTTGTAAAAATTATAACTTGCTTTGATGTTCCTGATATTAAATTCCCAACAGCGGGGCATCCTTATTCAATTGATCCGGGTCATGCAGATGTAGCCGACAGGAAGTTACTTAATCAAGTAGTAAGATATTATGGTGATGATATAGCTGCCATCGTTGCTAAAGATAGTATTACAGCAATAAAAGCTATGAATCTTATCAAGGTTGAATACGAGGAATATGAACCGTTATTGTCTATTGAAGCAGCTTTGAAAGAAGGCGCAAAAGCAATAAACGCGGATTATCCGGATAATATTCTAGCTCATACAAGTTTTGAAATTGGTAATTATGATAATGCTATAAAAGAACAAGGCCTACTTGTCTTTGAAGGAGAATATGAAACTTCTCCTGTTAAGCATTGCCATATTGAAAATCCTATTTCTTATGCATATGCAGAGGGAAAAAGAATTGTTGTTGTGTCATCAACCCAAATTCCTCATATTGTACGGCGCGTAATTGGTCAAGCACTTGGGGTTGAGTGGGGAAAAATCAGAGTTATTAAGCCGTATATAGGTGGAGGATTTGGTAATAAACAAGAAGTCCTTTATGAACCACTAAATGCTTATTTATGCCAAGTTGTAGGTGGTAGATGTGTTAAACTTGATATTTCTCGTGAAGAAGATTTTGCTAATACTCGCACTCGTACTGCTATGAAAATTAAAATTAAAAGTTATATAAGACCAAATGGACGTTTTGTTGCTAGAAAAGTAGAGATCTATGGAAATAAGGGCGCTTATGCATCACATGGTCATAGTGTAACTAATAAAGCAGGTCATGCATTTAAACAGATATACCAAGATGAAATTGCAACTAAAGGTGATATGTATTCAGTGTTTACAAATATGCCACCATCTGGCGCTATGCGTGGATATGGGATACCACAAATTTCTTTTGCACTTGAATCCCATGTTGATGATATTGCAAGAGAATTTGGCTTAGATAGAATTGAAATAAGAAAACTTAATGCTATGAAAATTGGGTTTGTTGATAATCAAGTTGTATGTAATAGTAATGGGCTATATGAATGCATTGAAAAAGGTAGAAAATATATTGATTGGGATAATAAAATTAAAGAATACCAAAATCAAACTGGACCAGTGCGGCGCGGTGTTGGTATGGCAATATTTAGTTATGCAACTGGAGTTTTTCCAATATCACTAGAAACAGCATCTTGTAGAATTGTGCTTAATCAAGATGGATCTGTTCAAGTTCAAATGGGTGCTACGGAAATAGGCCAAGGGGCAGATACAATATTTGCACAAATGGTGTCAGAGGTTCTTACTATCACAATTGATAATGTTCATATGATATCAACTCAAGATACAGATATTACACCGTTTGATACAGGTGCTTATGCATCAAGGCAATCTTATGTGTCAGGTATGGCAGCTAAAAAAACTGCTCTGAAGCTTAAAGAAAAAATATTGGAGCATGCGAGTTTCATGCTAAATATTACTATTGTTAATCTTGATCTTAAAGATAATAATATTATAAACAAGGAAACTGGCGAAATATTAGTAACACTAAAAGAAGTTGCTATGGATGTTTTATACAATGTAGAAAAATCAGTTCACTTAACAGCTGAGGAAACAAACCAATGTAAAACAAATACATTCTCATTTGGAGTATGTTTTGTGGATATTGAAGTTGATATTCCAGTTGGTAAAATTAAAATAAATAAAATTATTAATGTTCATGATTGCGGCAAGGTTCTTAATCCACAGCTTGCAGAGGCACAGGTACATGGTGGAATGAGCATGGGACTTGGGTATGCGTTAACTGAGCAACTTTTGTTTGACGACGTTACTGGAAAAATGCTTAATGATAATTTGCTTGATTATAAACTTCCAACTATTATGGATACACCACATTTGGAAGTGCAATTTGCGCAGACATACGATGAGACTGGCCCTTTTGGTAATAAGGCACTAGGAGAACCACCTTCAATTCCTGTTGCACCTGCTATAAGAAATGCTGTGTTAAATGCTACAGGAATTCGTTTCAATGTACTTCCGTTAACGCCACAAAGACTTGTAGAAAAATTTAAAAAGCAAAATTTGATATAAGAAAAGGAGGCGACATAACAAATGTATGATATTGAAAAAATATATAGTGCAACTAATGTTAAAGATGTTATTAAGCATCTTGTAGCTGATCCAAGTGCCATAATTATTGCAGGTGGAAGTGATGTACTTATAAAAATTCGTCATGGAAAGCTTGCTGGGTGTAGCCTTGTGAGTATTTATGGATTAGATGAGCTAAGGGGAGTATCTATGGAGGATGATGGAAACATCAAAATAGGTGCACTTACAAGTTTTTCACATATTACAAAAAATAAAATCATTCAAAAATATATTCCAATACTTGGTCAAGCGGTTGATGAGATAGGAGGTCCACAATTAAGGAACATTGGCACAATTGGAGGAAATATATCAAATGGTGTTACTAGTGCTGACAGCGCATCGACGTTATTTGCACTGAATGCTATTCTAGAAATAGAAGGACCAAACGGTATAAGAGTTATCCCTATTTCGGACTATTATACAGGGCCAGGGAAAGTTAACCTAAAAAATGGTGAAATACTTACATTTATTTATATTACAAAAGAAAATTATGAAAACTTTTTTGGAAACTATATTAAATATGCTATGCGTAATGCAATGGACATTGCTACATTAGGATGTAGCGTAACTTGTAAACTCAATATGGAAAAGGATATTATAGAAGACGTACATCTTGCATTTGGCGTTGCGGGGCCCGTTCCTATGAGATGCCCTAAAGCTGAAGAATCTATAAAAGGAATGAAAATAACAAACGAAATGTTAAATATATTTGGAGATGCAGCAGAATCAGAAGTTAACCCTCGGTCCTCTTGGCGTGCATCTAAAGACTTCCGTCTTCACCTTGTTAACGAATTAAGTAAACGATCGTTAAAGGAAGCAATAAGAAATTCAGGAGGTGTAATCAATGGCTAATGTTATTTTAAACTTTATAGTAAATGATGAACCTACACAACTTATGATTGATGATAGAAATTCACTAACTGATGTTCTTCGAGATCAACTTCACCTTATGAGTGTTAAAAAAGGTTGTGAGGTTGGAGAATGTGGAGCTTGTACTGTTCTTATTAATGGAGAGGCTTTTGATTCTTGTATTTATCTTGCAATTTGGGCAGAAGGTAAAGAAATCCTTACAACTGAAGGATTAATGGACGCAGATGGAAATATATCTGATATTCAAGAAGCATTTATTGATGAGGGAGCTGTCCAATGTGGATTCTGTACATGTGGATTTGTTATGTCATCTATTCCTATTCTTGAAGATGAGAAAAAGTATTCCACGGATGAAATAAAAAAAGGACTTTCAGGTAATCTTTGCCGTTGCACAGGATATGAAAACATACTAAATGCAGTAGAAAAAGTTAAAACACATAACTGTAAAAACCATAAAATATGATATTTTTAATTTTGTTTAGCAAAGCACTTCCATAACTAATTCTCCTCGACCAGTTTACAGGTACTGAGAGGTGAATTAAACGGAAGTGCTTTTTTATAACCTAATATTGTACTCTATCTATTTTACTTTTCCATTTTTTAAAAGGCTCTAGGCTCTCTTCCCTATCAACTTGTAGCACCTCAACTTGGAGTTCTTTTGCAACTCCGCAAATTACATCATAAATATATTGATCATCAAAATCAATGTTTGCAGCATCTTTCCTTGTTGAACCATAATAAAGTGTTTTTATTTTTGCCCAATGAATTGCTGCAAAACACATAGGACAAGGTTCACAAGAGGAGTATATTACGCAATCTGATAAATCAAATCTGCCAAGTAGACTTGAAGCTTTTCTAATGGCAGTAACCTCAGCATGGGCAGTAGGATCATTTGTCTTAACCACTTCATTATGAGCGGTACTTATAATCTCACCATTCCGTACAATAACAGCACCGAAAGGACCACCATCATTTCCTTTCATTCCAGATAAAGCTTCATCTATAGCTATTTTCATGAATTCATTCATTAAAACACCGCCTTATTTTATAATAGTGCCTGTTTTACCTGATATACCATCCATAGCTTTATCAAGTAGGGTTATAAGTGAATATCTTCCTTCTTTTGAAGAGGCAAAATCCATTGCAGCTTCTACTTTAGGAAGCATTGAACCAGGTGCAAAGTGACCTTCTTTAACATATTGTTTAGCTTTATCAACAGTAATATTATCAAGCCATTTTTCATCTGATTTACCAAAGTTTATAGCAACTTTTTCTACGGCGGTTAAAATGATAAGGCAATCTGCATCAAGTTCTTTTGCAAGTATGCAACTGGCAAAATCTTTATCAATGACAGCACTTACACCTCTTAGGTGATTACCTTCTTTTATAACAGGTATACCACCACCACCACAGGCGATAACAACTTGACCAATACTCACCAAAGATTTTATGGTTTCAATTTCAACAATTCCTACTGGTTTTGGGGAAGCAATAACTACCCTATAACCACGACCAGAGTCTTCAATTACATGCTCACCATTATTTATGCATTTATCAGCTTCTTCCTTTGACATGAAACTTCCAATAGGTTTTGTAGGGTGTTTAAAGGCTTTATCTGTGATATCCACTTCAACTTGTGTTATTACAGTTGAAACATTTTTATTAATATTACGATTAAGCAGTTCTTCTCTTAGTGCATTTTGTAAATCGTAACCAATATAAGCTTGACTCATTGCAACGCAGACAGACATAGGACATTTTGAGTATTTAGGATTATTTTTATGAAGCTCATTCATAGCAATATTAATCATACCTACCTGAGGTCCGTTTCCATGAGATAAAACAACATCATTACCATCTTCTATAAGATCAACTATAGCCTTAGCAGTGGATTTTACAGCTGTCATTTGTTCTTTTAAATTGCTACCAAGAGCATTACCACCTAATGCGATTACAATTCTTTTTTTCATAATACTATCCTTTCTTTAATTAATTTAATTTTTAGTAATAAAGCCTATGCAAATTTAGCATTATATAGACTTTTATTAAGTGAAATAAATTTAGAATGTTATTTTATTTCACGTCTAATATTGCATTTTTCAAGGGTTGCTAATACTCCTTGTGGATTTTTAATTTTGCTTAAGAAAATCATAGCAGCTATCGTGTACGGTTTATAACTAGCTTGTTTGTAAAGTGGTTTGCGATAATTATCAAATACGGAGGCATCAACTTCTCCAACCTCGCAGTTAACTCCAGAGATATCCGCTGGAAGGCAATGAAGATAAAGTGCTTTTCCGTCTTTTGTTGTTTTCATAAGTTCCTCCGTGCACTGCCAATCTTTATGCTCAGCATTTTGGGTAAGGAGTTCCTTTTCAAGTGTTTTTATACCAGTATCGTCACCTTTGCCATATAAATCTGTTCTCTTTTCCATAGCAATAAAAGGTGCCCAGCTCTTAGGGTAAACTATGTCGGCATCTTTAAAGGCTTCTTCCATAGAATTTGTTTTTCTAAAGGAACCACCAGATTCTGTTGCATTTTTTATTGCAAGCTCTTCAATATCACTCATAACTTCGTAACCTTCTGGATGTGCAAGAACAACGTCCATACCAAAACGGGTTAAAAGTCCTATTATTCCTTGGGGAACTGATAATGGCTTACCATAAGATGGAGAATATGCCCATGACATAGCAATTTTTTTACCTTTTAAATTTTCAATCCCACCAAATTCATTAATAAGATGGAGAAAATCAGCCATGCATTGAGTAGGATGATCTATATCACATTGCAAACTAACAAGGGTTGGACGTTGCTCTAGAGTTCCTTCTTCTTTACCTTCTTGTACGGCTTTAGATACTTCTCTCATATAAGAATTACCTTTTCCTATATACATATCATCGCGGATACCTATAACATCTGCCATGAAAGAAATCATGTTAGCAGTTTCTCTTACTGTTTCACCATGAGCAACCTGAGATTTACCTTCATCAAGATCTTGAACTTCAAGTCCAAGTAGGTTGCAAGCAGAAGTAAAACTAAATCTTGTACGAGTTGAATTGTCACGAAACAGTGAAATTCCAAGGCCACTATCAAAAATCTTTGATGATATGTTATTTACTCTTAATTTTTTAAGCGCTTCGGCAACTGTGAACACTGACTCTAGTTCATCCTTTGATTTTTCCCAGGTAAGAAGAAAATCATTATTATACATGTTTTTAAAATCTAGTGTGTTAAGTTTGTTGATGTATTTATCCATTAAAGCCATTTTTTAAACACCCCTTTATATTAAGTATTATTTATTTTTGCAATATATTGTTGGGAGAGCAGCGTATACAGCAGCACATTTAACTAGGTCTGCCTTCCAAGTTTTTTCATTTGGGGCATGTGCCTGAGATTCTGCACCAGGTCCGAATCCTATGCATGGTATTCCATGACGACCCATTATAGCAACACCGTTTGTTGAGAATGTCCATTTATCAGTAAGCGGACGAGCTTTTCTCATTTCATCAGTGCTCGCAGAGCCGCTTCTTGTCGCGCCGAACATTCCTTTGTATGATTCTTCCATTGACTTAACAACAGCATGATCTTCAGGAATAACCCATGTAGGGAAGTAGCAATCCTGAGGGTATGAAAGTCCAGTCCAGCTTTTTTTGTCATATTTATACATAGTAACTTTAGCATTGTATTTTTTAGCAGCTGGAAGTTGACGAATTTCTTCTAAGCAACTTTCAAAGGTTTCTCCAGATGTCATACGACGATCTAATGAAACTGAGCAAGAATCAGCTACTGCACAACGGCTTGGTGAAGTAAAGAATATTTCAGATGTAGTTACAGTACCACGTCCTAAGAATTTAGCTTCTTCGAATTTAGAATTATATTTTTTATCTAACATTTTTGCGAGACCTTTGATTTGCGTAGAATCAGCAGCATCATTTGTGTTAAGGTTTTTGATATCTATTAATATTTCAGCCATTTTGTAGATTGCGTTGTCTCCTCTTTCTGGGGCTGAACCGTGGCAGGAAACACCCTTAACATCAACACGGATCTCCATACGTCCTCTATGTCCCCTATAGATACCGCTATCAGTTGGCTCTGTGCTTACAACGAATTCAGGTTTGATTTCGCCTTGCTCTATGATGTGTAGCCAGCAGTTTCCGTCACAGTCCTCTTCCTGTACTGATCCAACTACGAGAGCTGTGTAGTCTTCGCTTAACATGCCAAGATCTTTCATTATCTTAGCGCCGTATACTGCTGATACGATACCACCAAGTTGGTCAGACGTACCACGTCCACCAATTTCTTCCTCAGTTTCAAAACCTATATAAGGATCAAATGTCCAGTTGCCGAGCTCCCCAAGACCAACAGTGTCAATATGAGCGTCATATGCTATAAGAGTTTTACCTGTTCCAACATAACCTAAGATATTTCCCTGTGGATCAATTTCTACCTTGTCAAAACCAAGAGAAATCATTTCTTGCTTTATTCTTTTAACAACACCTTCTTCTCCACAGCTTTCGCCAGGGATAGCAATTAAGTCACGTAAGAATTTTGTCATTGCAGTTTTATAACTTTCTGATTTTGCCTTAATACCCTTAAAATCCATTGTTATTCCTCCTCTATTTGAATAAATATTTAATTCTTAACTCATTTATATATTTTTATGATGATGAATAATTACCATCCCATACAATACTGCGATATACATCTGGGTCAGTATCTCCCTCTGTTGAAAACAAGAGTACTTTTGAATCTTCATTAAGTTTTAATGCCTCTTTTAAATCCTTTAATTCATAATTTTTCATAATATTATAGAGAACACCCATTGTTACAGCGCCAGATTCACCAGAAGTAACTGTAGGATCTCCCTTTATAGGTGCAGCAAGTAGTCTCATTCCTTTAGCGGAAACATTATCTGGGCAAGATATAAAAAATGAACTATTGTTTTTCAAAATGTCCCATGATATTGTATTTGGTTCTCCACATGCAAGGCCTGCCATGATGGTTTGCATATCATCAGTTACAATCCTTATATTCCCGTCTTTAGCAGCTGCTGACCTGAATATACAATCGGCCTTATTGGGTTCAACTATAGTAACTATTGGAGGGTTCTTTGGATAAGCATTTCTAAAATATCCTTGAACTGCTCCAGCAAGAGAACCGACACCTGCCTGGATGAATATGTGAGTTGGGGCATCGCAATTACCCGCGTGTAGTTGCTCATTGGCCTCCATTGCCATTGTTCCATAACCTTGCATAATCCAAGATGGTATTTCTTCGTAACCTTCCCAAGCAGTGTCTTGAACAACTACAGAATTTGGAACTTTAGCGGATTCGGCTATTGCGATGCGGACACATTTATCATAGTTTACATCTTCTATTGTAGCTGTGGCATTTTCCCTTTGAATGTTTTTAAGTCTTGTTTCTGATGAGCCTTTTGGCATAAAGACAACAGATTTTTGATTTAATTTGTTAGCGGCCCAGGCGAGTCCACGACCATGATTTCCATCAGTTGCTGTAAAAAATGTTGTTTGTCCGAATTCTTTAAGAAGTTCTTTAGACGAAATAACACCATACGGAAGCTCTGATATATCTCTGCCTAATTTCTTTGCTATGTAACATCCTATTGCAAAAGAACCACCTAAAACCTTAAAAGCATTTAATCCAAATCTATAAGATTCATCTTTTACATAAAGATTTTTAATTCCAAGCAATTTAGCCATATTATCAAGTTTAGCTAAGGGTGTCTTTGAATACTGCGGAAAACTTTTATGAAAAGAAGACGCCTTATTAACTTTTTCCAGGGACATTACATTTAACATTTTATTATCATTTTTAGGGAGTTCATTTGGAACCCATTTTATTTTATTCATAACAAAACCTCCAAAAGTTTATTTTTTTATATCTACATAATTGTAAATTGAATATTTTGAAATTCCGAAAAAACTTGCAATTTTATCACCAGCCTTGGTAATTAAGAAAGCGCCAGCATCATTAAGAAATTGAATAGCATTTATTTTTTCTTCTTTAGTCATAAGTGCAACCGGTTTATTTACTCTTTTTATAGATTCCTCTAATAAATCATCTAGAAGTTGATTTACGTTCTGAGGGATTTTATTACCATCGTAAATATTTTCTTTATGACTAATTAAAGATTCTATGCAATTACTAGCTATAGTGAGTTCTGTAATATCATAGTTTATGGCAAATATACCAATAGGAATATTTTCGTCATTTCTTATATATATAGTACTTGATTTTAAAACCCTACCATCATGAGTTTTTGTAATATAGTTTAAATTATCTTCAACTTCATTAGAATTATCTTTCAAAGCTTTCAAAACAACACGTGAAGCGCTACTAGTGCCGGTTGTCCTCTTAGTGACATCTCCGTTCTCAATAAATAGAATTGGGTAGTCCGGGTTGCCAGAAGATAAGTCATGTATAACAACTTCGCAATTTCTCCCAAATTGAGATGAAATGCCCTTCGCTAAATTTTTTAAAAAATCTAAATTACTATTAATATCCATAATAAACCTCTCTATCACTTTTATAATAAATATATGAGTTTATAACTCATTAAAATTTTGTGAATATTTTATAAATTCAGTATATCAATGTATTTTTCATAAATCAATGAAATATACAAAAAAATTTTAAACTTACAAAAAAATTAATAAAACAAATTGAATAAAATAGAAGATAATGATAGAATAAATTTAGAATAGTAAAAATAATGAATTAATTCCAAGTTATTTTAAAAATATATTATAGGGGGCATTTTATGATTCTAATAGGCAATGGGAAGTTATTGACTAGAGATGAGGACAATACATTCATTGAGGATGGGTGTGTATGTATTGATGCTAATATTATAGTTGACATGGGAACTACAGAGCAAATGAAGAAAAAACACAGGTTCGCGCAGTTTGTAGATGCTAAAAAAGGTTTAATTATGCCAGGAATGATAAATACTCATCATCACGTATATAGTGCATTTGCTCGTGGCCTTTCAATTATTGGAAATAACCCTAAAAACTTTTTAGATATTCTCACTGGAATGTGGTGGAAGTTAGATAGATTATTAACCCTGGAAGATGTGAAATATAGTGCATATGCAACCTTCCTAGATTGTATAAGAAATGGTGTTACAACGGTTTTTGATCATCATGCAAGCTATGGTAGTATAAATGGAAGCTTATTTCAAATAGCTGGTGTTGCTAAAAAGCTTGGAATTCGCTCATCTTTATGTTATGAAGTTTCTGATAGAGATGGAGAAGACAAAATGAGACAAGCTGTAAATGAGAATGTTGATTTTATGAAAGAAGCTAAAAATGATTCCTCAGATATGCAAAAGGGTATGATGGGACTTCATGCGTCATTCACTTTAAGTAATGAAACACTAGAGTATTGCACAGGTAATATGCCATATGATGCTGGGTATCATGTACATACAGCAGAAGGTATAGATGACGTATATGATTCGCTAAAAAAATATAATAAAAGAATAGTAAATCGTTTATTTGATTTTGATATTTTAGGAGAAAAAACTATTGCTGTTCATTGTATACACATTAATAATGGTGAGATGGATTTGTTAAAACGAACGAATACAATGGTTGTTCACAATCCAGAATCTAATATGGGTAATGCCGTAGGATGTACACCAGTTCTTGAACTTGTTAAAAAAGGAATAACTTTAGGACTTGGAACTGATGGATATACAAGTGACATGTTTGAATCAATGAAGGTTGCAAATATATTGCAGAAACATCATAACTGTAACCCATCTGTTGGATGGGGTGAAGTGCCTTTAATGACATTTGAGAATAACGCAAAGATAGCTAATAGATTCTTTGAAAAACCGCTTGGAGTTATAAAAAAAGGGGCTTATGCTGATATTATAGTAGTTGAATATGATCCTCTAACCCCATTAAATGAAAGTAATGTAAATTCTCATATTTTATTTGGAATTAACGGAAGATGTGTAACAACTACAATTATAAATGGTAAAATTCTTATGAAGGACCGAGAAATAATAGGAGTTGATAATGGAAAAATAATGGCAAAGTCAAGAGAATTATCAAAAGAATTATGGAATAAAATAAATATATAAATATTATAAAAAAGAGGGGGGTATTTCACATGGGTGACAGAATGAAACCTATTCCATTTGAAAAATTAATGGCGTGGGTTCTTGAAGAAAATAAAAAATATGGGAAAATATTTGGGGTAAAACAATTTTATAAAAAGCAGGACGATAAAGTTCTTGAAATATTTGGAGAAAAAATTGAAACACCTTTTGGACCTGCTGCTGGGCCTCATACGCAACTAACGCAAAATATTATAGCAGCATATGTTTCTGGATGCAGATTTTTTGAATTAAAAACAGTACAAACTCTGGATGGTGAAGATCTAGTTGTGCAAAAACCATGTATAAGAGCAGAGGACGAGTGTTATAACATAGAGTGGTCAACTGAACTTACAGTAACAGAAGCATATGATGAGTACGTTAAGGCTTGGTTTGCTTTAAAAATATTATCAAAAGAACTTAAGCTAGGAAGTCCCGATGGATTTATATTTAATATGAGCGTAGGATATGATTTTAAAGGAATTTCCTCACCTAAAATAGATGAATTTATTATGGGTCTTAAAGATGCATCTAAGAGCAACATATGGAAAGAATGCAAAGAATATATTCTGCAAAACATAGACAAATTTGAAAACATAGATAGTGAATATGTTGAGGGAATATCACCTAATGTATGTAAATCTATAACATTATCAACAATGCATGGATGTCCATCACAAGAAATTAAGAGCGTCGCAACTTATTTAATAAATGAAAAAGGACTAAATACCTATGTAAAATGTAACCCTACATTATTAGGTTATGAATTTGTACGTAAAACCTTGGACCAAATGGGATATGAATATGTATCATTTGATGATAGTCACTTTAAGGATGACTTGCAATTTACTGATGCCGTTTCTATGTTTAGAGATTTACAAGATTTAGCAAAAGAAAAAGGTCTGTCATTTGGTGTAAAACTTACAAATACAGTCCCTGTTCAGATTAAAAATGCTGAGTTACCAGGCGATGAGATGTATATGTCGGGGAAAGCTCTCTATCCTATAGCGATAGCGCTTGCCTATAAACTTTCAAAAGAATTTGATGGAAAACTAAAAATATCATATTCAGGAGGGGCTGACATTTTAAACATAGCTAATATATTTGAAACAGGTATATGGCCTATAACTATAGCATCAACACTTTTAAAAGTTGGCGGATATCAGAGATGTATTCAAATTGCTAAAAAATTAGAGAAGTTAGAATATGACAATAAATACAGTATGGATAATCAGAAATTAAGAGAACTTAAAGATAAATCAGTAAAAGATATTTATTATATAAAGTCTGAAAAAGCAATTACGAGGGCCAAAATAAATAGAAAAGTAACATTAACAAATTGTTTTAGTGCGCCAAGTCTAACAGATAGCAATCAGCGTACAAGAATATGTGAAAACTGCGTAGGGGTATGCCCTAATCGCGCAAATGTAACTATAAAAATAAAAGATAATGAAAAACATCAAATAATTCATTTAGATAAAATATGTAATGAATGTGGAAACTGTGAAATGTTCTGTCCGTATGATAGCGCACCATATAAACAAAAATTTACATTGTACAACTCAGAAGAGGATTTTAAAGAGAGTCAAAACAGTGGGTTTTTAATAATTAACAAAGATGAAAAAATTGTGAAAGTCAGATTAGACGGCAAAGAAATAAACGTTAATCTTAAAGAAAGTAATTCAGGAATACCTGAAGACATTGAAAATATGATTTTGGCGGTAATTTCAAATTATAATTATATTATTTAAAAATTGGTGAGGTGATTGTATGTCAATTATTATAAAAAATGGAACTATTGTAACTCCAAGAAGGAGCTATATTTCTGATATCAAAGTTGAAGAAGAGTTAATAAAGGATATTGGCGAAAATTTGGAAAATGATAAAGCTTTAATTATAGATGCAACGGGGTGTCTAATATTCCCAGGATTTATTGATTCACATACTCACTTTGATTTGGATACAGGATACACTAGAACTGCAGATAATTTCAAAACAGGGACTGCTGCAGCTATCGTAGGTGGAACTACAACAATTTTAGACTTTGCAACTCAAAATAAAGGCGAAACTTTAAGTCAAGCCCTAAAAAATTGGTTTAATTTAGCCAAAGATATTTCAAGTTGTGATTATGGATTTCATATGGCAATAACTCAGTGGAATGACGATATAAAAAATGAACTTAAGATAATGAAAGAGCAGGGAATAACATCATTTAAAGCATATATGGCTTATGATAATTTGCGTCTTAATGATGGAGAAATATATGATATGTTAAAGGCACTTAAAAAGTATAATGGCATTCTTGCCGTTCATTGTGAAAATGGTGACCTTGTAAATACTTTGATAAAAGAACAACTGAGTATTGGAAATGTCACCCCGGCAGCTCATCCATTATCAAGACCTAATATTGTTGAAGCCGAAGCTGTATCAAGGTTTATTGATATAGCAAAAATAGCTGATGCTCCTATATATATTGTACATCTAAGTACTAAAGAATCATTAGAAGTAGTAATAAGCGCAAGAAAAAAAGGGCAAAAGATATATGTAGAAACATGTCCTCAATATCTGCTCTTAGATGATAGTTTATATTTATCAAAGGATTTCGAGAGTGCTAAATATGTTTTATCACCACCTTTAAGAAAAAAAGAAGATATAGAAACATTATGGAAAGCCTTATCCGGGGATGTTATAGATACAATTGGCACAGATCATTGTAGTTTTAATTTTAAAGGTCAAAAAGACCATGGAATAAATGATTTTAGTAAAATACCAAATGGTATGCCAGGGGTGCAGCATAGACCAATACTTATGTATACCTATGGAGTTGATAGTGGCAAAATAACTAAAGAGCAAATGTGCGCTTTGCTTAGCGAAAATACATCAAGAATTTTTGGAATGTATCCTAGGAAAGGAGTACTGCAAGTTGGAAGTGATGCAGATATAGTTGTATTTGATCCAAGGATTAAGGGAATTATATCTAAAGATAATCAAAAACAAAATGTAGATTATACACCTTTCGAAGGTTTTAAAACTAAAGGATATGCCAGACATGTTTTTCTAAGAGGAACACAGGTTGTAGCGGATGGAAATATTATAAAAGAAAATTGTGGAAAATATATAAAACGGGGTGGCCAGAATGTTTAGCTTTGTTGTAAATGGAAATAAAGTTCAATCAAAGGCAGATGTAAAACTAATTACTTTTTTAAGAGAAGAATTGAATTTAACATCAGTTAAAAATGGGTGCTCTGAAGGCGCCTGCGGAACATGTATGGTTTTAGTCGACGGCGTTGCTAAAAAAGCATGTGTGTTGAAAACAAGTAAACTTGCGGGCAAAAATATTATAACGGTTGAAGGACTGTCAAGCCGAGAAAAAGATGTGTATGGGCATGCGTTTATGGAGGCAGGTGCAGTTCAGTGCGGGTTTTGTACTCCGGGAATGGTTATAAGTTCAAAGGGATTAATTGATAAGGTAGAAAATCCAACAGAGGATGAAATTAAAAATGCACTTAAAGGAAATATATGTCGCTGCACAGGATATGTGAAAATAATAGATGCTGTTAAGCTTGCGTCTAAATTATTAAGAGAAAATACTCAAGTGCCTAAATGTACTTGCAAAGGTCTTGTTGGAGAAAATCTAAATAGGATTGATGCTATGGGTAAAGTTCTCGGCACAGCAGAATATGTGGATGATATGCGAATAGAAGGTATGATTTATGGTGGAGCTGTTAGAACAAAATATCCACGTGCCTTAATTAAAAAAATAGATGTTGACAAAGCTAAGAATTTGCAAGGAGTTTATGTTGTAATTACAGCGGATCAGCTTCCGGGAAATCAAAAGGTTGGGCACATTTTTAAAGATTGGGATGTATTAGTACCAGAAGGAGAAATAACTCACTGCATTGGGGATGCTATAGTGCTAATAGCAGCAGAAACTAAAGAAATACTAGAAGAGGCTAAAGCTTTAGTCCAAATTGAGTTTGAGGAATTGACACCTATAACATGTCCAGAAGAATCGCTAAGGGAAGATGCTCCAAAAATCCATTCAAGTGGTAATATCCTTACAACTGAACACTTGGTATTTGGTGATGCGGACAAATACATTAAAAATTCTAAATATAAAGTAACAAACAAATATAATACACCGTTTACTGAACATGCTTTTTTAGAAACAGAAACAGCAGTTGCCGTGCCTGACGGTGATGGTGGAATAATTATATATTGTGCGGACCAAGGAATTTATCAAACAAGGAAGGAATGTTCGCAAGCAATAGGTCTAGATCAAAGTAAGGTAAGAGTTATAAGCAAGATAGTTGGTGGTGGGTTTGGTGGAAAAGAAGATATGAGCGTTCAACACCATGCATCAATTCTTGCTTATTTATCAAACAAACCCGTGAAGGTTGCACTAAGCCGCAAGGAAAGTATAATGGTACACCCAAAACGCCATGCTATGGAGATAGAGATGACAACTGCTTGTGATGAATTTGGATATTTGACTGCTATGAAAGCTATTATAATTGCTGATACAGGTGCCTATGCATCACTGGGTGGACCAGTACTCCAAAGAGCTTGTACCCATGCTGCAGGCCCTTATAGTTATAATAATATTGATATTGTAGGAAAAGCAGTATACACAAATAATCCACCTGCTGGTGCATTTAGAGGTTTTGGGGTAACGCAGAGCTGCTTTGCTATAGAAAGTAACTTAAACCAGCTTGCGCATTTGGCTTCAATAACACCTTTTGAAATAAGATATAGAAATGCAATTAGGCCTGGTGAGGTGCTTCCTAATGGTCAAATCGCAGATCCGTCAACATCTATTGTGGAAACATTGGACGCAGTGAGAGAAATATGTGAGCAAAATCCAAAAGCAGGGATAGCTTGTGCTATAAAAAATACTGGCCTTGGGGTTGGGCTTCCGGATATTGGACGTTGCAAATTAATTGTAGAGAATGGAAAAGTATATATTCATAGCAGTGCAGCTTGTATTGGACAGGGACTTGGAACTATTTTAACGCAAATAGTTTGTGAAACACTTAATATTTCATCAGACATGGTTGAATATGGGGCACCAGATACTTCTACTTGCCCTGATTCTGGAAATACAACAGCTTCCCGTCAAACCTTATTCACAGGTGAGGCAACAAAAGTGGCAGCTAGAAGACTTCTTGATACGTTAACTTACCAAACATTAGAAAATCTAGATGGTCAAGAATTTTATGGAGAATTTAGCGGTATAACTGATAAGATGAGTTCAGTTAAACAAAATCCTGTAAGTCATGTTGCTTATGGTTATGCAACTCATGTTGTTATTTTAAATGATGATGGCAAATTATCAAAGGTTATTGCAGTTCATGATGTTGGAACTCCAATAAATCCTAGAAATATTGAGGGTCAAATTGAAGGTGGAGTAGTTATGAGCCTTGGGTATGCACTTACAGAAAATTATCCACTAAAAAATAGCATACCAACTGCAAAATTTGGGACACTGGGATTATTTAAAATAGGAGATATACCAAAAATAGAATCTATTATATTAGGTAGGGGGAATACTAATCTTGCTTATGGGGCAAAAGGAATAGGAGAGATATGTTCAATTCCTACTGCTCCAGCTGTTGCTGGTGCGTATTATAATTATGATGGAGAGTTTAGAACAAAGTTACCTCTTGTAAATACACCTTACAGTGTAAATACACCTTACAGTGTAAATACACCATATAGTAGAAAAGATAAGTGATATTATGAAGCTAAGCGATTATATTGAACTTAAGAAAAAGGATATTTTGTCTATAGTTGGTGCTGGTGGTAAAACTACAATGATGTTTAAACTTGCAGAGGAATTAAGGGTAAATAATAAGGTTTTAGTTACCACAACAACTAAGATATATATTCCACCACTGCATAAGTATGATTTTATATGTACTAATAAAGATCATTTTATAAAATATTCTAAGATGAAGGATAATGGGATTTATGTTTTAGGACTAGGAATAAATGAGGATAATAAAATACTAGGACTTACAACAAAAGAATTAGAAGGGCTAACCCCATATTTTGACTATATACTAATAGAAGCAGATGGAGCAAAGGAAAAACAATTAAAGGGATGGAATGAATTTGAGCCAATTCTATACGGAAAAACTACGAAAACCTTAGGGATTATAGATATACAATCAAAAGGTATTTTAATCAATGAGGATAACATTCATAGAAGTGAGATATTTAGTGAAATAACTGGAGGAAAATATGGAGAAGCTGTTACATTAGAACACTTATTAAATCTAGTTATAAATCCTTTAGGGTTGTTTAAGGGAGCGCTCGGAGAAAAAATATTATTTATAAATAAGGTAAATGGGCCCGATGATTTTGCATCAGCTAACTTATTAGTTAACAAAATAACCTTAAAAGGAAATAAATTACCTAGTATTGTGGTTATTGGAAGTTTAAAAACTAATATATATTACAAGTAATTAATTGATATTTTACTTACATAGATTTAACTATATGTTAGAAAAGTTATATCTAGTTAAGAATGAGAGTAGGGGAAATAGTTATGATAAGTGCCATAATACTTGCGGCAGGTTATTCAAGGAGAATGGGAAAAAATAAGCTTCTCTTAAAATTACGGTCTATTTCACTAATTCAGCATACTATTGATATTATTAAAAAATGTGGTTTTCAGGAAGTGATAATTGTAGCAAGAGAAGAGGAAATAATAAAGATTGGTTATAAAAATGATTTAAAGGTTATTGTTAATGAAAACGCAGTTAAAGGAATAAGTGAATCTGTTAAATTGGGTGTAAAGAATTCAACGTTAACTGATGGATATATGTTTTTTACTGCGGATCAACCCTTTTTAGATATAGATACTATAAATGAATTAATTCAAAAATTTAGAGAAAATACTAATTATATAATTGTTCCAAGATGTGATGGCAGACTAGGTAACCCTGTGATATTTCCATCCATTTTTAAAGAGGATTTATTGAAACTGGAGGGGGATGTTGGAGGTAAAATAATAATAAATAAAAACTTAGATAAAGTTAAATTTGTAGAGATATATGATAGTACTAAATTATTTGATATTGATACTAATGAAAATTATGAGTATATTCTAAGACTAGAGGAGAATAATGGATATGTTTAATGATATTGTCATTGTACGTGGTGGAGGAGATTTAGCATCTGCTACAATTCAAAAATTATATAGAAGTGGATTTAGGGTATTAGTTTTAGAAGTACCAGAACCTACTGCAATAAGACGAAGTGTTTCTTTTAGTGAAGCTATTTACGAGAGTGAGGTAGAAATAGAAGGAATTAGAGCGTTACACGTATACTCGATTAGTGAAATAGAAAATGCCTGGAGTAATAGGAAGGTTCCAGTAATTATAGATGCAGAAGGTAAATACATTAAAGAGTTAAACCCTAAAATTGTGGTTGATGCTATTATTGCTAAGAAAAACATGGGAACAACAAAGGATATGGCTGGCATTACTATTGCTCTTGGCCCTGGGTTTTCAGCAGGATATGATGTAGATATTGTAATTGAGACTACTAGAGGTCATAATTTGGGTAGATTGATTTTTAATGGAGAAGCAGCAAAAAATACAGGAATCCCGGGAAATATCATGGGTTATTCTAAAGAAAGAGTTATACATTCAACCTCAAGTGGAGTAATGAAGAATGTTCTTGGTATTGGTGATGTTGTTAAAAAAGATGAGGTAATAGCATATATAGGGGATAACGAAGTAAAAGCAACAATATCAGGACTGTTAAGAGGAATTATACGGAGTGGAAGCTTTGTAACTAAAGGATTTAAAATTGCAGATATTGATCCAAGGGCAACGGAAAATATAAATTGTTATACCATTTCTGATAAGGCGAGAAGTATTGCAGGGGGAGTATTAGAAGCGATACTTTATTTAATCAACAAGTCTAAGGGATAATATTTTTTAATACTTGACTGTTAGTTTTATAGCATAAAAATTCAAGTATCAATACAAAATATACATATACATGAATATTTATTCAACGGAATATAAGTATAAAGAAAATCATAAAAACATATTTTAAACTATTTATGAATAAATACAACAAAAACAGTGGGTTTAGACTTTGTGAAATTATTGGTATAGACTATTGACTAATGAATTTTAATACATTATAATGTATATATATAAATAAATGATTTATTATATTAATTCAGGAGGTTATATAAATGTCAAATACACAATTATTTCAATCAAAACAGGAATTAGTGGGTTTTATTTCAGAATATCTCATCAAACATGATGATACTATAGCAATTATAAAAAAAGATTTAAGAAAAGATGTTATTAAGTCATTACTTGTAAATGAAGATTTTAATAACTTTAAAGATCTTTCCGGTATAGATGAAAATGTACTATTCTTAATCAAGACTGGTGATAAAAAAGAAAAAAATTTAAGCCTTAAGATTTGTGATGCGTTTAATCAAAAAACTAAAGCTTTTAAAATGGTGGATATTGATAATATACTCCTTGTAGATGGTTTAATTACTGATGATGAAGTTGGAAGCATTACTTACTATAAAGAAATAACTAAAATGAAATTGCAATAAAAGTTTATTAATACTTAAAATAGATATAAGATAATAAATATAAAAAAGGGGTTGTCTCACAAAATGATAGATAAATCATTTGAAGGGGCAGCCCCTCTTTATCGCTTTTAAAAAGTATCCTTATCTATTATGTATGAAATAATGAAAAGGTAATTTGAAATATCAGTATATTTTAAATTATAGATATGAAAGATAAATACGTAGAATAGTTGAATTAATATAAGTAAATGCAGTAATATATAAATAAGTAGGATATAATAGTCCTTAAGTAAAGAATAGAAAATAAAATAGACTAACAGACTTTCTAGCTATTTGTTTGGAAATGCTTAAATCTAAATTTTAATGTAAACAGTGAGGGTGTTAATTATGTCAGAAAAAAGAACCTTTAGTGAGGAAATTAGTATTAAAGAAAAAATAGAAATTAAGATTAAAAAACCTAGTATGTATATGGTCATCATTCATAATGATGACTATACAAGTATGGAATTCGTTGTTCAGGTTTTAGTTGGAGTTTTTAAAAAACAGGTGGTTGAAGCTACAAAGATTATGTTTGATGTTCATAAAAAAGGAAGTGGCACCGCAGGTATATACAGCTATGACGTAGGGATAACGAAAATCAACCAAGCTATGAAGATGTGTGAGGAAAGTGGATTTCCACTGAAATTAACCTTAGAAGAGGAGTAATTATGCAATTAGATAATATAGTAAATGAGATTATTACTGCAGCTTATAATGAGGCTCAAATGTCAAATCATGAATATTTTACCCCAGAACATATTCTTTACGCTTCTCTATTTTTTGAAGAGGGAATTGATATAGTAGAAAATAGTGGTGGTAATATAAAAAGACTTAAAAATCAGATAACCAAATTTTTAAAGGAAAATATAGATGTTGTAGAAGATACTGAGCCAATTCAAACTATTGGAATTCAGACTATTTTATCAACAGCTGCAGATCACGTTATGCTCTCTGGCAAAGAACTAGTTAAGATAGGCGATGTGATTGTAGCAATGTATGATGATGAGGAAAGTTTTGCTTCTTATTTTTTGCGGGAACAGCAAATGAAAAGGAGGGATCTTCTTAATTATATAGCTCATGGTATATCTGTCGAAGATACTTTTGAATTTACGCCTGAAACAAACCATGAGGGAGAGGAGCCAGGTGAATTTACAGATGGCGACGACGATATACAATACACATATGACGAGGAAATGGATAATCCTGATGATAAAGGAGATTTTTTAAGTAAATATACTGTGGAGTTAACACAAAAGGTGACCATGGAAGAAATGGATCCACTTATTGGTAGGCAAGATATTCTGCAAAGAACATTACAGGTATTATGCAGGAGGCTTAAGAATAACCCAGTGCATGTAGGGGAACCTGGGGTGGGTAAAACTGCTATCACTCAGGGGCTTGCACAACTAATTGTGGAAAATAAAGTGCCCAAGTTATTGCAAGGTAGTAAGATATATTATTTGGATATGGGGGCGCTTATTGCAGGTACCAAATATAGAGGTGATTTTGAAGAACGCATTAAAAAAGTTTTAAAAGAAATTAGTAAACAAGAAAAACCAATAGTGTATATAGATGAAATTCATACTATAGTTGGAGCAGGTGCAGTTTCAGGAGGGTCAATGGACGCTTCTAACATTTTAAAACCATTTCTTGCGGACGGTAAAGTAAGATTTATTGGATCAACTACTTATGATGAATATAAAAAACATTTTGAAAAAGATAGTGCATTAGCTAGAAGATTTCAAAAGATTGAAGTGCCAGAACCTTCCATTGATGATACAATCGATATTCTTATGGGACTCAAGGATAAATATGAAACTTACCATAAGGTAACGTACAGTGATGAAGCCTTAAAAACTGCAGTAGAATTATCTAGCAAGTATATAAAGGATAGATTTCTTCCAGATAAAGCTATAGATATTATGGATGAAGCAGGTGCTTATGCAAGGCTTTATGCTGGAGATAATGAAGAAAATATTATTATTACTGTACATGCAGTGGAAAAAATAGTAGCAACTATTGCAAAAATTCCAGAGCAAAGTGTGTCAAATAATGAATCAGATACATTAAAAAATTTAGATATTAATTTAAAAAAACAAGTTTTCGGACAAAGTGATGCTATAGACACGTTAGTAAGGGCAATAAAGAGGTCTAGAGCAGGTTTTAATGAAGATGATAAACCAATAGCATCCCTTCTTTTCGTGGGTCCTACAGGAGTTGGAAAGACAGAAATAAGCAAGCAACTATCAAAGAGTTTGGCTATCCCACTTATTAGATTTGATATGAGTGAATATCAAGAGAAACACACCGTAGCAAGGCTTATAGGTGCACCACCAGGATATGTAGGTTATGAAGAGGGTGGAATGTTAATAGAGGCCATTAAAAAGAATCCTTATTGCGTTTTATTACTAGATGAGATTGAAAAAGCTCACTCTGATATATTTAATGTGTTATTACAAGTTATGGATTATGCAACACTTACAGATAACACTGGTAAAAAGGCGGATTTTAGAAATGTAATTTTAATAATGACGTCTAATGCAGGAGCAAGGGAAGCTAGCAAACATGTAATTGGATTTGGAGACAGAATAGGGACAGGTGGAGCAATTACTAAAGAAGTGGAACGAGTTTTTTCTCCTGAATTTAGAAATAGATTGGATAACATAATCCAATTTAATAAAATTGATGAAGATATGGCTAAGCAAATAGCAAAAAAGGCAATGAAACAATTTGAAGAAAAGCTTTTAACCAAAAATATAAAATTGAAGGTCACAGATAATTTATATGCTTGGTTAAGTAAAAAAGGTTTTTCAGAGGCTTATGGTGCTAGAGAAATCAATAGAGTAGTTCAACAAGAAATAAAGACATATTTTGTAGATGAAGTGCTGTTTGGAGAACTTTCCACAGGTGGTAGCGTTATAGTTGATATTGTAGATGATAAACTTAAAATAACAAAAGACAATTAAAAAAAGATGTTGCTAATAAAAATAGCAACATCTTTTTTAGTTGGTTTTCTCAGCTTTTGAGAATTGACTACTTAATATAATAATATCAACGGTTCTATTTTTAGCTTTTCCGACTGCAGTGGTATTAGTTGCTACGGGCCTATTCTCTCCATAGGCTACTGCTGATATTTTTTTAGGAGAAATTCCTGCTTTTGAAATAAGTAGTTCAGTAACATTGGTTGCACGAATTGCAGAAAGCTGCCAGTTAGAGCTAAATTCACTATTACTCATTGGGGTACTATCTGTATGTCCCTCTATTCTCACGTAATTGTTAACATGATTTAGGATTTTACCTATGCTAATTAATTTTTTAGCAGAAACCTCTTTAACGTCTGCGGCACCAACATCAAAGAGCAGTGAAGTTTTAAGACTTACTTCAAGACCTCTCTCATCAATTTTAGTGGATACGCTACTGCTTAAGCCATTCTGTTTCAAATAGTTATCAACATTTTTTTTAATTGCTTCCATTTTATTTTCTTCCAATGCTTTAGTTTGTGCAGAGATAGTTTCTTGTGTTATGGGTTCAACTACTGCAACAGTTGAAGCTGAATCACTTGGAGAGGATTCAGTGCCAACTATAGATGCACCAGCACCATTAAAAGCTACATTAAGTGATTGTGATAGTTGTTTATATTTAGTAGTATCTGCATTACTTGAGGCATACATAACAACAAAAAATATCATAAGCAAAGTTATTAGGTCTGAATAAGTTAGAAACCATCGCTCAGGATTGGGTTCTTTTTCTTCCCTCCTTTTCATTATTTAGCTCCCCCATTATCAATTTCATTAAATCTTTTTATTTGTTTTTTATCTAGGAATCCTTTTAACTTTTCTGCTAATATATTAGGATTTGCACCTTCTTGCATAAGAAGAACGGCTTCTATTATTAGTTCTTTTTCTTTTATTTCTTCATTATTTAAATCCTTTAATCGTGAAGCAATAGGAAGCCATAATAAGTTAGCAGATCCAACACCATATAGAGTAGCTATAAATGCAACTGCAATCTTTTCTCCTAAAACAGATGGGTCAGAGAGATTACTTAAAACTTGCACAAGGCCCATAACTGTTCCTATAATACCCATAGTAGGTGCAAATCCACCAGCTGCCTCAAAGATAGCAACACCATCTTTATGTCTATCGTAGGTTGATTCAAGTTCAAACTCTAATATGGTTTTTACTAGTTGAGGGTCTACACCATCCACCACTAGTTGCAAACCTTTTTTTATAAAAGGGTCCAAATCGTCAGTTATTTCGCCTTCGATGCTAAGTAAACCCTCTTTTCTAGTTTTAAAGGATAATTGTTTAAAGTAGTTCACAATCTCTACCAAATCTTTGTCTTTAGCTGTAAATATAAGTTTAAACATTGCTGGAATATTTTTTAACTTTTTAGCAGAAAATCCAAGACCTACGGATCCAATAGTACCACCAAAAACGATTATAGCAGCACTACTAACTGCAAGCATACCTGGACTTCCACCTTCTAAAAGAAATGCTCCTATCAGTGAACCGAAACTTATTATTATAAATATTATCGAAAAAATATTCATAAACTCCTCCTATTTTGCATTTTACATAATACTAAATTTAATTTAATAGTATGTAAAAACATTTTAATGTTAGAAAATAAAATAATATCCTATAATAACTTTCGAACAAAATCATATTTTATTTAGTCTTTTAGAATAAATATTTATTAAAAGTTTGTTAACAAGTCATTCCTATTTGACTAAATAATAATTATAATGGTTATTATTGGACAATGCAATAACAATCATTAAACGGTTAAATATTACAAAAGCCATGCATTAATGCATGGCTTTTGTAATATTTAATAATTAAAATTATTCTTAATAGTAACTCATTTTGAAATTGAATCTTTTACCTTCTTGGAATAACCTCTGTCCAGTAACCATCTGGATCCATAATGAAATATATTCCCATAGGTTTGTTTTCGTAACATATGCAACCCATTTTTTTATGTAAAAGGTATGCTTCATCAAAATCATCTGTAACTACTGCAAGATGAAATTCATTCTCACCTAAATTATATGGCTTTGTTCTATCCTTCATACAAGTTAGCTCTAATTTATGGTTAGTTGTCTCATCACCTAAAAATACAAGAATAAAACTATCATCTGCTGGATGATGACGCCTAGTTTCCGTGAAGCCTAAAGCACTTTTATAAAATTCTATGCTTTTTTCTAAATCCAATACATTTATGTTATTATGATCAAAAGAAAATTTCATTTAATATAACCACCTTTTTTAAAAAATTATTATATAACATATACTATACCATGATTGTATGGCTGTGGTAAAATGAGGGTGATTTAATTGTTATATATTTAAATTATAAGGAGAGATAATTTATGAAAGAAGTAAAAGCAATGATAAATTATATATACCATAGTGGGTTTTATATTAAAACTAAAAATCATTTTTTAATATTTGATTATTATAAAGAACCTATGAGAACAAACCAGATTCAGACATTGTTATTACCTGAAAAGATCAAAAAAATGAATAATGTTTATGTATTTTCATCTCATAGCCACGCAGATCATTTTAATTACCAAATTTTGGATTGGGAGAATGATAATAATGATATACAATATATTTTTAGTAGTGACATAAAAATAGAAAATATTAAACCAAATTACAATTTTATAGAAGAAAATGAAGAAAAATTATTTAAGGATGTTTATGTAAAAGCTTATGGTTCAACAGATATTGGGATATCCTTTGTGGTAAAAGTGGATGGATTAACTATTTTTCATGCTGGAGATCTTAATTGGTGGAAATGGAAAGAAGATAGCCTAGAGGAACAAAATTTATCGGAGTCCTCATTTAAAGCCCACATAGAAAAGTTAAAAAAAGAAAAACCTATTGATATAGCATTTTTCCCAGTTGATCCAAGACTTCAAGAATTTTATTATTTAGGTGGAGAGTATTTTGCAAATCAAATTCAACCTTCTTTGTTAATACCTATGCATTTTGGGGATGATGTGGTTATAACTAAAAAATTCGCCAAGAAGATGGAAAAAATAAACATAAAAACTGTGGAAATAAATTATCCGGGACAAGAAATAATATATTAAAAAATATTTTTTTAATATTTGGATAAAAATAAGCATTTATGTCTATAATTTAAATAACCAAATAAAAAAGCATCATTACAGTATTTTTTAGTCCCCCTAAATTAATATTGTATATGATGCTTTTTATATTGGTTAAAATTTGATACTAAATTAGTAAAATGACCAGTAAGAGTAATTTTATATTTACAATATCTTATAATTGTGATAACTTTATTGAGACAAAGTAGGTCAGAAAGTAGGATAAAGTAAATGAGAAATAAAAATAAAAATGAAAATCTTATAAATTATATTTACATTATTGTTGGAACAACAATACTTGCGGCAGGTGTGAATATGTTTTTTGCTAAATTAAAATTAGTGACAGGTGGAGTATCAGGACTTGCCATTATTATTGAATATATATCAAAAAAAAATTATGGAATAGAAATACCACTATGGTTTACAAATATGGCAGTAAACATACCTTTACTTGCCATTGCTTTAAAACTTAAGGGTAAAGGGTTTGTGGGTAAATCTATGTTTTCAGCAGCATACCTATCTTTTGCACTATTTTATACAAGCTTTATACCTGCTCCACATGTTGATTATTTGTTAGCAAGTATATTTGGTGGAGTATTTGTTGGTACAGGCTTAGGTTTCGTATTAAGAGCATCTGCTAGTACAGGAGGAACTGATTTAGCTGCCAACATAATAAAAGTTTATTTAAAAAATGTCCCAATTGCTAAAATTATATTAGTTATTGATTCAACTATAGTTGTAATAGGTGCTTTCGTATTTGGAATTGAAAAAGCTATGTATGCACTAATATCCATTTATATAGTTGCTAAGGTGGTAGATAGTATTCTTGAAGGAATAAATTTTTCCAAAGCAGTATTTATTATATCGGATTATTCTATGGAAATATCAGAAATACTACTCAAAGATTTAAATAGAGGTGTTACAGGAATACATGCTACAGGGATGTACACAAAAGCAGAAAAACAGGTATTATTTGTAGTAGTTGGCAAGAATGAAATAATGCCACTTCAAAAAATGGTCAAAGAAGTGGATTCCAAAGCATTTATGACTGTTGCAGATGTTAGAGAGGTTCTCGGAGAAGGATTTACAGAATAAAAAATTAAATTTAGGTAATATTTGCAAAGTATATTTAAAAGTCTTCATGCACAAACTAAGCTCAAGAAAGGGAGTGTTTATTCATGAATGATAGATTAAATAGCAAACCAATCACATTTGATCACCCAGAAAAACTTACTCAGGGAATTTCTTTAGAAAAAGGTGATGTTACAGCAAAAACTTTTATTAATGAGGTTGATGGACAGGTGAAATGTAATATAGTCGTTGAAAATAAAGTTACTGGAGAAACAGCTAAGAGAGATGAAGTTATTGGTGAAATATCTGAGGATTTAGATGATGAGGAATTTGACGGCGAAGAAGAATTTTAGTTAGATAAACTTGGTAGTAACAAATTATACTCTATAGAGTAGACAAAGAAAGAAGTCTACTCTATAGAGTATTTTTAATATTTGACATTTATTATTAAAAATATTATAATTAAATGCATATAAAAAATAATTAGTGAACATACTAAAATTTATAATAATTTTATTAAAGACTGTGACGAGAATAGTAGATATAAAAGGTAGTTTTAGCGAGTTGGTGATGGTGAAAGACCAATATGAAATTTATGTTGAAGAACATCTTTGAGTTTCTAATCGAAATCTATAGGATATTTGGATTAGACGGGTTCAATCCGTTAAGTGTTGAGTAGTATTGAACATATAATTCAATACTAATTAGAGTGGTCATATTTTATGACAAATTGGGTGGTACCGCGAAATTATAGCCTTTCGTCCCTTTATTATTAAGGGATGGAGGCTTTTTTATTTTTCAAAAAAGTAAAAAAATAAAAGGAGAGTAAGATTATGGAAAAGTTATTAGTCAAACAAATTTATAGAGAAAAAGAAAAATATGCAGACCAAATAGTATCTATCTCTGGATGGATAAGAACATTAAGATCTTCTAAAGCATTTGGATTTATAGAAGTTAATGATGGAAGTTTTTTCAAAAATATTCAAGTGGTTTTTGAAGAGGGATTAGAAAATTTTGCCGAAATTGCTAAATTACCTATAAGTTCTTCTTTAACTATAGAAGGAAAGCTAGTTGTAACTCCAGAAGCTAAGCAACCATTTGAGATTAAGGCTACTAAAATAATGCTAGAGGGGATGTCAAATACTGATTATCCATTGCAAAAGAAAAGACACTCTTTTGAGTATTTACGAACTATTGCACACTTGAGACCTAGAAGTAATGCTTTCTCAGCAGTGTTTAGAGTACGTTCTCTAACTGCGTTTGCTATCCATGAGTTCTTTCAAAAGAGAGGTTTTGTATACACTCATACACCAATAATTACTGGTAGTGATTGCGAAGGTGCAGGTGAAATGTTTAGAATATCGACTCTTGATGTTAGTGACATCCCATTAGATGAGAATAAAAAAGTTGATTTTACGCAAGACTTTTTTGGTAAAGAAACCAGCTTAACTGTAAGTGGTCAGCTTGCAGCAGAGGCTTTTGCCTTAGCTTTTAGAAATGTTTATACTTTCGGACCAACTTTTAGAGCTGAAAATTCTAACACAGCGAGGCATGCTGCCGAGTTCTGGATGATAGAGCCTGAAATAGCATTTGCTAATTTAAAAGATGATATGAAACTTGCAGAAGATATGATGAAATACATAATAAAATATGTTATGGAAAATGCTCCAGAGGAGATGGAGTTTTTCAATAGTTTCGTAGATAAAAATTTAATAGAAAGATTAAATAGTGTTGTAAATTCAGAATTTGGTCAGGTGACATATACAGCTGCAGTGGATATTTTGCAAAAATCAGGAAAGGAATTCCAGTATCCAGTAACTTGGGGTTGTGACCTTCAAACTGAGCATGAAAGATATTTAACAGAAGAAGTATTTAACAAACCATTATTTGTTACCGATTATCCAAAGGAAATAAAATCCTTTTATATGAGAGTAAATGATGACAATAAGACAGTTGCAGCAATGGATTTACTTGTGCCAGGAATAGGCGAAATTATTGGTGGAAGTCAAAGAGAAGAAAGGCAAGATGTCTTAGAAGCTAGAATGGAAGAGTGTGGTCTTAACAAAGAAGATTACTGGTGGTATTTAGAACTAAGAAAATACGGTGGAACTAAACATGCTGGATTTGGACTAGGATTTGAAAGAGCCATTATGTATATTACAGGTATGAGCAACATCAGAGACGTTATTCCATTCCCAAGAACAACTGGGTCTGCGGAGTTTTAAGCAGAATTTAACTTATTTATATTCTACTTAACAAAAATGTTTTTGTAGTGTATAATATGGTTGTAAGTCCATTTGTATTGGAATTTTAAACTCTTAGCCGATAGGTTAAGAGTTTTTTTTAGAAAGATAATTGATAAACACTTTCGAACTTTTAATGTGTTATTTTTATTACTTAATTGTTTAATGGACATAATAATTTATATTCTAGTAAAATAGAAAGTTTAAATGTGGAGGAAATGAATATGAAAAAAATTATTAAAGAATATATCTTAATAACAGTTGGCATAGCACTATTGGCTGCAGGAGTTTACTTTTTCTTAATACCAAACGATTTAGCAGTAGGCGGAGTTAGTGGGCTTGCTATGATTTTAAATTGGTATATGCCAGGTCTTTCTATTGGTGCTATAATGCTTGTTTTAAATGTAATTTTATTTATTATAGGATTTATATTTATAGGATCTAGTTTTGGTGTTAAGACAATTTATTCTAGTTTTGGGTTATCCGGTATGATATGGGCATTAGAGAAAACCTGTCCTCTCAGCGGAAGTATAACAAGCGATTTATTTCTTGACCTTATATTCGGGATATTAATTGGAGCAGTGGGTATGGGTATGGTTTTCAATCAAAATGCATCTACAGGGGGAACTGATATAATAGCGAAGATACTTAATAAGTATTTTCATTTAGACATAGGTAAGGCTTTACTTTTAGCTGATTTTTTTATAACTATATTGGCAATAATAGTGTTTGGGCCTAGAATCGGAATGTATGCATTGCTTGGAGTTATTATCAATGGATTTACTATAGATGCAGTTATTGCAGGAATGAATATTTGTAAAAAAGTTGAGGTGGTTAGTTCAAAAGGCGAAGATATAAAAAGGTTTATTATAGAAGATTTAGATAGAGGAGCCACTTTATATACTGCTAAGGGAGCTTATACTAATGATGAAAAAGAGATTATAACAACTGTTCTAGGTAAAAAACAATTTATAAAATTAAAAAATTATATAAAAGAAATTGATAAAAAAGCATTTATAATAACATATAACGTTCATGAAACTCTTGGAGAGGGATTCAAGGACTTAAATGAATAAAAAAGATATAAGCCACTGACTTAAGTCAGTGGCTTATATAATAATTATAACAAATATGTTCTAATTAAGCTTCAACTGGAGCGCCTGTAGGACAGACACCTGCACAAGCTCCGCAATCAATACAAGTATCAGCATCAATAACGAAAGAAGAATCTCCTTGGCTTATAGCATTAACTGGACATTCAGGTTCACAAGCTCCACAGCTTACACATGCATCAGTAATTTTATATGACATAATAACAACCTCCTTTTTCAACTAATTTACTACATAATATCATAATTTGATTGAAAAATAAAGAGTTTTTTGGAAAGAGTAAACATTGTAATAATAAACACAGAGTTTATGTGTTTAAGTGAATTTATATTATATAATAATATCTAACTTTCAACTATAATACTTAAATATTATTGACTTTTATAGAATTTAATATAAGATACAAAAATGTAAACTATAGATTTTTAATCTATAGTTTATTATTTTGAAATTATAATTTACATACGGGTATTATGCTATATTAAATGAACTGAATTAAATTAAATAATAGTTACAGCTAAAAACTAAATTTAAAACAGTTCATTTAATACATATGGTAGTTAGTAACTTTAAGCTGTATCTATATTAATGATGAGCTCATCTATTTAGCTGAGAGTTAATAACTATTAATAATATTATGTGTAAGAATATAAAAGAATATTCAATTTAAAATAAAAAAATCATAAGAAAACTGTAATATTATTTTAAGAGTAGAATGTATAAAACTTTTCAATTATTTTAATATTAAATAATGTCATCATTAGATAATGACTAATATGTTTATCTTTGGATTGTGTGTAAAGGTTTACCAATATATAATAAAATTAAGGCAACTGAGAAATGATTTCTGCAGAAAATTTCAGTAATTATAAAAAGAAAAGGGGGCAAAATTAAATGTCAAACCTTCAAGTTAATACCAAAATTAATACCAAGGGAAAAACACAAGAAAAAGTACAAGGGTTCGGTAGATTTCTAAGTGGAATGATACTTCCCAATATAGGCGCATTTATAGCATGGGGGCTAATTACAGCATTATTTATACCGACGGGCTGGCTTCCTAATTCACATTTTGCTAAATTAGTTGGTCCGATGATAACTTACCTTTTACCATTATTAATAGGTTACACTGGTGGTAAAATGGTAGGTGGAGTACGTAGTGGAGTAGTTGGGGCAATTTCAACTATGGGAATTATAGTAGGAGCAGATATTCCAATGTTCATGGGCGCAATGATAATGGGGCCACTCGGTGGTTATGTTATAAAGAAATTTGATAAAATCATTGAAGGAAAAGTACCGGCTGGTTTTGAAATGTTAATTAACAACTTTTCAGCAGGTATACTTGGAGCAGCGCTAACATTGATTGCGTTTACGGGAATTGGTCCAGTAGTCTTAGGGTTAAATGGTTTTCTTAAAGACGGAGTAGAAGTCATAGTAAAGGCAGGGTTATTACCTTTAGCATCTATATTTATAGAACCAGGAAAAATATTGTTTTTAAATAATGCAATAGGTAATGGAATTTTGGTGCCAATGGGTGCACAAGAAGCTAAGACAATCGGAAAATCAGTATTTTTCTTATTAGAATCAAATCCAGGTCCAGGACTTGGAGTACTGTTAGCTTATTGGATGTTTGCAAAAGGTGCAATTAAAGAATCAGCACCAGGAGCAATAATAATTCACTTTATAGGTGGAATACATGAAATTTATTTTCCTTACGTTTTGATGAATCCTTTGCTTATAATAGCGGTAATTTGTGGTGGTGCCAGTGGAATATTTACTTTCCAAATTTTTGGAGCAGGATTAATTGCAGCGGCATCTCCAGGAAGTATAATTGCAGTACTTGCAATGACTCCTAAAGGTGGATATTTTGGAATACTTGCTGGAGTGCTAGTAGCAGCTGTGGTTTCATTCTTAATATCATCTGTAATAATTAAAAGATCTAATAGTAAGGCAACAGGAAATGAACTAGAAGAAGCAAAAGAAAAAGTAAGTGAACTAAAAGGAATAAAAGTTAAAACCTTTGATAAAATAATATTTGCTTGTGATGCAGGTATGGGATCTAGTGCAATGGGAGCAACAACATTAAAAAATAAGTTTAAAAAAGTAGGTATTAATATAGATGTTGTTCACTGCGCAATAAATGAAATTCCAGCTGATGCAAAAATAGTTATTACTCATGAGACCTTAGCTGCTAGAGCAAGAACAAAAGCACCAAAAGCTGAGATTATTTCAATTAAAAACTTTATTAATAGCCCAGAATATGATAAATTAGTAAATAGACTTTTATAAATTTAAATAGCTTATAATAAATATATTTATAAAAAAATGGAGTGAGTTTATGTGAATAAATTTGCTCCATTTATATTTATATGTAGATAGTAGTCATGTATAAAAGTTTTAAATTAATTAAATACTAATTTTGAAATTAATTATATATTAAATATTGTCATCATTAGCTACTGACTAATCAATTTATCTTTGAATTGTATGTAATTGTTTACTGGAATATAATAAAGTTATAGTAATTACAAACTGTTACTTAAAAAATATTTTATTAAAGATTTAATAAATAGTCTTTAACATGACAAGTTGTAAACAGACTTTCAAAATTTCATGTAACATTAAAACAATCTTTTAATAAATTTGGAGGAATTTTATGAAGGATTACAAGGTTAATTTACGCGTAAAAAATATCTTGCAAAACATATGTAACGAAAATGATTATATTACTATTGCTAAAATTGCAAAAGATTTAGATGTTAGTGGGAGGACAATATTAAGAGAAATTCCAGAGGTGGAAAAGTTTCTTAAACAAAATGGAGTAAGACTTAATAAAAAAACTGGAGTTGGCATTAAAGTAATGGGTACAGTGAAAGAAAAACAATCAATTATTTATTTGTTAAATGGAGAAAAGGGCGAAATAATTTATTCACCTCTAGAGAGAAAAAATATAATTATAAGCGAACTACTTCAAAATCAAGAGCCTGTTAAGTTATATAATTTCACTAGAATTTTAAAAGTTACAGAAGCAACCATAAGTAATGATTTAGAGAAAACAGATGAATGGTTTAAAAAACATAGTATAAATTTAATTAGGAAACAGGGACTCGGTGTATATGTAGAAGGAAAAGAAAATCATATAAGAAAAGCTATGGTTAGCCTAATTTATGAAAATACAAATGAGAGTCAGCTTTTAAATTTAATAAGAAAAAATTTAGATAATTCAGTAGTAGCAAAAGATATTGAGACCTCTTCTCGTAATAGATTACTAAATTTGATAGATAATGAAACAATAAAGAAAATAGAAGGTTTAGTTGAAAATATGGAGAAGAAAAGAGATTATAAGCTAGTAGATAGTGCCTTTGTTGGATTAATTGTTCATATTGCGCTTGCAATTGAACGAGTAAAGAAAGGTGATAAAATAAAAATAGACGGTGAGTTTTTAAAAGAACTTAAAACAAGTTCGGAGTATGTAATTGCATCTGAATTGTCTATTAATATATCAAAATGTTTTTTGGTAGATATACCAGAGGATGAAATTGGGTATATAACAATGCACATTAAAGGATCTAAAAATTATAAGGAAAAATACAAAACAGGAAATAAGATAATAGGAAGTTTTGAACTTATAAAGTTATCAAAGGAAATTATAAAGATAGCAGAGATTGAAACAGGAAGTTTCCTTGGAAATAATCAAGAGCTGTTAAATGGATTAGTAAATCATCTTGGAACAGCAATTACAAGATTAAAAATGAAACTTGATATTAGAAATCCACTTCTAGAAGAAATTAAGGCTAATTATTCTGGTTTAATGAGGATTAGCACTAAATGCGCTAAGGTAGTGGAAAATCACATAGGTATAAAAATGCCTGAAGCTGAAATTGCATTTATTGCTATGCATTTAGGAGCTGCAATTGAAAATAGTGACACATTAATTAAACCTATTTACAAGGTTGCAATCGCATGTTCTACGGGGATGGGAACCTCAAGACTTCTCGCAACAAGAATAGAAAATGAGTATGATAATATTCAAATTGTAGATATTATATCTACAATTCGTATTGAAGAAAGCATGTTACGGGAGAATGAGATAGATTTCATTATCTCTACAGTTAATATAGATAAATGTTTTAAACCAGTAGTAAGAGTGAATCCACTGCTTTTTCAAGAAGATAAGGATAAAATATTAAAATTAATAAAATCATTAAAAAATACAGAATTCACTCATATAAATAAAAAGGTAAAAAACATTAAATTCAAGGAAAAATTAATTTCACTAAACATATATAGTGAGGCAATAATGCAAATACTAGACAATTTTTTTTTGAAAGAGATTCCTGAGATAAATGGCATTGATGCATTGATTAGTGAAGCAAGCAAGGTGATAGATCAAGATGCTGAAATTGAGGAACTATTAAGAATAGCATTAAAAAATAGAGAGGAAAAAGGGAATACAATTGTAACTGGACATGAGATGATATTACTTCATTGTAGGACTGATGTTGTGAAAAAATTATATTTTGGTGCCATAAAACTATCCAAGAGTTTGGAGTGTTTAAATGGTGAAGGTAAAACAGAAAATATCAAGATTGGAATTATAATGCTTGCACCAGAAGATTGTAGTAAGTCTTATATAGAGGTTATAGGGTATGTAAGTAAGATGCTAATTGAAAGAGTAGATTTTCTTAAATATTTAAAAGATGGAAATTTAGAATATGCATTTAATGAACTAAATGATATTTTAAAAGAATTTTATAATCAAAAAGTAAATAATTAATGGAGGCATAAGTTATGGAGAATACATCACATAAAAAAAACAAAGGAAAAACTAATGAAAGAGTACAGAGTTTTGGTCGATTTTTAAGCGGGATGATACTTCCTAATATTAGTGCATTTATAGCATGGGGGCTAATTACAGCATTATTTATACCGACTGGCTGGCTTCCTAATTCTCATTTTGCTAAATTAGTTGGCCCAATTATAACTTATCTTTTACCATTATTAATAGGTTACACTGGTGGTAAAATGGTTGGTGGAGTAAGAGGTGGAGTAGTCGGGGCAATTGCAACTATGGGAATTATAGTAGGGGCAGATATTCCAATGTTCATGGGCGCGATGATAATGGGGCCACTCGGTGGTTATGTTATAAAGAAATTTGATAAAGCCATTGAAGGAAAAGTACCAGCTGGTTTTGAAATGTTAATTAACAATTTTTCAGCAGGTATACTTGGAGTAATTTTAACATTGATTGCATTTTCAGGAATTGGTCCAGTAGTCCTAGGGTTAAATGGTTTTTTAAAAGACGGAGTAGAAGCCATAGTAAAAGCAGGGTTATTACCCTTGGTTTCTGTGTTTATAGAACCAGGGAAAATATTGTTTTTAAATAATGCAATAGGTAATGGGATTTTGGTACCAATAGGTGCACAAGAAGCTAAAACAATCGGGAAATCAGTATTTTTCTTATTGGAATCCAATCCAGGTCCTGGACTTGGAGTACTAATAGCCTATTGGATGTTCGCAAAAGGTGCAATTAAAGAATCAGCACCTGGAGCAATAATAATTCACTTTATTGGTGGAATACATGAAATTTATTTCCCTTACGTTTTGATGAATCCAAAGCTTATACTTGCAGTAATTTGTGGTGGTGCAAGTGGAATATTCACATTCCAAATCTTTGGAGCAGGATTAATTGCAGCAGCTTCTCCAGGAAGTATAATTGCATTACTTGCAATGACGCCTAAAGGTGGATATTTCGGAGTACTCGCAGGAGTGCTAGTAGCCGCTGTGGTTTCCTTCTTAATATCATCTGTAATAATAAAGAGTAGTAATAGTAAATCAGATGATAATGAATTTGAAAAAGCAAAATTAAGATCAAGTGATCTAAAAGTAAAAAAAGAAATAAATAAGACAAACAAAACAATAGTTAAAACATTTAACAAAGTAATATTTGCATGTGATGCTGGTATGGGTTCTAGTGCAATGGGAGCAACTACATTAAAAACTAAATTTAAAAAGGCTGGATATAATATTGACGTAGTAAATTGTGCGATAGAAGATATACCAGTGGACGCGCAAATTGTTATTACTCATGAAACACTAACAGCAAGAGCAAGGAGTGTAGCTCCTAATGCTGAGCATATATCAGTTAAAGATTTCCTTAATAACCCTGCTTTCGAGATCCTTTCAAGTAGATTAAATCCAGCTAATAACAATAATACTGATAGTCAAGTTGATGCCAAAAGTGACTCAATAAATGTGGAGGCAATTGATAAAAAAATTCTTGAAAAGAAAAATATAAAACTGGGACTCGAAAGTACAGATAAATATACAGCAATAAAAATGGCAGGTAGACTATTATTTGAAAGTGGTTATGTAGAAGAAGAATATATGGATGCTATGATTCAAAGAGAAGATGATCTTACAACTTACATTGGGAAAGGAATAGCAATTCCTCATGGAGTTGGAGCAGCTAAGAAAAACATTAAAAATACGGGAATGGTAGTTCTTCAATTTCCGAATGGCATTAAGTTTGAAGATGATTTGGCTTACCTCGTAATTGGTATTGCTGGAGTTGGAGATGAGCATTTACAAATACTTTCAAATATCGCAATTGCTATTGAAGGAGAAGATGACAGCATTACGAGCAATGTTAACATTGTTGATAAGTTAAAAAGTACAGAGGATGTTGAATACATTTATAATCTGTTTACAATAAAATCCGAAAATTAAATCAAAAGATGAACTTTAAATATAAGAGGTGAAGATATGATTACAACTATAACAATAAATCCAGCAGTTGATAAAACTATTGAAATAAATAACTTCAATATTGGTAATGTTAATAGAGTGGCGTCAGTAAGGCTTGATGCTGGTGGAAAAGGAATTAATGTGTCAAAAGTAATAAAAAACTTGGGATCAAAGAGCAAAGCAATGGGAATTCTTTCCGGTAACTCAGGAAAGTTTATAAAGGGATATTTAGATGGTATAAATATCTTAAATGACTTTGTTTTTACACAAGGTGAAACAAGAACAAATATAAAAGTTGTAGACATGATTAATCATACTAATACAGATATTAATGAAGCCGGTCCAGAGGTAAGTCTAAAGGATTTGAATGAAGCACGTGATAGAGTCTTCAATAATATAAATAGTGATGATATTGTAATTTTGTCAGGAAGTGTGCCTAGCAACGTAGATAAGAAGATTTATGGTAATTGGATTACTAAGGCAAAAGAAAAGGGAGCAAAAGCCATATTAGATGCTGATGGTGAACTTCTTAAGTATGGTATTTTAGCAGGACCATATCTTGTTAAGCCTAATATAGATGAGCTTGAAGGTATGTTTAATAAGAAAATTAATGGAGTAGCGGAAACTGCTGAAATAGCTAAAGGTTTGCTGGAATATGGTATTATTATTGTAGCAGTTTCACTTGGCAGTGAGGGAGCGGTTTTTGTAACTAAGGAAAAATCCATATATGCTAGGGGTCTTAAGGTAGATGTGAAAAGTACGGTGGGAGCTGGCGATTCGATGGTTGCAGCCCTTGCATATTCAATCGAGAAGGGTCTTAGCTTTGAAGAAACCGTGAAACTCGCTGTTGCGACTGGTGCCGCGAATGTAATGACAGAAGGCACAAAAGCAAGTGATATAAAAACAATTATAGAACTAGAAAAACAAGTGGAATTCGAATACTTATAAAAAAAAAGGTGGTAATTTATATGAAAACAAGAGCAGTAAGATTATACGGAAAAAAAGATTTAAGAATGGATGAATTTGAACTTCCTGAAATAAAAGAGGATGAAATATTAGTGAAAGTAGTATCAGACAGCATATGTATGTCTACTTATAAAGCAGCAATACTTGGTAGTGATCATAAGAGAGTACCTAGTGATGTAGCAACCAATCCTATAATAATAGGTCACGAAATGGCAGGAGATATAGTGCAGGTAGGTTCCAAATGGAAAAATGATTTTAAAGTTGGAAATAAATTTTCTATGCAACCAGCGCTTAACTATAAAGGAAGTATGGATTCACCAGGATATTCTTATAGATATTGTGGAGGAGATGCAACTTATGCAATAATGCCACAAGAGGTAATGGAACTTGGCTGTTTATTAAATTATGAGGGTAAAGCGTATTATGAAGCTTCACTTGCTGAGCCAATGTCTTGTATTATTGGAGGTTTTCATGCAAGTTTTCATACTGTAATGGGTAGTTATGAACACAAGATGGGAATAGTTGAAGGTGGAAAGCTTGCAATGCTTGCAGCGGCTGGTCCTATGGGCCTAGGTGCAATTGATTATGCTATGCACTGTGACAGAAAGCCAGGCTTAATTGTAGTAACAGATATAGAGCAAAGTAGATTAGACAGGGCAAGAGCAATATTTACGGAGGTTGATGCAAAGAAAGCCGGAATAGAACTAATATTTGTAAATACAAAAGATATAGAAGATGTTCCAAAATATTTAAGAGAGTTAACAGGTGGAACAGGTTTTGATGATGTATTTGTATATTCTCCAGTTAAACCAGTAGTTGAACAAGGAGATAAGATATTAGGTAGGGATGGCTGTTTAAATTTCTTTGCTGGTCCTACAGATACTAAATTTTCAGCGATGTTTAATTTTTATAATGTTCATTACCAATCAACTCATACAATTGGAACTACTGGTGGAAACACAAATGATATGATTGAGTCATTGAGAATGACAGAAAAGAATATTATAAATCCAGCAGTTATGGTTACTCATATTGGAGGACTTGATAGTGCAGCTGATGCAACCCTTAAATTAACTGAGGTACCAGCAGGTAAAAAACTAATATACACAAACATATTTATGGATATTACAGCAATTGATGATTTTGAGGAAAAAGGCAAAAAAGATCCACGCTTTAAAAAGCTTGCAGAAATCGCAAAAGGCAATAAGGGACTTTGGTCTTACGAAGCAGAAAAGTATTTACTTGAAAACTGGAAAATTAAATAAATAAATTAAAAAAATCAACTAATCAAAATACGATTAGTTGATTTTTTTAATAATAAAACTATAAAATAAATAAATTACTTATGAAGTAGTTTTATTGATCTAGCAACAACATTTTCTGTTGTAAATCCAAATTCTTTGAATAAAACATCAGCTGGGGCTGAAGCACCAAACCTATCAATAGAAATTATGTCTCCGTCCAAACCAACGTATTTATGCCAACCAAAGGAAGCAGCGGCTTCAATTGCCAATCTAGTTCTTACAGAAGATGGCAATATAGATTCCTTATATTCTTTTGATTGAGTTTCAAACAAATCGAGGCATGGCATACTTACTACTCGAGCCTTGATTCCTTGATCATTTAATATCTTTGCTCCCTCATAAATAAATTCTACTTCGGAGCCAGATGCCATTAAAATGATATCAGGGTTTTGACCTTGAGTTTCATAAGTTTTTAATATATATGCACCTTTTAAAGCTTCTATTGAGGTCTCTTCATACAAAGGAAGATTCTGCCTTGTTAGTACTAAGGCAGTAGGGGTCGTTTTTGAGGTTATTGCAGCGTACCAACCAACAGCTGTTTCTCTAGAATCAGCGGGTCTAAACACATTAAAATTTGGTAGAGCTCTGAGTGCTGCAAGATGTTCAATTGGTTCATGAGTTGGGCCATCTTCACCAACAGCTATACTATCATGAGTTAAAACATAAACTACTGGAAGACCCATAAGGGCAGACAATCTCATTGCACCCTTCATATAATCACTAAAGACAAAGAAAGTTGAAACAAAGGGTTTAAGGCCTCCATGAACATATATTCCATTTGCAATAGCAGCCATTGCATGTTCACGTACTCCAAAATGAAGGTTAGATCCATTTCTATCCTCCATAGAAAAATCACCCATATTCTTCATATATGTTTTATTAGAAGGAGCAAGATCAGCAGAGCCACCTATAAGATTTGGCACATGTTTAGCTAATACATTTATTATAGCGCCAGAAGAGTTTCTTGTTGCTGCTTTGCCTTCAAATTTCCACATTTCTTCAACTTTAAGTAAGTTCGTAGAAATTTCTCCGCTCTGCCATTCTTCATATTCTTTAGCAAGTTCAGGATTTTTTTTGCTATATAACGCATAAAGAGCGTTCCAATCTTCTTCTTTTTTGTTTAATTTTAATTTTAATTCTTCCATATGTTTAGTTACTTCGTCTGGAATAGAAAATGGTGCTAGGTTCCAGCCCATGCATTTTTTCATTTCAGTTATATTATCTTCACCAAGCGGTTCACCGTGTGCGGATGATAAGCCTTGCTTTTTAGCACAACCAAATCCAATAATAGTTTTAATTTTAATAAAGGAAGGTTTATTTATCTCAAGTTTTGCAGTTTCAATGGCTTTACCTATTGCGTCCATATCATTGCCGTCTTCTACATATAAAACTTGCCATCCATAAGCATCAAATCTTTTACTTACATCTTCTGTAAAGGCTATATCTGTAGATCCTTCTATAGATATACTATTTGAGTCATACATTACAATAAGTTTAGAAAGGCCTAATGTACCTGCCAAAGATGCTGCTTCTCCAGAAATTCCTTCCATATTATCACCATCACCACATATAGCATATGTATAATGATCTACAATAGCATATTCTTTTGTATTGAATTTTGCTGCAAGATGGCTTTCAGCTATTGCCATACCTACTGCATTAGCAATGCCTTGTCCGAGCGGTCCTGTAGTAACTTCAACGCCATTTGTATGATTATACTCAGGATGACCAGGTGTTAAACTTCCAAATTGTCTAAAATTCTTTAAATCTTCAATAGTTAGACCATATCCAAAAAGATTAAGAAGTGAATATTCAAGCATTGATCCATGACCTGCTGAGAGTACAAATCTATCTCTATCCTGCCATTTCGAATTTGCAGGGTTATGGTTCATATGATTTGCCCATAATGTATACGCCATTGGAGCCACTCCAAGTGGAAGCCCTGGATGACCTGATTTTGCCTTTTGTATTGCCTCGGCGGATAAAATTCTTATTGTATCTACGGTTAGTTGTTCAATTTTACTCAATGTAAATTCCTCCTTGTTGAATAGGGTAATTTTTACACCTTTATATAATAGGTGTATATGTCATATATTAAATATTCTCCTCAATGTTGCAAGAATATATTAATTTTTTTATTTTTCTTAATTATCTTTATCATATATATATTATCATATATAAACATATATATGAAGGTAACTTGAAGAAATTATCACCTAATAATAATCAATATAATTTCTAAAATAAAGGTAGAATCTTTGAAAAAGTGTTTGCGACATTTAATTCTTTTAATGTTTCGTAAATTAGCAGTATAATATATATATAGTTAAAATTAAAAAAGAATTTTAATATGAAGATAAAAAATAAGAAATAATAATAATTCGAAGGAAAAAATCCTAAGTTAGGGGCGGTATTTATGAATTTAAAAGGTAAAGTAGCAATAGTCACGGGAGCATCAAGAGGAATTGGAAAAGGGATTGCTTTAGAACTCGCTAAGGCTGGGGCTTGCGTTGTTATAAATTATAGAAGTAATGAAGAAGCAGCTGAAAAAACATTTCAGGAAATTAGAGATCTGGGATCATATGCTTTAAAAATCAAAGGTGATGTAAGTAATTATGAGTTTTCGAAAGAAATGATAAAAACTACTGTTGATAAATTAGGTAAAATAGATATTTTGATAAACAATGCAGGAATCTCTAAGGTAGGTTTGTTTATGGATGCGACCCCTGACGAATGGGATAATATTATAAATGTAAATCTTAAGGGTACAATTAATTGTTCTCATAACGCTATGCAAGAGATGATAAAGCAAAAGAGTGGAAGTATAATAAATATATCATCAATGTGGGGGAATGTAGGTGCTTCTTGTGAAGTAGTTTATTCAGCATCTAAGGGAGCAATTAACGCATTTACAAAGGCCTTAGCTAAGGAACTTGCACCTTCCAATATTAGGGTTAATGCCATAGCACCAGGGGTTATAGATACAGAAATGAATGATTGGTTAAGCAGTGATGAGCGTAAAGCTTTAGTTAATGAAATACCGATGATGAAATTTGGAGAAGTGAGCGATGTTGGAATGCTTGTAACTTTTCTAGCCAGTGAAAAGTCCAAATACATTACAGGGCAAGTGATAACAATAGATGGAGGAATGTTATAACTTAATATATTATTCATTATTTCTTAAGAATTAATTTATATTTGATTGTATTTATATGTTATAATTAAACTATTAATTAATAAAAAAATTGTATTAATTGAAAGAAGGTTAATATTATCATGGAGTATACAAAGGGTAAAAACATAATTTCAAAGTTCTTTAAATCAGCATTATCAGTTGGTACTTTTATTATTTTATTAATAACAATACCTTATATAGCTATCTTTGTTATTAAAGCCTTATTTGTTATTGCAGTTTTTGGGGTTTTAGTATGGTGTATTTTCAAATTAGTAAAGATGATTAAAAATTTTATCTATAAACTAAGTATAAAGGAAAATAGTACAGCAAAAGCGGATATGTTTAATAGTGACGCAGATACAACAGATTCCATTGATATTAATTATGATGATAGTGTTATTGTTGATGTGGATTATGAAAAGGTTGTTAAGTAATAATGTGGTATAGTGAAGTGTAGAAAATAAAATTAAGTATATAAACTATATTTTAAAAACCAGTCTATATTCTAGATTGGTTTTTATTTTCAAGATTTATAAGAGATATAAGGAGAGAAGTATGCAAATAGAAATTATTAAATTTATACAATCTATTACATCTCCATTTGCGGATATGGTCTTTCAATTAATTACAATGACCGGTGAGGAGACTTTCTACATTGTAGTAGCTTCTACAATATTTTGGTGCGTAAATAAAAAATTCGGGTATAAGCTAGGGTTTGCACTGCTTACGGGTACAATTGTAAACACTGCTTTAAAGGATATAGTTAATTCAGCTAGGCCAATAGGAATTTCAGGAATAAGGTCTCTCAGATTAGAAACTGCTACAGGACAATCTTTTCCAAGTGGGCATACACAAGGGTCTACAATATTCTGGATTTCATTTATAAATCAAATAAGGAAAAGGTGGATTTATGTAATTGGAATATTAGTAATAAGTTTAGTTGGATTTTCTAGAATGTATCTGGGAGTGCATTACCCTATAGATATTGTTGGCGGGATAGTAATCGGAATTATATGGACATTTATATCTAATTTTATTTTTGAATATTCTGAGGCTAATGGTAATCCATGGATTTTTATGATAATTATTATGCCTATGCTCATTGGATTAATATTCTTAAGACAAAAAACCTATTATTCAATATCGGGAACAGTATTAGGTTTCTATATTGGATATATACTAGAAACAAAATATGTGTTATATGATGTTAATAGCACTAGGCTAAAGCAAGTAATAAAATTGGTTTTAGGACTTGGTGTTCTTTTAACACTTAAAGGTGGATTAAAGGTAATACTACCAATTAGTATATTTTCGGATTTTTTCAGATATTTTATAGTTGGATTGTGGATTACAGTAGGAGCACCCTATATTTTTAAACGATTTATTAATTTAAATAAATAGAATATTTTTTTAAAATTAGTAAAACATATAGATATAATATCAATACTGATGAGGGAGATGTTTTTATGCCTAAAGATAGCCAACCTGACAATAAATTTTCTAGATTAGTAAAAAGTAACTATGATACTCCTATAACTAGAGAAACTGCAAAAAATCAAAACGCTACAAATAAAAAACAATCTGCTGATAAAAAATAAAATAAATGGGAGTATATAAACTTTTGCTTATATGCTCCTGTTTTTTTATATAGGAAATTGTTTGAATATAGATAATATAATAAATTTATTCAAATAAATGGTATAAATTACTAAAAATAATAAATTATTAAGATAATTTATTGCATTTTTCGAGTATTATGTTAAAATTTATATATATAATTATTTTTGTACTTAAAAGTTTGGGGTTATTTATACTTTGAAGTTTAAAGCTGCAGCAAGCCTGTAGCTTATTATATTGCATTTGTGAAGATGATGAACAGTTTTTAAAAAATTGAATATACTATTGTACTATTTAAGAAGGAGTGAAAATATTGAGTTTTAATGTTTATAATACTATGACTAGAAATAAGGACGTATTTGTACCTTATAAAGAAGGTAAGGTTGGTATGTATACTTGTGGACCTACAGTGTACAACTATGCACATATAGGCAATTTAAGGACGTATATTTTTGAAGATGTACTTAAAAAATCCTTAGAGTATCTAAATTATAAGGTTAAGCATGTAATGAATGTAACTGATGTAGGTCACCTTCAATCAGATGGGGATGAAGGTGAAGATAAAATGGCATTAGGTGCAAGTCGTGAGCATAAAACTGTATGGGAAATTGCCAAATTCTATGAAGATGCTTTTTTTGAAGATTGTAAAAAGCTTAATATAAAAAGGCCTACTATTGTATGTAGAGCTACGGATCATATACAGGATATGATAGAGCTTATAAAAAAACTCGAGGATAAAGGATATACTTACGTATCTAATGGAAATGTATATTTTGAAATTGATAAATTTGAAGATTACGCTAAACTTGCAAATATTAGTATAGATGAGCTGGAAGCAGGACGTAGGATAGAAGTAGACCCTAATAAGAAAAATCCACTTGATTTTGTATTATGGTTTACAAATTCTAAATTTTCTAATCAGATAATGCAGTGGGAGTCACCATGGGGAAAAGGGTTTCCAGGCTGGCATTTAGAATGTTCTGCTATGTCTATTAAATATATCGGTGAATATTTAGATATTCATTGTGGTGGAGTAGATCATATTGCAATACATCACACAAATGAAGTAGCTCAATCAGAAGGGGTCCTAGGACATAAATGGGTAAAATACTGGATGCATGGAGAGTTTTTAGTACTAGACAGCGGTAAAATGTCAAAATCTACTGGTGATTTTTTAACAGTATCAAGGCTTATTGAAGAGGGATATAGTCCCCTTGATTATAGATATTTCTGTCTTCAATCTAAATATAGAAAACAGTTACTGTTTAGTTTTGAGAGTTTAAATGATGCTAAAAATGGGTACAAAAAGCTTAAAGAGAGAATTGCTCTTGTTTTAGTATCTATAAATAAAAATGATCAAACCAGTGATGAGAAAATTGAATCATATAAACAGAAATTTTCATCATATATAAGTGATGATTTAAATATAGCAAATGCTTTTACTGTACTTTTCGATGTTTTAAAAGACGGCGAACTTAATAATAAGGAAAAGGCTATACTTATAGAAGATTTTGATAAGGTATTCTCATTAGATCTCATGAAAATTGAAGAAGAAACTACAAACGTAGATGAGGACCTTATAAATAAGCTCATAATTGAAAGAGCAGAATCAAGAGCAAGTAAAAATTGGGCAAGAGCAGATGAGATAAGAAATGAATTTATAGCTATGAATATTGAACTTCTTGATACTAAGGAAGGAACAACTTGGAAAGTTAAATAAAAATGAGTTAATGAAAGCATTTGATAATTAAAACTTAACGACACTTATGAAGGGGCTGTCTCAAAATGATTAAAAAATCATTTGAAGAGACAGCCTCTTTTCCTTATTGATTTTAATAGAAACACTAAAAAATCACTCTTTTAATTACTATTTTGTAATGCATTTTTATTTTTTTACACTACAAAAAGAA
>NZ_DATCQT010000176.1:0-15046 GCF_036569345.1 Clostridium sp.
TTATTTTACTATTGAATTATTTAAATATTGATATTATAATAGAAATATAGAAAGGGAGAGGGTCTCATGGGTTATAGAGTGATAAGCAAATGTCCTATATGTAGTGCAAAACTAAAGGTTATTAAACTTAGGTGTAATAAATGTGGTACTGTCCTAGAAAATGACTTTGAGTTTTCCAAGTTTGAATACTTAGCAGAAGAGCACCTTAATTTTATGGAAGTTTTTTTAAAGTGCAGAGGTAATATTAAAGATGTAGAAAAAGAGCTTGGCATCTCTTATCCTACAGTAAGGGCTAAGCTTGATGAAGTTGTCTCGGCTCTTGGTTATACTGAGGTAAAAAATACAACAGTTAGTAATAATGAAATACTTGATATGCTTGAAAAAGGTGAAATATCAGCTCAACAAGCTGTAAATATGATGAAAAAAAATTAAAATTTGAAAGGGTGGATTATAAATGAAAGAAGAAGTTAAACGAATTTTAAAAATGGTAGAAGAGGGAAAAATCGATATAGATAAGGCTAGTGAGCTCATTGAAGCTATTAAGAACTCTACTAATGCAATACCAGTTACAACATCCAAAAATCTAGACAAAATGCTAAAAGTTAGGGTGTTTTCAGCTACAAAGGACACTGTAAATGTTAACGTACCAGTGAAATTTTTAAAAGCTATAGGAAATGCTGTTAATAACATTAAAATACCAGGTGTGTCAGATGAAAATGGAATAGATATAAAAATGATTATGGAAGCCATTGATTCAGGACTAGAAGGAAAAATAGTCGATGTAAAAAGTGGAGATGGAGACATAGTTGAAGTTTCTATAGAATAAATATTTTATTAAAATATGACATAAGTGTACTTAAACTTCCCTATATATTAATGAAAGGAAGGATAAAAGTTGAAGATATATGTAAAACTTGAAAGTGGAAGAAGTTTTAAAATACCAGCACCAATTGGTCTTGTAAAAGTAGCTCTTGGTCTTGGAGGTTTTGGAGTATCAATAGCCCGAAGATATATCCCTAAGGAGCAAAGACAATATATTGATTGTATAAACTTTAGAGAACTACGCTGTAGTATGGATGTATTACGAAATTATAAAGGATTAAAAATGGTAGATGTAAAAGCCGCAGATGGAACAGAGGTAGTAATTGTTATTTAAATATTTATTTAAATTTAATATTAGCTTAATATCCCTTTAACATAGTTATGATATTCTTTATATATGACGAAGGGAGAGTGAACTATATGAGTGATAAAAGTAAATTTATAATCAGTAAAGATGTAATTGATGAATGTCTTGCCGATTCCATAGAAAAATCAGATAAATAAAAAAACAAGTCTAACATTAATATTGTAAGACTTGTTTTTTATTTGTTATTTTTCCTATTCTTATATGTCTTAGCAATTTTTTCATCATATAACCTTTTTGCTTCTTCCAAAACTTCATCATCTATTTTGTATTTACCTGCCCTTACAAGTACTTCAATTAAAACTTCTTCTGGTAATCCTGTAATCATTAGTTTCCTCCTCCGTTAATTTAAATTCTTGCAAATTTTTTCATTATGTTTTTTGAAAAATATAATTTTGTCCTTATAAATTATTATAATAGTTTATTGTAAAGTATATGTTATCGGTTTGTTCAAGATTAGTTAAGAATTTATATTCATATTAAACTTTGCTATAGTATTCCATTGTCTCTCTTAGACCTGTAAGAATATCGTAGGTTGGTGTCCACCCTAAATCTTCCTGTATTTTTTCAAAAGTCATATAACTATGTTTTATATCACCCTTACGTTCGCCTATATATATAGGTTTCAAATTTTTGTTAAGCATATCATTGTAATATTTAAATAACTCATTTATGGATATCTTAGTATTAGTGCTTACATTGTAAATACCTACTTTATTTGTTGACATTGCCATATAATTTGCATTAGCAACATCTTTTACAAAAACAAGGTCTCTAGTATTGTTACCATCTCCAAAAATATATGGAGATTCGTCCTTGAACATTTTTTCTGCAAAGATTGATACTACTCCACCTTCCCCTGTAGAATCTTGCCTTGGGCCATAAACATTTGCATATCTTAGTACAATATAATTTAGACCATATAAATCTTTATAAATTTTTAAATAATGTTCAACAGTATGTTTTGAGACACCATATCCTGAAATCATTTCTAAAGGATGCGCCTCATCAATTGGGAGATATTTCGGCTCCCCAAAACAAGCTGCTGAAGATGGATATATTACTTTTTTTACACCAATTTTTCTACAACATTCTAATATATTTAAAGCACCAATAATATTAATATTCGCATCATAAACTGGATTTTCTATAGATTTTGCTACATTTATTTGAGCTGCTTCATGAATAACAATTTTAGGCTTTTCTTTTTTAAATACATCCCAAATGTCCTTATCACAAATGTCTTTACAATAAAATTTAGCCTTTTTATTTATATTTTCTTTTTTCCCATGTATTAGGCTATCAAGAACTGTAACTTCATAACCCTTTTCTATTAATAAATCTACAATATGAGATCCAATAAAACCTGCCCCACCGGTCACCATGACCTTCATGAATACCCCCTAAATATTATTTTGTTTAAAAAAACATGTTTTTAAGCGGATGTCACTTTGCCACCGTTCTTTTATCTTCATATATATATTTATATATTTGCAACCTAGTAGCTTTGATATCTGGCACCAGATACCAGACTCCCCCTATCGTTTTTCCACTGCAGTAACCGTCCACTGGGAAACGTTCTTGATCTAAAGTTTTTATGTCATTAGTAAATATATCAGTGCCTAGCTTTATAATTTCCATACTAGACATACTTGTTTCAGTATTAGGTAATAGTTTTGCTACGATAGTTGGAAATTCTAACTTACCTACACCTTGTATCTTTGTAAGTAAAGCACTTAAAACTGTTCTTTGCCTTTCTGTTCTTACAAAATCTCCACCAGCAGTGTACCTAATTCTAGAATATGCCACAGCTTGTTTTCCATCTAAATTCTGTATGCCAGTCCTAGTAATTGCTTTAAAATTTTGTTTTTCAAGATTTGCGACCTCTCTCATATAACTGTTAATAAGACTTATCTCATCTGTCCTAACATTTATGCTAACTCCATTTAGATCATCTATAATATTTTCTAAATTAAAAAAATCAACAGTTACGTAGTTTTTAATATCAAGGTTAAAGTTCTCATTTAATGTCCTAATGGCAAGTTGTGGACCACCATATGCAAAAGCATGATTTATCTTTGTTTTGCCGTGACCTTTTATATCCACATAGGTATCCCTCATTATAGAGCTCATCTTTATCTTTTTATGCAACTCATCTATTGTCAAAATCATTATAGAATCAGACCTAGACGGCTCATTTATATATCTTCTATCCACACCAAAAAACGCTATATTTATTATTGATTTTCCCACTTCTACTTTTTTCTCATTTACCTGCTTTAAAACCTCTGGCTTTATTCCTAGCTCTTCGTTTGTCTTAGATATTTTAATTGTATTTACTTTATTTAACTGATAAGACGTGTATCCAATACTCCCACCTATAATAACTAGAATTGTAATCATAATAATTAATAAAATTTTCCCCCATATAGACATTCTTTTAATGTTTTTTTTCATTAAACCACCTTTTGGTTATTGTTTCTACTAATTACATATATTCTAAGTTAAAGATTGTGGACATCTTTTTTATTAATTGCTATCATAATCACCATTATTACCATTATATATATAAGGTATTTTGTTAATAACAATGCCTATTATCTTACCTCCAACCTTTTCAATCTTTTCTTTTGCGGTAAGTAGTGTATCTTTTTCTGATTTTCCATAAGGTACAACAAATATGGTTCCCTGTGATAATGCTGATAATATTTGAGCATCTGATATATACAAAACAGGAGGGGAATCTATTAATACCATATCAAAATCATTTGTTAACTCAAATAAAATTTCCTTCATTTTTTTACTACCTAAAAGTTCTGATGAATTTACAGGAACGGGTCCACTTGGTATAACAAACAAATTATAAACATAAGTATCCATAACAGCTTCGTAAATCTTTCCATTTTGAGCCAATACATTTGTAAGTCCTTTATCATTAGAAATTGAAAACCGCTTGTGGATATTTGGATTTCTAAGATTACAATCAATTATAACTACCTTTTTCCCGCTACTAGCCATTGCAACTGCAAGGTTTGAAACAATAGTACTTTTGCCCTCACAAGGTAGACTCGAAGTAACAACAATACTCTTAATGTCGTCACCAAAAGAAGAAAATTCTATATTTGTGCTTAGACTTCTAAATTGTTCTTCCACTTGAGATTTTAAGTTGTCGAATTTGCTCTTTTTCTTCAATCTATAACACCCGCCCTATCCTTTATTTTGACTAAAGAAATTGTTCCTATAACCGGAAGTCCAAGTAATGTTTCAACATCTTCCTTTGTTTTTATTGTATTATCCAAATACTCAAGTAAGAAAACTAAGCCAATAGAAATTATAATACCAATAAAAAACGCCATAGCAATGTTACGAATTGGTTTTTGGGTATCATTAATTATAGGTGTCCTAGCATCATCTATAAGCATAACAATATCGACTTTATTAATCTTTATACTTATTTCCTTTAATGACTTAGCAAATTGATTGGCAATATCCACTGCTTGCTTTTGATCTTTTGATGTTACAGCTATTGTTAAAAACCTAGTATCTGTATCTGGAGTAACAGTTATCATAGATAGCAAGTCTGATGCCCTCATTTGCTGCAGATTTAGTTCTTCTATTACATTATCTATAACAATCCTTGATTTTGTTAATTTGCTATATGTTTGGACCATTGTTTGATATAACAAAATATCATAATAATTTGAACTAGAGTTAGTTGTCTCTGTTTGAGTTTTACCAATTATTACAGAAATATCTGCCTTATACTGTGGCTTAATTAAAAAGTAACTTAAAATACCACCACTTAATGTTGTTGCTAAAGTTATAATTATTACTATAATTAATCGCTTTTTTATTATATGAAAGCGCTCTTTTAATTCCATTTTATTCTTCCTTTCATATTATTCTACTTTTGATATCTATTTACATAGTTTTATATTACTTTCATGTATTTTCATTAATTTACCATATCCATTTGAAACAGTTTTACATATGTTAAAATCTTCATAAAAGTATTTATTACATTTATCAATTATAATAAGATTATCAGCATTTATTTTAAATTCTCTTAGTATTTTAGTATTTCTATAAGTTAAATATAAGACTAAGTGTTTTTCACTACAGCTTAAAATCTCACACTCCACTTCATTTTGCATTGAAAATATTCCTGTAAAGCTACATTGTTCTTCATCATCTATTATAGGAACATTATGAGCTTTAGATCTACGAAACTTATTTCTCAGCTCTGGCAATGGAGTGTACAAATATGTCCCTGAATCTAAATACACATCAATACCTGCTATATTAAGTTCAAATGAAAGCTTATCATTGTGACTGTGTCCCCCATTTCCATTGTCAACTATTTGACCTGCCATAACCGATAGATAAAAATTGTTACACCTAAATATATATAATCCAAAGTACGGATAGCTTTTAAGATAAATATTATTAAAGTCTATTACTTCACTGCTATAGTCACTATATTGTATTTCTTTTTTATAAGAATATTTCAAATTATATAATTGCCCTTTATATAAATTTATGTTCTCATAAAAAGGTTCTGCACTAAGTTCTTTATCTTTGCATAAGCTCTTGATTACACTTTTTTCTAGATGAAATCTATCTCTAGAGGCAAGTTTATCATCTTCAAAAAATCCATTCGCCGCTGAAATAAAAGTATCGTGATTTAAAATGTTTTCATCTAAGTATATTCCCTGTACTGATTTATATCCTTTTAGATTTACATACTTTTTTATAACATCGCTTTTCACTAATAGTTCTGCATTTGGACTAAATTTAAAAAATCTTCCACTGTCGTTGTCACCTATCTGAGATATATTCCCATTTTGTTTTGTTATATTGACTGTGAATAATGTTGCTCTATATATTCTTTCAATATATTCTTTTGGAAAAAACTCATCTGACGAAACATCAAACTTTTGTTTTTCTAGAGGCAAAAGTCTTTTAACTTTATTAAATTTATATTCAGTAAGTACTTTTCGCTTTTCAGTTTTTAAAATTCCATATATTAATGCAGTGGTATATACCAACAGTTCACCACTTAATCTATGATAACTAGTAGACGCTTCAAAATTACTTCCGTCTTCATGAAACTGTTTAAGGACCTCAGATATAATTTCCTTAACTGAAAATTGTAGCCAAGAATCTGTTTCCTCATCTCTTTTTAAATAAGCAGAAACAAATGTTAGTCCACAAATATCAGATAAATAATGATTTCCAGATAATCCATCATACCATTCAAGATTATTAGTGATAAATTTGCCATGTTCATAAATGCTTTGGTTGAATAGTTTAATAAAGAACTCATCTAAAATATTAAACTCATCAAGCTGCTTAAACAGATCAAAAGCAAAAGTCATATTTGAGACTCTTATTGAAACATCCATGGTGCATCTCCAAACCACTCCCATTCTTGGAGGATTCGCCATAATAAAATCTAACATTTGGTTTCTAAATTCCTTTAGTATAATTTCTGTTTTCTCTTGGAAAATGGATGCAAATACTGCAAGTTGTGGCAAATGTTGAAGTCTACACAGTTCCCAAGGCACCTTAATATCTACACCTTTTGCCTTACCTATAGGTTGGTCTAAGTACCATTCTTTCTGAGAATATCTAAAACCACTTTTAAAATCCATCTGCCAATCTATAGGAATATATTCTCTATCAATATGTTTCCAAATATTTCGAGCAGTGTTTAAATGATGCTTAAGTAGTATTTTTTCAAGCCACGTGCCCTCTATATCAAATTTATTTATATGCAAAGATCCATTGTAAATATTGCCTTCAACACCCTGGCAATACATGTCATAGGTAACATTAACATATCCACTTCCCAGTAGATCAAAAGAATGAGATAAGTACATCTTACATAAATATTTTGATGCTACCTTATCAATATTTAAAGTATCAATATCTTTAATATTAATGTAACTAAAATCTATATATTTCTCTTTAGTTAAATGAGTGTCTCTCCTTAAATCAATACATTTAATAATTTTGTTTTTTACAAATTTATACACCTTAGTAAATATCTTCTTAATTATTTTATGTGGTGGTATTGCATAAAGTTTTTTAAATCTATAATTAACCATAATCGACACCACCTATTTTTATATTAGCCTTTTATATATTCTTATTTTATTTTTTAAATTTTCTTTTCAAAAGGCCTAACGTATTATTGAATATGAACTCCTTATCAATACATTTAATCTTTATTAATAGATATAAATAAATTATCATTATAAAAATATTAATTATAAATTCTTTAACTATACCAATGTTTTTTAATGATATTATATAGTATATTCCATATAAGATGAATGTTACCATCTGTACCTTTAATTGAAATTTAGTGTCCAAATCAATTTTAAAATATTTATCTGATGATTTAATGAAAATTAAATTTAAAAGAAAATAAGAAATTATAGTGGCCGTTGCTGCGCCCATTGTGCCCCCTTTGGGAACAAGAAGAAAGTTTAAGATGATATTAAGAACAGCAGCGTATCCCATGTAGATACCTATTTTGTATGTTTTGTTTTGGATTTGAAAACCTAAAGCATAATATCCCGTTTTCCCATACAAAAAATATGAATAGAGTATAAGTGGTACCACCTTATATGCGTTTTCAAAATCTTTATTTGCAAATACCATAATGCCAAACTTACTATATATTGCAATTCCAAGCATAATAAAGCATCCAATAACGTTATATTTTCTGAATAAATTTTTTAATTCTTCTTTTGCATTTGAATTTTTATATATTTCAAACTTGTAAGCTGTAAATGAATTCAGAAATGGAGTTATAAAAAGCGGATTTATAAGCATACCAAATTGATACCCAAGATTATACACCCCAGTATCACCAAACCCATTATAATGTTTAATAAAATACCTATCAGATAAGGTCAAAATCCACCCTGACAAATTAACTGGTAGTAAACCCAAACTAAAAATCATCATATTCTTTAATAATAATTTATTCATCTCAAATTTATAGTTTTTAATTTCAAGCAAAGTTAGAACAATAAATACTGTGAAACTAGCTATTAGTTGTCCGTATAACACTCCCATTAATCCAATATTCATTTTTAAAACTAGGTAAATGATTATTATGAATTGCAAGCTTATTTGTAATACCTGAATTATACAAACTTTTAATGCCTTATACTCCATGCTATATTTACTAGTATATAAACTTGCAATTTGACCTAGTATTGATGTTATAATTATAACGTATAATATTTTATAACTATCTCCAAAATCAAAAATCATTTTTGAAATCATTCTTCCAAATATACACATCAAAATTAACATAACACCACTAATTAGATATGCAAAGTTTAATGCGGTGTTAACAATTTTATTTTTATCAACCTCATCCTTATAAAACCTACACAGCCCTGATTGAATTGATAAAATTAGAAATGAACTAATAAACCCTGTAAAGGCTGTTATAGTAGAAATTTTACCATATTCTATTACACCTAATTTATTTGTATATACTGGCAAAAGCAAGAAATTTAATGCTTGAATCAATATCTGTCCTGCAGCATATACCAAGCTTATTTTCAATAATTTTTTCGAATTTATACTCATAAATTCATCCTACCTCTAAATCAATATTAATCATATATAATTAATTGTTTTAAACACTCTTCATAAATTTTTAATAATTTTCGCGCATTGTCTTCCACTTTAATGTCTTTTAGTTTTTCTTTGGCCTTCTCATAGTTCTCTATTACATCTACTGTTTTATTGTATAAATCATCTATATTTCTGCTCTTAAACAATATTGTTCCTTGTGGCCTAGTGCATATATCACTTGCAACGGTAGGTATTTTATAAAACAAGGCTTCCCTTATAGATACAGCATCCCCGTCAGTGTTTGTGGGCCGCACAAATAGCTGTGACTTTTTAATAATTGGATATAATTCCATTTTTTCATTTACAAATAAGAAATTACTTTCAATTTTTTTACTCTTAATAATATTTTTTAACTTGTTAAAATACAAAGTATTGTTAATGTATGGCAAACAGAATACCAAACCTACGTTTTTTCTATTTGCATTTAGCTTTTCTATTAAATCAATACACATATCTATACCATATAAATCTTGATTATCGTAAAACTGAATTAATGATGCATTTGCACAAATTATAAAATTTTTGCTATTTATAAAATCTACTATATATTTTGGTATTGTTAAACTTTCTTCATTTTCTATTGGAAATATAAAGGCTGGTACCTCATATATGGGTTTGTTAATACCCTTAGTGAAAAGATATTTTTTATCACCTGGTTTTACACATATGATGGCATCAAAACTATTAAGCGATTTTGCCATTATAATATCATAATTAATAGGTAAATTTTTGTTATTAAGTAAATACTTACACACAAGTAACCCCTTGTGTGTAAATAAATCCTTACTTGCACCATGAATTGTTAATATTTTTTTTCTTCTTTTAAATAATAATCTATTAAAAAAGCCAATATAAATCTTGTAACTTATGCCAGGTATATTATAGTGAATTAGCTTTATATTCTTTCTAAATAAATACTTAAATGGAACATATCTTAATCTTATATTAGTTACTCCTCCAATATTTTTATTTATATTACTCAAATCCCAAACTTCATTTGCTAGGCCAACTAAATCCATGTACAACCTCATTCTTTTAATATATATTGAAACTCCACCTATAGGCTGTGGGTAGGGTCCAACTTGAACTATAATATTGTTTTTCAAAGTTTTTCCTCCTATTTTTTCCAATGCTTATTAGGGTCATTTATATTAAAATTTTCTCTGAACCCACCTAAAGCAATTTGGAAAATATCAATGGAAAAACCTAAATTTGTTTCTATTGCAATAGGGCCTTCTCTCGTTAATGCTACATCCCATCCCAAATAAGTAAACTGTGGCAGTTTTGATGCACATTCAATTGTAAAATCAACTATACTATTCCATTTATTAATTTTATGGTTTTTAAAGACAAAATTTGAATCTGGATGTTTATAAAAAATTTCTCCTTCCTCAGTACCAGCATATTCTTTGCAAATCCCAGTGTTACAGTCTATCCCAAGTACAATGCCATTTTGTGAAGCGTTATCAACTTCATTTCCATCTCTACCTATTCTTAAAACTCCACATATTAATCTAACTTTTCCTTTTATGTTTTCAGTTGCAATTCTAAATGTGTTTACAGAATACGAATATATTTTTGTAATAGACTCATCTTGTATTACCCCACTCTGAATTATATAATTATTCTCTACACCTATATTAAATAGAAATACTTCACTTAATTCTTCATTGTTATTATTTATATACTTATTATCCTCACTCAAATGAAAAATGATTATGCCATATCCACCTTCACCATCTACTGGTTTAACAAATATTTTATTATATAACCTTTCTTTAAGTTCTAAATTAACTTCATCAAAACTTTTCTCTTCTAAATCACTAGTATAAATTTTTCCATTAATTAATTTACATATAGTATATGGTTGATATATGTTTACACTTCTAAATAATTGTTCTGCAATATTTTTATCACCTAGTAATATTGAATATTTGTCCCCATCATAATGTGGTAAAAATAAATTATAAAAGAAAAATTCTGGTACATAATTAATTAATTCTTCTTTAGTAAGTTTTTTATCTCTTTTATATAAATCATATCTAAAATAATGAAGTGGATAACATCCCCAAAACCTTTTGCAAATAGATATTTCTTCTCTAATTTGCTTTTTAGGTTTTTTATCATTACAATCTTTAAATCTAGTGTAAGCACTTTTCATTCTGTGATATCTATATCTGTATATTAATTTATGTTTTAATTGTCTAAGTTTTAATCCTATATAACTATCTTTAAAACTAGCATTTATCACCTGATCACCTACATTTTAATATTTTGAACTAAGTATCTGAACTTACCCATCTTGGTTTTTTCAATATGACCTGTAAAATGCAATTCAATTTCAAATCTTGAGTAGAACCTTTTAAAACTCACAATTACACTATTTCTATCTTCCTGTGTAAATTCTTTTTTACTTTGAATATATAGTTCGACCTTGCCAGGTTCATTTTGTACATATTGATATAAATGTATTTTATTCGATACATCCCATAAAGCGTCATCAGAACAAGTAAAGGTTACTTTTGAACCTGTCTTATCAATAAAATAATCTTGCCTCCTTCCTTCTATCTTTTTAATTAATCTATAATTTCTCCCGCAGATACATTTTTCATTACTATTAATTGCAATGTCCCCTGTCCTATACCTAATAAATGGGAATACATAATTAATAAAACCAGTGCATACTATTTCACCTGTTTCATCTTCCGCTACAGCATCATACCCACTTTCATTAATTAACTCCGTATAACCGTATTCACTCTGCAAATGATAGTAATTACTCTTTTCACATTGACCTGCCAAGCAGCTATGTTCTGTGTGGCCATAAAAACTATATACCCTAGTATTAAATGCTCGTTCTAATTGTTTTCTTTGGAAATCATATAAATTTTCAGAGGCACATATTATTGCCTTTAAATTTTCCAAAACTATATTTTTATTATTGTCTATTATATATTTTGATAATAAACTTATAGTTGACGGATATGCCTGTATAAAATCAGGCTCAAAATCTAATATTCTTTGTATATAATTTCCCATATTATCTTCTATTAAGTTATATGAAGATAATATTAGATTTTTACCTATATATTCATAATCACCCGCCTTAGGTCTATTCCCCCTAAGTATTACCATCTTATAACTTTTTCTAATGTCATACCCTACCCTTGACCATAAATTGGCTGTAAAAGCCCACTCTATTTTTTGCTCTCTACTTTTATCTTGATAAAACCCCATTGGAATTCCTGTAGATCCTCCTGTTGTTACATATCTCAATTCTTTTTTATTATATTTTCGGGAAATCAAATCCTCCAAGTTGTTTCCAATTATTTCTTTTGTAAGATATGGTATTTTCTTTAAATCATTAAAATCTTGAATATATTTTGTTTTATATTATTTTCGTTAAATAACCTAGTATAGTAAGGAACATTTTCATAAGCATATTTTATAATTTCCTTAACCTTTTTCATTTGATATTCACTATACTGCTCCTCACTTAAGCCCTCTGATAATTTCAATGATTTATAAGTGCTGTTAAATGTTTGCCCATATTTAATAGCATCTGGCAATGAATTATAAGTATTAATTATCGGTTTTTTAATTATATTAGGCATCTTTTTAATTATTTGTTTTAGCATTAATTTCTCCTTATAATTTTTATATTTAATTTATAAGTGTTTAAATTTATAATCCACAAATTTTAAATCATTAAATAATCAGGTCTTACGTTCATCCCTCGCAAATAGAAATCCAAATAATATAAGATAATATATAATTATATTAATCTCATAGGTTTGATTAGAATTAAAATTAATACATATCACATTTCCTATTACTATCATAATAATAAATAGCAGTTCTTTTTTTTTATTATATTTTTTTATCAACATATAGATTAAACAAATATTAAAGATAATAAATAATATAAAGTTTATTATTCCCTCCTCAACAATCATATTCAAAAACTGGGAATGAATTACGTATTTATCTATTATTCCAAACTTATACAATACATAATTGTTATACTGTCCGTGGCCTGTTCCTAAGATAGGTGTGGAAAAAAACGCTTTTATAGCTATAGGAAATTGTACAAATCTATCATCTTGGGTATCTCCCCTTTTCAAAAAAAGGATATTTATAATTTTATCGAAATAATTTAAATATGAATATATTCCTACACATACCACAAAACTATATGTTGCTATGTGTTTTGTGAAATCCTTAATAGAACTTATTTTCACTGATAATATTATAAAGATTAGAAGCTCAACGCATATTGCAAAATAGGCAACTCTTGTAAAAGTAAATATAATAAACAAAATATCGGCTAAAATTAAAATATAATTAAATACATTTTTATGTTGTTTGTATTTGTATAACAATACAGGAAATAATATTACTCCAAGATTCCCTCCACCATTATCTCCCATTACAAACCCAGATACTCTTCCACCTATATATAATTGTGTTAACTGCTGACTTGGATCTTTAAAATTAATCAGAACTCTATCGGTCATAAATTGTAAAAATCCCAAACTAACATTCATTAAACTAAAAATTGAAACTACATTAATAATAATTTTAAGATCGTAATTAAACCTTCTTAATATTAAAAATACTATTAGCATTAGTTCAACATCCAAGTATATTAATAAATATAACGAATATGATTCATAAGAATAAACATATAAAAAAATAGGCTCTAATAACATGTAGATATTAATTAGAGATAAACAAATAATCATAAGTAGAATTTTTTATTTTTATCCTTTTTCTTACATTTTTTTTTATACATTATAAAAAATATGTATAAATAAACTAGCAATATTATTGTAAATAAACCAATTTCAATATCATAAGTTCCCATACCCAATTTTATTAAAACCAAATTAAATATAGAGTATAAAATTATATTGAATAATAAAAATTGCTCTATTATTTCTTTATAAAAAGAATTTTTTACTATGTTTTCCTCGAAGCACAAGTAGATTACAAAGGTTATAATTATACCTGCAATATAGCTTTTCACTCCATATAACCTCACCTTCCATATTTTTATTGTTTCATAAATCTTATGTCTCATATAATCACCTATGTTCCAAAAATATCCTTAAAATTTATTATAAATTGACATAATAGTTTTAATATTCCTCTTCCATTCATAGTAGTCACCAATTAATATTTTAAAATTCCCATCATTCTTTTTTATCTCATCAATTTTAATTTTTATATTGTCAATATCTTCTTCATAAATACATAAATTATATTTGGCACTTATTTCATCTATATCCCCAATATTGTGGCTTATAAAAACAGGTAAATTACAATTAATATACTCTGCAAATTTTGTTGGACTTGCAACTTTATTTACATTATTACTATCTCTTAGTAAAATACCACAATCTGCTGCGCTCAAATATTTATATACCTCATTATGAGGAGCATACCTAATTAAATACTTGGCTTTATCAACATTAGAAACATTTAAAAATGTAGCAAATGTTTCTTTATCTCCAGTCAAAATTAAAAAGAATGCCTCTTCCACCCTTTGATTTATCATAATAAAAGCATTTATTAAATCTTCTGGACTTTGATAGCTCTGACCCCCTCCACAATAAGCCACAACAAATTTATCTTCTAATTTCATTTCATTTCTTATTTTTCTTCTTTGCTCTTGATCAAACCTACTTTTATTAGCATCTATACAGGTGGGGATTATTGAAACACCACAATTAATAATGTACTTACTTTTTAGATATTCTTCTAGTTTTTTAGAAACAAATAATATATAATCTGCATTTTTGCATACATTGGATTGAATACTATTTATTTTTAGTATCAAAATTTTTAACATAATCTTATATAAACTGTTTTTATGCTTATATCTCATTAAATATTCATCAATAACTGACCCTCTAAAATCCGAAATCATTTTGATATTAAAATTGTTTTTCAACTTTCTCCTCACTTTTAATCCAATAAAACTACCAAAGAGTCCTCTACAATGAATGATAATTTTTTTATTTGTTTGATTTTCTTCAATGATTAAATTAATTACCTTCCTCTCTATATTATAAATTACTCTCGATATCTTACTCATTCTTAGAATCTCATCATTTCAAAAAGAAACCTTCTTGGTATATATTGAATTATTGTATTTATATGGGCATTGATATGTAACTTAAAGAGAGCTATGCT
>NZ_DATCQT010000177.1:0-9285 GCF_036569345.1 Clostridium sp.
TGGAATTGACAAATACTTATGTTTCAAATATTCAAAACCCTAATTGGCAACTGAACCCTTCAACTACTTATCAATTTGTAGAGGAAACATATTACATGCGACAATAGGTGATCATTTAAGGAATAAACTTCACCTTGATAATAACGTTTTCTAATTCAAGAAATTGGGTATTTCTTACTTTATAGAAGGTGTTAAATTCTTGAGTTGAGATTATCATTTTTCCAATTTTTAGTCAAATACTGTTTCTTTATAAAGGATATTACAAACTTTGATAATTTATTGGAAGTTGATTTTATTTGGTATGGGATGGCATTATGCTGACTTTTTGTAAGGTCAAGAATCTGTTTACCCACTGTATTATTGTAAGTCTTACCTTATAAGAAGTTAGCTTAAGCCTTTAACATCATAAATTAAGATCTTTTTTGAATATTAAGCCCACAGCGACAACTGCACCAAGTAAGGTCGATGCTCTTATTAGAAACTTATTAAACCATCCATCCATCGAAGATGAAAAATTCCATGTAGTAATTAGAATGATCAATACAACCAACAGTTTGACAAAATTTATTAATTGTTCTTTACCTTCACGTTTTCTAATTCTTGCATTTATTAATTCCCGAGCTATTCTGATATTAATATCATAGGCTTTTTTATTACCTTTTTCTTCCTTCTCAATACGAATTATCTGAGAAATCGACGTATTGATTGACTTTTTTTCGAGAACAGGTAAACGATAATGGTCTTTTTCGAAAAAATCATTTTCATAGTGTGTATATGTCCAAGATTTAATACTCGCAAGTTCCTTTTCAACTTCGCGAGCATTTAGGTATGTTGTAGGGCTAAAAATACTTTGAACGCGAAAAAAATCCGCCTTTGCAATGCTGCTTATATTAAGTATTGAGTTTAAATAATCTAATTCACCTTGAATTTGATTGATTAGCTTTTGAGCCAAAAGCTCAATTTCATTTAGTATAATAGACTTAGAAACAAAATCAGCATCAGTTAAAATTTTAACTGAATAATTTTTATCAATTTTTATTACCTCAACAATAATTATAGCTGCAATATGGTCTTGTCCATTGGCGGTAAAACACTTTGCCAAATGAATTTTATAATCTAAATTTTCTGGTTGTAACTCTACTGCTTGTTGAGCCAATTTTATGCTTTCTAATTTGTTATCCAATATATAATTTGCTTTGCTTGCAAAGATAAAAGCGGACGCTGTTTCTATCAATAATTGACTTTCAGTTAATACCTCGTATTTATGAGATGAATTGTTATTTTTAGGTGCGACAAGTGCGGCAGCTTTCGAATATCTTGCTGCTAACCGAAAATATTCATCCGCTTTTTTAATATCTAAATGTTTTAGCGAGTTTAAATGAATAATTCCTAGTTTATGCAGACAGAAATAATCTTTTTCCTCTATGTTTTTTGCTTTAATTAATTCGTCATATGCATCGGAAAAAAAATCACTATTGGAACCTTCAATGATCGCATTCTTCAAATAAGTTAAACCCTGCTCGACATGGTATCCTCTTTGCATTTGACTATCAGGGATCTTTAGGATTTGAATTATCTTTCCCAAATAAAGGTTTGTAATTTTTTGACCTTCCAGTAGCAAATCCAACTTCCAATCTAACATCAAATGTAAATTTCCGATACCCTCATTAATATCGTTAAGTGTCCAGTTTATACCCTTTAATTCACCTTCCAAATGACTAAAGCCACTTTCCAAAGTTCCACATACATAATTTGTTAATTTTTCAAAAGATTTTATTGACTGGTAAGAGTTTTTCCCAATTGCTCTTCTCACTTCTATTAATTGATAATTTATTGCATCATTAGTGTTACTCTTTAAATCATTTAAATATCTTTCATTTTCCAAATAATTACTGTATTGGGATAAACCAGATTGCGCAGTTATTCTATCGTAAAAGAATGGCATAATAGGTTAGAGGTTAGAGTTTGTTATTGTAACAATTTCAAGATTTTAAATTTAGAATATAAACTTAACAATTTGATTTATAAATAAATTTTATTTTACATTTTAATAATTGTTTTAACGGTAAAAAACACTTAAACAAACTATTGCTGCGTCCACCAATCGTTTTTGTCATTGAAATATAAAGTATCTACCTACCCTAAAAATAGACTTGTTGCTACACTTTTTCAATAAAATGGGTTATTAAGCCCCCTTTTTCTAACTGTAGCAAAATTTCAAAAATGATGATTGTATAGCTGCACTTCAACTTTCCCTTACTTCTTAAACGGCAATAAGCCTAATTTACACTTTTTACTTTTTTGGCAATTTTTATTGAAAAATACCTTTATAAAGAAACTTACAAAAATTAAGAAATTATTGGAAATCGTTATTTTTTCGATTATTGAGATTTTAGCTGACAATCCTTCCTTACTTCTTACAGGGTAAGACTTCTGGTTCAATGATTAAGCAAGTTATAGAGTTACCGACAGTTGACTTTTAAAATGCTGTTTATAAAGGTAAATTAACTAAGTGTCGGAAGATTGATTTAGATTGAAAATAATAAGTTTAACCCGGTGTTATCCAAATTATGGCCTTTTAAGAAGTGAGTCTGTGTGTTGATTTACGTTTATTATACAGTATATATCAGCGCCTTCCTTACTCATTAAAAGGGCAAACAGATAGTTAACTTTAAGATCAATCAATAGTGACTTAAATTTTGGCCGTGTAAGAAGTAAACCTGGTGTAGGTCACTTTCCGATTATCTAAATTATCAAGCCCAAACTAACTTTTTATCTCCTTTATAAAGGCTGGATGATTGAGGTATGCTTTTGACAAAGTATTCTGTATCCAAAATTGATTTGAAGAAAAAATCTATTGCAGTATGGAACAACGTTAAATCCACTTCATCATAAATTGGTTGATTCTCTTTGCTTAAAACCTCAAATATGTAGCTACCATTGTTTATGAAAACTCCATCCTCTTTGTAATGAGTGGCCTCTAAAATAGCTCCCTTATTATCAGGTGTTAATTTTCTATTCTTCTGAACACTTACTCTAAAAGAGTATTTCATTTGTTCAATAATGGTTAATCCATTTTCATTTAATAACCTAAAATTTTCCATCAACTTGCAATTTGTTATTACAAATTTATGCTAAAAATATTAGCATTAAAAATAGAATCGTTAAATATTATCTGATGTAATCTTTTTGCCTTTTTTTACCTTTTCTTTAGTAAATAGGTCAGCAGTATATTTCTCGTATAAATCAAAAAGAAATTCCAATCGCTTTGCTTCAGTCAAAAATGGTTGTGGACGATAGGCTAAATCAACCGCTTTATCTAACTCTTGATGCGCCTTTGTTAACTCTGGTGGCATGGATCGAGCATCGTATAAATCCGCTAATGAACTATTGAAGAATTTTGCACGAATATCTAAAATATTTTGTCCTGCTGTTTCGATGGATTTGACTTGTTTTTCATTCGGTTCTATTGGAAATGAAAAATTATTATAAACCGAAGGGGAATAGCTATAATCGGATTTCATTCTCCCACAAACTGTCTTTGTCCAGGTCATGTGCATAGACGACATAAGTATCCCAAAGAGATACAATGAAGCTCCGGGGACCATATATATTTTATTACTCGCGATCACTTCTTTTGACAAATAACCTATAGGGATATATCTTCTTGTTTCTGATGATACTTCAGGTATAGCCAGATAATCAAAATCTGGTTGCCTGTTTTGAGTAAATAATGACGGAAACTTTGCAAATTCTTGAACGCTCTTTGTTGAGCTTTGAAGCCTTGATTTAGAAACTTCTTCAAGCCTCTTTAACACGAAAGGCATTTTTTTCAACAAATCAGGAGGACAATCTTTTAACCACAAACAGTATCTCTTTTTCTTGTTCAAAAGTTCTTCACCACCCATAAAAGAGCGTATCCAATTTTTAGATAACGGCTCCTTTTCTAAAAAAGATTCTTTTTCTTCTTCCGTAAAAAGTAAGAAACCTCCGTCAGTCGGTTGACTGCCTTTAAACATTTCGGCGAAATTATGAATAGGTTTCCCCCTCGATTCCACTAAAATATCTTCACCCTCAGTCAAATATGGATTTATGTTTTTAACTACCATTTCATGGGGTTCTCCTTTTATGTTCTCGTAGTCATAAATCTTTTTAATAGTACAATCGAAATTAGCAAATCCTATGATTACTACATGAACTGCGGCTTTTCCTTTTGCTTCATTACTCCAGCTAAATGTTCTATGTGCAAAGTGAATTTTAATTTTATATTTAGTCAACAGCAACGACCACAAAATACCAACTTGTTCACCCTGCTCAATTGAGTTTGTAGATACAAATGCTACCTTTATCCTGGTACCCTGAATCATTTTAGCTGCCTTTAAATACCAGGCCGCTACGTAATCCAATCTTCCACACCTTCTTGCATTCCCAAAAACTAATTCCATATCAATCATTTGCTGTTCACTTCTCCACTGATGGCCAATGAAGGGAGGGTTACCAATAATAAAGGAAAGTTCTTGATGAGGGACAACTTTTTCCCAATCTATTTGCAAAGCATTTCCATTAATAATTGTTGCAGCTTTTTTTAAGGGCAATCGGACAAAATATTGTCCAAATTCTTCACTAATAGCCATATTCATTTGATGATCCATCAACCACATTGCAACTTCAGCTATTCTGGCAGGGAATTCTTCATATTCAATTCCGTACATCATATCAACGTCTAACCAAATGATTTCTCTCACATCTAAGAATCCTTGGCCTGATTTATTCATAGCACGTAAAATCTCTATTTCAAGCAACCTCAATTCTCTGTAGGTGATCACTAAAAAGTTTCCACAACCACAAGCTGGGTCAAGGAATTTGAGTTCACTAAGTCTTTTATGGAATTCAGATAGCTTGTTTCTGTTGGATTTAATTGATTCAAATTCCTTGTGAAGATCATCTAAAAACAAAGGCTTAATGAGCTTCATTATATTTTTTTCACTGGTATAATGGGCTCCAAGGTTCCTCCTTTCCTCAGGGTTCATTACACTTTGGAACATAGAGCCAAAAATGGCTGGTGATATTTTACCCCAATTTAACCCACAACATTCTAATAGGGTCTTTCGCATCTGATTATCAAATGATGCATGTGGCAATGTTTCTTCGAAAAGTTTTCCATTAACATATGGAAACGCTTCTAACTGTTCGTCAAGGTTTTTAAGCCTTTTATCTTGTGGTGTGTTTAAAATGTAAAATAACTCACTCAACCTGGCAGCCAAATCGCTTCCATCATCATTAGTCCTTTGTTCTATAAACTCTTTAAAAATGTCTTTATCAAAAATTGTTGTGTCGTCAGCAAATAAACAAAACAACAAACGAACAAGGTATACTTCCAATGGATGTCCTTCATATCCAATCGATTTAAGCTTATCGTGAAGTTTACCCATTAATTCCGCTGCTTTTATGTTAACAGGGTCTTGTTCTTTATAGGTAGGCTGTTGGTATCCAGCTATAAATCCAAAATATTGAACGAATTTAACGAGATTGTTTAGGTGGAATTCAATTGTTTTATTTTCTTCGGTATCAAAAAGTCTGAATCTCTCGAAATCAGAAACAAGGATGTATTTTGGTAGTTCAAACTCTTTCAATCCATGGATATAGTCTTTTGCTTGTACAAATGCTTTGTCAAGGTTTTTGCCCTTACTTTTCATTTCTATAAGTATAGTGCCTTTCCAAAGTAAATCGATGTATCCATCCGTTTCACCAAGTTTTTTAACCCGATGCTCGAAAGTACCTACCCGCTTTCTTGTAATGCCAAAAACATTAAAGAATGCCTCTAAAAAGGGCTTTGCATCAGCTTCTTCATTAGAGGTATCAGCCCATTCTTTTGAAAATGTAACTGCTCTATCTTTAATTTCATTCCAACTTAGTGCCATACAGGTTTATTTGGTTGTAAATTAAAAATAAATATCAAACTGTACTAAAATTAAAACGCCAAGCTGAGAAGCCTGGCGTTTCAATCAACAAATCATTAACTGTCTTTATCCTTATCTGGAACTCCTGAACCGCCATCGGGTGGAGACGTATCTATTATGTCTCGAATAGGCTGGTAACCCTCGCTTAAATTTCCCTTGTTTCTAACTTGATCAAATCCACCTCTTTCTGCATCATTCCCTTTTTTGATTTCTGGTGCGTGATGAATTGATTTTCCCTGTTTTTTTGAATCTTCTTCTGACATGACTATGATTTTTAATTAATTGAAAAATTCTATCGCAAAAATATCATCTGATATTATAAGAATTCCGTTTGTCCTTGGTATAATATTGACAAATTTACTACCTTCTAATTCCCATAATTCTTCGATGTATATAGTTTCTTTGCAGGGATAAGGAGAAGCGAAAGATTTCGTACTAAACTTACCACCAATCTTTCTTCCATCTTTTAAATGTACAATAACCCAGGCTCCATTTCTTTTTGTGAAAATAAAATCCCACGCAGACTTTGAACTACTTATAACATGGGGTTTAATCATTTTACTATTGAGAACCCTGTTTAAAATTAAAGGCCAAATTAATGGTCCAACAATTAAAACAATAAATGCAGAAGTGTAAAAGCCTGCTGGAAAAACTTTAATCCAATTGTTATAGTCATTAATAACTATTAGCCAGGAAAACAAAACGAAGTTAATTAAGCTATACCCTATAATTTCAAATAAATTCTTGGTAAAATCGTACTTCTCATCTGCTATCAAAAGTCGATGGACTTTAACAGACAAAAAGCCAGGTAGAAATAATATAATGAATAACGGTATGTTGTTTGTTAATAGACTCATTCTCTAATTAGCTTATTTACTATCTAACGGCGTAGCTTTAATTGCATAGATTGTTGTATTGTGAGATAAAGCGACCGTTAATGTTTTAGCCCACGTAGCACCATCTATATTCTTTTCAATGATGGCAAAGGTTCCTATTGTATCAATTAAATGTAATTCACCAGTAATGCAAAAAATATCTAATTCTAATGTGTTTGATGGAATATCATAAGATTTCAATTTTAGTGTAATATCAGCTATATCGAATTTATGTGTATCACTAACGTCATTTAAAGGCTTGGTTTCTTTCAAAACATAGGCAAAGCTGTTTAAATGAATAGTTTCTAAAGCTTTCTCTAATTCGTTTAACATTTTAATAGGTAATCTAGATTGGTCAGTTAATCCTTGCATTACACATATGTCCTTTATAGATGTCAGATAATTTTCGAATTGTCTTTCAAGCCCAAATGCTTTCGCACCAGCTTTGCTATTTAACGTAATCCTTTGGGCTAACTTAATTGTTGCTAATTTCATTTGATTTTGTATTGAAATAATAAGGTACAGACTGCATATTTATCAAATATAATGTATTGCTAAACCATTTAGCAATTTAATTATCAACACATTGATTTAACTATTGACAAACCATATTGTGATTGAACGTATTATTGCGTACCCATAAGAAGAAGTACAAAAATCTTAATGAAGGTTGCCTTTAATGGCAAATCAAAAGAGTCTTATCTGTACTACATTAATCAGCAGTAATACTCTAACAGGTTCAAATGGTATGGTAAATAGAGATTTAACTTCTTTACCTTTTAAATAGTTAGAAAAATGGCATAGTACATTAAATGCAAAATGTGGGCTGTACCTTGGCGTTGCTTGTTACTAGCTAATTGAATAGATCGACGTTGAATCATTTAACTCAATGCTTATAACCATACTGCTATCTTCATTTGTTGGGTGTTTTAAGATCAGTATGGAGCCATATGATTCAAGTAGTTCCAAAGGTTGTGTTATAAGATAAACAGTTAATTGGGGGTTCGTTTGGTTTCTTGAGAAACCAAATGAAGTGACTTTTACAGATGGAGTAACAAATTGATATCCGTAGAAGTCAACGAATGGTTTGTTTTGAATTATCTTGGCAGCGAGGTTTGCTGCGTACATTCCCTCTAATGCTGAAGTTATTTTTTTTTCATTAGGACTTGTCGTCTGCTGACCTACCGCGACACCCAAGTGTTCAAGTTGATAGTTGTATTCTTTAAAATATTCATTGTACCATCGTTCAACTTCATAGGTTTTTACGTCTTGATCAGAAGAGATAACTATCTTCTTTGATAGTCGTAGCATTTTATTTGTCATCAGGATTGGTTTAAATCCAAAGCTAACAAACATTTGCAGATAGACAATCTTATTTAAAACAAACTTCCCTGTACTCCATTAATAGGTTGTGTTGCTTTAACAGGTTCAAATGGCATAGTGAATGCTGGTTTAACTTCTTTACATTTTAAAGGTTTGAGCCAAATGTAACTCAACTCAGGTTCAGTAAATTCTATAAAGTGAGGCATGTGAAAACCGTCAATTAATATTGTACTGGTTTTGTATCCATTGTAAAATTCGTTACTCAATGTGTTCATGTGGGCTATTTCACCTGTAAGTGAGTTAAGCAGCATGTTTACGAGTGCCATTTTACAGCAAGTATTATCCAGGTCTGCACCATAGAATTTTGAATGGCGATTAAATTTTGCAGATGCTAAAAGCATTCTACCCGAACCACAAGCTGGATCACAAATTGTTTCTTTGCTTTCAAGGCATTCACCAATGGTTATAGCCGAAATCATTTCGCACACTGGTGTTGGTGTAAAATACTGACCATTGAAGCCATTAGAGATAGCTTGCATGTATAATTCACCAAGTGGATCATTAAAATCTTCTGATAGGTCACCTATTAATGTAACCAGGTTTACAAGTTGTTCAACTTTTGGATGGGTTTTGTAAGTTTCAAGTGCCTGGCTTTGTTCATCAATCGTGCTGTACTTCTTAAAAGGTAACAAGGTCCAGTCAAGTAATTCAGTAAATGCAGTGTGTAACGATTGGCCATAAGCATAGCGTTCAAAGACTGTTAGCAGTTGTTTAATTTCCATAGCAGTAAGTTTTAATGTCGAGTGAATTCTCGAACAGACGAACTGCTGAACAGACGAATTAAGGCAAGGTGGAGAGCTAAGAAAATGTGGAGGCTCCTGGAAGGATACCCATTTTCGTGATACTACCTTGAAACGTTAGTGGCTGTATTTGGCTGGTTCAGCTAACTTTGTGGAGAGAATGAATAACTCATTCCGCTACAATACCTTGCTGTGTACTTTGGAATGACAAGTAGGGCAAAGCGCCAATAAGTCTTCGATGGGTTCATTAAATAAATGTTCATAGGTAAGGTGATGTATGTCCACCGCAGGCTTTTGTTTACAATGTTGGCATAGGTTCATGTCTCT
>NZ_DATCQT010000178.1:0-38412 GCF_036569345.1 Clostridium sp.
ATTATAAATAATCTCGTTATTTTTATTATTATTGAAACTATAGCATAAAAAGTATTCACTGTAAAACAGAGCTAACCTTATATGGTAATTCATTATTGCATTCTAAATATTGTTATACTATAATATTGTTATACTGTAAAATAAACAATAACTATTATATAAAAATAATTGTTAAAGGAGAGATATAAATGAAAGCATTAGAAGTAACTAAAGATATATACTGGGTAGGTGCACTCGATCCCAATCTTAGGATTTTTGATATAACCATGTATACCCCTTTTGGCACTACATATAACTCTTATATAGTAAAAGGCAGTGAAAAAACCGCAGTATTCGAGACAGTAAAAGAAAAATTTTTTGATGAATATCTAGAACGATTAAAGTCTTTACATATTAAAGTAGAGGACATTGATTATATAGTAGTAGATCATACTGAGCCAGACCATTCAGGTTCTGTAGGAAAGCTTTTAGAAATTGCTAAAAACGCTAAGGTAGTAGGTTCACGTGCTGCCATTAAATTTCTTAAACAAATTATAAACAGAGATTTTGAATATATAACTGTAGGTGATGGGGATAGTATAAGTCTTGGAAATAAAACCTTATCTTTTATTTCAGCACCTTTCCTTCACTGGCCAGACTCAATTTTTACATACGTTGCGGAAGACAAGCTACTTATAACTTGTGATGCCTTTGGGAGTCACTACTCAAGTGCAGCTGTATTTAATGATTTAAACGAAAGCGAAGAAAATTATAGAGAAGCCTTAAAATATTATTTTGATGGTATTATGGCACCCTTTAAACCTTATATATTAAAAGCAATAGACAAAATTAAGGACCTACCTATTGACATAATATGTCCAGGTCATGGACCTGTTTTAAGAGATGATCCTTTAAGCATTGTAAATCAATACAAGCAGTGGAGCCTTCCAGAAGAAAAGACCTCTACTAATGAAGTTACTATATGTTTCGTCTCAGCTTATGGATATACGGAGACTATAGCTAAAAAAATAGAAGAGGGTATAAACTCAATTTCTAATTTTAAAGTTAATATATATGATGTTATTCATCATGATATAAATGATATTTTATCTAGTATAGATAAATCTAAGGGAATAATTTTTGGTACTCCTACTATAAATGGAGATGCTCTAAAACCAATATGGGATATATTAATAAACTTAAACCCTATAGTTCATGGTGGAAAAGTAGCTTCTGCATTTGGTTCTTATGGTTGGAGTGGAGAAGGTGTCCCAAATGTAATGGAAAGGTTAAAACAAATTAAACTTGATTTATACCCTTCAATGAAAATCAATTTTAAGCCAGATGAAAAAGATTTAAACTTTGCCTACAAATTTGGGGAAAGTTTTGCGCTTAAGATAGCTGAGAAGATTAAACCAAAAAAAACTCCTACTAAACCAACTACACAAAAAAGATGGAAATGCATCGTTTGTGGAGAAGAATTTGACGGAGCAAAACCACCTGAAATATGCCCTGCTTGTGGTGCAAGTGCCGATCAGTTTATTGAAGTAACAAAAGAGGTAATAACCTTTAGTTCTGTCAAAAAAGAGAAATTTATAATCATTGGTAACGGCGCTGCTGGATATTATGCTGCCGATGCCATAAGAAAAAGAAATAAAGAATGTGAGATAGAAATAGTATCTAATGAAGCACAATTAACCTATTACAGGCCTTCCATATCTGATGGCATAAGTGAAGACCTTAAAGACGATACTTTCTACCTATCTCCAAAAGAATGGTATGTGAAAAATAATATAACCCTTAACTTAGGAGTACAAGTTAAAGCCATTAAAACTGAGGAAAAACAAATACTAATTGAGGGTGGCATCGCTATAAGTTACGATAAATTAATTATAGCGAACGGAAGTCAAAACCGTATGATTCCAACTGATGGGATAGATAAACAAGGAGTATTCACTTTAAGAAATTTAAATGATTTAGAAGATATTAAGAATATGATGAAGACCGCTAAAAGCGTAGTAATTGTAGGTGGTGGACTTCTAGGGCTTGAAGCCGCATATGAAATAAAAAAGGCTGGTCTTAAAGTTTCAGTAGTGGAATTTGCCGATTCCCTTCTTAGTAAGCAATTAGATAACGAAGGTAGTCTTATACTTAAAACTGCAGTTGAAAACCAAGATATTGAAGTTATACTAGGTGATAGCGTAACCGTCATAAATGGTAAAAAATCTGTTACATCAGTAACTCTCAAAAGTGGAAAAACTTTTGATGCGCAGTTAGTCCTATTTTCAACAGGCATAGCACCAAATAAAAATATAGCCGATAACACTACTATAATCACTAACAAAGGTATATTAGTCAATGATTATATGGAAACCAATGTAAAAGATATATATGCATGCGGCGACATTTCAGAATACGCAGGCACAGTATATGGCAACTGGCCTGCCGCTGTAGACATGGGCAAAATTGCAGGTATAAATGCAGTAGGAGATAAGAAAGCCTACGTACACGCAACAGGAGTCATATCCTTTAACGCTATGGGCATTGAACTATTATCTGTAGGACAAATATCAAAAGATAAATTTAAAGCTCTCAGCACACAAGACGTTGAAAACAAAGTATACAAAAAATTATTCTTCAATAAAAATATTTTAACAGGTGGCATCATAATCGGAGACAACAAATCAACTGCAAACCTAATAAGTGATATTGAAGAATCAAAGACTCTTGAAGAAGTATTAAAAAGCAATTTAATTTAAAACAAATAAAGCACATAAGACTTAATGGCCTTATGTGCTTTATTTGTTTTGTTTTAATAACTGCTTATTTGATATTTTTATTTCATTTAGAAATTTCTTCCGACTATAAAAAGTAATTCTTCAATAATTTCTTTATTTCATCCCCATTTGCAAATAACAGTATTAATTTTCTCCAGAGTGACTTGCAACAAGAAATGAAAAAACAATTGAAATTCCTTTTAGAAATTCTTCTTTTGCGACTATAAAATTCCCGTAAGACTGCCAGGACGGCAGTCTAGCGAACTTGAGGCAGGACGCCGAATGTGAGCGTTAGGGCATTTTATATGCGCAAAAGCTTAGAATTTCTTAATGGATTTTCCTGTTTTGAGTTCGGTTGCAAGGCACGCCGGAGAATTTGATACCATTAACTCTATTTTTCATATAATTCTATAGGCAAATCATCTGGATCACTAAAAAAAGTAAATTTTTTCCCAGTAATCTCATCAATTCTAATTTGTTCAGTAATTACATTCTTATTCGACAGTTCTTTTATTACCTCATCAATATTATCAACCTCAAAAGCAAGATGCCTCAACCCACATGCCTCAGGATAACTCAACCTTTTAGCTGCCTTTGGAAAAGAAAATAATTCTATTTGATAATTCTCCCCAACCCCTAAGTCTAACTTATATGATTCTCTATCTTTTCTGTATATTTCTTTAATGATCTTCAAACCTAAAATATTAACATAAAATTCTTTAGATATCTCATAGTTTGAACAAATAATAGCTATATGATGAATCTTATTTAACTTCATTATATTCCCTCCTTTTTAATGGCAGTTCACGTTTCGAGCTCGTATTGCAAGGCATACAGGAGAACTTGATACCTTCACCTTAGCGCTAGATCAATGCCCTCTGCCAATGACTTCGCTATCTTATCTTGGTAAGAATCAGTTATTAATAACTTGTCCTCAGTAGCATTAGATTGAAATCCCATTTCTACTAAAATAACAGGAACCTTAGACCAATTAAAACCCGTCATATCACTTCTTTCCACAACACCTCGATTATTCATGCCAACATTCTTAATCAAACTATTAAATATTATTTGTCCATACTTTTTACTTGGTTTATATATGATATTCGTATTTTTAGTATTTGCAGGTACAAGCATTGATGCTCCTTTAACAGATGAATTTTCATTTCCATCCGCATGGATTCTTATAACTAAATCAGCATTAATTTTATTTCCAACTTCAGCCCTTGCAATATTCCCCAAACTTTGATTATTCTTTGTTTTAGTCATTATTACAGTATATCCTTTTTTTGCAAGTAAACTTTTTAGTTTAACTGCTACTTCCATATTAACAACGTATTCAGGAGTTTTTGTGTTAATGCCCTGAGTACCACCTGACTCTTTTATTTTCATTATGTTTGACCCTGGCGCTTGTTGCTCTTTCCTAAGATTCGTAACATTAGAATGTCCAGGATCTATAACAACAACCATTGGGAAATTTTTTTTATGGGATTCTACCAAATATTTTTCTTTTTTAATCTTATTTTCTTTATTTATTTTTATTGTTTGTATATATTTTTTTTGTTTTTCTCTCTCATAAGTTGTCCTATAAAAAACTCCGCCTATAATAATTAAACACATGAAAATTATTATAAGTTTTTTGATTTTTAACATTTTAATCCTCCTAAACTTTCTTTGCTTACATTAACAATATCAATGATTGTTTTCTTATCAATATATATAATTATATCAGATTATTTACCAAAACAAAAAATCATATTTTTCCTATAAAAATCCACTAAATACATAATATCGTCTTAATTATGTTTTATATATTAAATTCCAAGCATCTCATAGTATTGCAATAAGGTAAAAAACCTAAAATAATAATATTGAAATTTTAAAAAAGAGGAGGACTTTTAATGACATACAATAACAATATATATAATAATGAAGACCGTTATAAAATTGAAAAAGCTAACAGACTAGAAGCTCTTGAAAATATTGTAGAAAATCATACAAGAACAGAAAGGCATCTTGAAAAATATTCTGACATATCGTCATTAGAAAAGTTCAGCGATTCAATAGTAAAACAAGCTGATAGAGAAGCTGATATTGAAATATTAGAATGTAAGATTTTGGATGGAAATCAATCACATTCAAACGATTTAAAATATCTTGAAAGAAATTATGATTTTGCTAAAGGATATATTGAACATAACCAAGAGCATATGAATGTATCCGACTTAGAAAACATGAAAGAAAAACAACAAAACAGAAGAGACGAATTAACTGGATTACGTTAAAATTAAAAAGTTAAAAGGATATAAATTACATGATAAAAAACTAGTAATTTTAACTATTACTAGCTTTTTATTTAATGACCCTTATACCGCAAATTCTTCTTGAGGTTGTAAAATAAACTTATTAATAATGTATGCTACCCCATCTTGCTCATTAGTTTTAGTTATAAAATTTGCAATTTTTTTAACCTCTGGAAACGCATTTCCCATTGCAACTCCTAGTCCAGCATACTTAATCATATGAATATCATTCCCTGCATCTCCAATGCATATAACTTCTTCTTGTTTAATATTTAACTTTTCTGCAAGTGCCGCTATTCCTACACCTTTATTCACTGATTTATCAAGAAACTCTAAATAAAAAGGTGCACTTCTAACTATTGAATATTTACTACTTACCTCATCAGGCATGTTTTTAATTATCTCAGCTATAAGCTCTGGTTCACCTATAAACATAACCTTAACTATAGTAGTACTTGTATCTACATCTTCCACAGGAATTATCTCAATTGGAATATGATTTAGCTTAGATTCTCTCCTCGTATATTCATTATCTTTTGGAGAAATTACCTTACTCTCTGTTATTGCATCTATATCAACTTCTAACTCTTTGCTTAGCTTGTACAAATATTTATAATCCTCAATAGTTAATGTAGTTTTCGATATTATTTCCGTGCCTTCTGAGCTTTGAACAAGTGCTCCGTTAAAGGCTACTGCATATTCATTCTCTGAGATTAAATTAAGTTCTTCTAAATATCTCTTAAATCCAAGTAAAGGTCTTCCTGATGCTAATACAACTTTTACTCCATTTTCTCTCGCTTTCTGTATTGCATTGAAATTTGCTGATGAGATTTTGTTTTCACCATTAAGTAATGTTCCATCCATATCTAATGCTATTAATTTATACATAATTACCTCCATGCGACCACATTTCTTATAAACAAACTTAGTATATCATAGAATTTTATAAGTAATGGATTTCAGTCTTTATAAAATTTAAGTTAATTTTTATATTAATATTTTTGGTTTAATTTTAACCAAAATTGTATTATAATTACTTGACTAATATTATCTTTTAATATCAATCAAATCTTTTGGAGGAAAACATATGTTATTTAACTTAAATGAATTTTTAATATCAATATCCTTTGCTTTGGATTTTGTGGAACTTGACCTAACTGGCGCCACTACTAATCACAGCAAAAGAGTATCATACATTTGCTATAAAATAGGTGAAAACTTAGGATTTAATAAGAAAGAGTTATACGATTTAACAGCTTTGGCAATTCTACACGATAATGGTGTAAGTGAAAAAAGCTTACATGATACATTGCTGGGAGCGAATTTGAAAAACTTTAGCCTAATAGAACGTAAAAAAGAACATTGCAGCGTCGGAGAAAATAACATTAGTAATTTCCCGTTCTATTCTAGTGTTAAAGATGTGCTACTTTATCATCATGAAAACTATGATGGCACAGGTTTTTTCAATTTAGTAGGAAATGATATTCCTTTAATGTCTCAAGTTATTCATCTTTCAGATATTCTTGATAATAATTTCAATTTTGAAAGTTTTAAAAAATCCGAACATGGTAAACTTTTAGCCTTTATTAATGATAGTAGAAATGTTTTATTCCCAAATGAAATAATTGACGCATTTATAAATGTATCTACACATAAAAGCTTTTTTTTAGATTTGAAAAACATGTTCATCACAAATGCTTTAAAAAATTTAATTCCAAAATTCTCAATAGAGTGCTCTTTTAAAGAAATACGAAATATTACGAAGATCTTATCAAAAATAATAGACTCTAAATCCCCCTATACGCAACTCCATTCTAGTGGACTTGCAATTAAATTAGAAAAAATAGCAGTGTATTATGGATATAACGAAGAAGATACCTATAAATTGCTTATAGCTGCAGATTTACACGATATAGGAAAATTAGCCGTGCCTAACTCTATATTAGAATCTCCAAAAAAACTTACCACGGACGAATATGAACTGATAAAAGAACATCCCTATTATACTAGAATTGCACTACAAGAAATAAAGGGGTTTGAAGATATAGTCGAATGGGCTTCAAACCATCATGAAAAGCTAAATGGTCAAGGTTACCCCTTTGGGAAAAATTACACTAAACTAGACTTTAATTCTAGACTTATGGGATGCCTTGATATATACCAGGCTTTAACTGAAGTTCGTCCTTATAGATCTTCCTTAACCCATAAAGTTGCTATGCGAATACTAAATGATATGAAAAATGATACCTTTATTGATAGTGAAATTATTGAAGATATCGATTATATTTTTAAATCAAATTAATGTTTCAATATAAACTCAATTTCCTTTATTTTAAAGTAGATATTAAATTTCTAATATATGATATACTAAAAATACATTTAGCAAAAGAGGAGTTGAAATTGGTTCTGAGTAGCCTAATTAGTTACGGTGATTATGAGCCTCATAATAATGAAATTAATAAAAATTTTACTTTTAATTATTGTTTTTATTTTAATATTATCTGGAGGATTGTACATAGGCAATAAGTTATATAATAAATATAATACAATAAATAACACAATAACTATTACAATACCTGAGGGATATACATATGAAAAAATTGGTCAGACTTTGGAAAAATCAGGATTAGTTTCTCAAAAAGATTTTATAGATGGAGTTGAAAACTGGACAGATAATAATTACTGGTTTTTAAAAGGATTGCCAAATGATAAACATAAATTAGATGGTTTTTTATATCCTGCTACATATTCTTTTTTAAAGGGTACCCCAAGTAAAACAATTATAACTAAAATGTTAAAAACTTTTGAAATAAATATGGAAACTAATAAAAGCTATATCTCCAAAATGAACCTAAATATACGAAATATTATGATAACAGCATCTCTAATAGAAAGAGAAGCAGGAAAAGATGTAGACAGGCCAAAAATTGCAAGTGTTATTAACAATAGATTACATATAAATATGCCCTTGCAAATAGATGCAACAATTATATATATAGTTGGAAATAAAGAAAAGCTATACAATAAAGACCTAGCAGTAAAATCGCCCTACAACACCTACTTAAATAAAGGATTGCCACCATCACCAATATGCAATCCCGGCACTAAGTCAATAAATGCTGCTATCCACCCTGCGAAAACTGATTATCTTTATTATGTATTAAATAGTGCAACTAATGAACATGTATTTTCTAAAACATATGTTGAACACACTAAAAATGTATTGAAATATATTAAATAAAAGTCAATTCATTTCAGCACTTTTTCTCTTAAACGACATCCCTAACCTTGTTTAGAATTTTTTCTATTACCTCTTTCATAGTAATGTGAGAGGTATCAATAATTAAATCAAAGTTACTATCTCTATCTATATCTATATTATAAATATCCTTAAACCTTGTAACCTCTAATCTTCTTCTTTCTAATATATTCTCCTTAGCCTCTTGTTTTGAAGTATACCTCTCTGAATTACCTCTCTCATTTTTCATTGCCCTTTCTACTGCAACATCAATATCTATTTTTAAATAAATTTTGAACGAATCCGGTATGAAATACCATGCAAGTCTAGCATCAAAAACAAAATTCTCATATTCTCTCCCAATTTTTATAGTTTTATTATCAACACCATTATCTAAATTATTGTCTTGCATATACTTATTGTATTCTGTTATAGACATGCCTTTTTCTACTGCTAGCTTCCTCTGTAATTCACCAACACTAAAATAAGTATATTCTAAAGCCTCACATATAGCTTTGCCAACACAGCTCTTTCCCGAATATAAACTACCTGTTATAGTTATTTTCAATTTTACATCATCTCCTATACTAAAATTTAATAGGATAAATACTCCATTAAGTTATACTACCAATTATACTTTAAAATTACAATCGGTAACATTTAACCTAGTCACAACTAGCATATATTCCTCATATTATATATAATAATGATTTTACAATTATAGAAATACAAAAATAATTGTTATTGTCTGCTTAAATCACTACAAGGAGGTTAACCATGTACAAAAATTCAAATCTTATGTATGATCCGAATTTATTAAAAAAATCCTTAGAAGGAATTAAAAAAGCTGTTCAAGGTGAAAAAGAAGATGAATTATTTTATGATTACTTAATAAGTGTAGCCCCCACAGACGATGAAAAGAAAATTATTGCATCTATAAGGGATGATGAACGCGGACATAATAAAATGTTTAGACAAATATATAATAACATCACTGGAATAGACATACTACTTGATGAAGAGGAAGAATTTATTAAACCAGCTTCCTACCTAGAAGGTATTAAAAAAGCATTGTTTGGAGAACTTAGTGCCGTGGAAAGATACAGAGAAATTAGAAGAGGCCTCCCATCTATAATATATAGAGACATACTATTCAATATTATAACTGACGAAATAAAGCATAGTGCAAAGTACAATTACTTATATACATTAAACAGCCGCAAAATGAACTAACTAAAACATTCTACATTTGAAGTTGCAAATTCAAGGCAGATGTGCCTTAACAATTCTAAGAAACACTATCAACATACTAAAATGTACTTTGATAGTGTTTTCTTTGTATGTTTATATATAATACCACATTTACAATAATTTTCAAATTTAAACATGGTTGTTTATTAATAATTTAGTGGTTATCTAAAATATATTTGTTTATATTATCCTAATATAGTAAATTGCGGACCAAGCCTTTAATATGATATTATATATCTTATAAAGAAAACATCTAGGAGGCATTTATGGAAACTCAAGAAACACTTTATGTTAATAGAAAAAAACATTATGATAATTTACTTAAAAAACAAAATGAAGCCATAGGTTTCATAAGCTTATTAAGGTTAATAGTCTTTGTGAGTGGATTAGGTTTTACGATTTTTTTCTTTTTAAAGACTACTTATTATTTAAGCATTATTTTATTAATTACTACAACTATCACATTTATAACTTTGGCTATCAAACATAACAAAATAAAACACAACAAAATTAGATGTGTTACTTTATCTAAAATCAATGAAAATTGTCTAAACCGTGTAAATAACAATTGGAAGGATTTTTCTGATAGTGGTGAGGAATTCAGTGATGAAAACCATAATTACTCAAAAGACCTAGATATATTTGGTGACAGCTCCCTTTTTCAATGGATAAATACCTGCATAACTTATCTTGGAAGACAAAAATTAAAGGATGCTCTCTCTAGACCTATTTATGGCATTGAGGAAATACATAAAAGGCAACAAGCAATAAAAGAGCTTGCAGGAAGTATTGGATGGACTCAAAGATTCGCAGCAGAAGCAATTCTTAGTGAAAATAAAAATCATAACCCTGAATCATTATTGCGATGGGTAAAAGATAAAAATGAGTTTTTCTTAAAACCCTTAGTAAAGACTGTTATAAGAATACTACCAATAATAACTGTATCTCTTCTTGTGTCATCCTTCGCTTTTTCTAAGGTTTACTATAAAATATTTCTTTTGGCCATTGTACTCCATATAATACTGATTATTATTGGATATAAAGAAGTAAGTAAAAACTTGGACACAGTATTTGAATATAAAGATTCAATTCTTATATATAATAAACTCCTTAAACATATAGAAAAAAAGAATTTTACCTCTGAGTATTTAATTCAATTAAAAGAAAGGCTTGTAAATAAAGAGGGTGTTAAGGCTTCTTTTCAAATTAAAAAATTAGTAAATCTAGTTACACTAATATCAGATAGAAAAAATATTTACTATTTGCCTATAAATATTCTTTTCCTGTGGGATTTTCAATGTTTAATTAATTTGCAACGCTTTAAGAAAGATAGTGGTTCTTCTTTAGAAACTTGGCTAGAGGTTATAGGTGAAATGGAAGCTTTAAATAGTTTATCGACTATAGCCTATGAACACAATGACTGGGTTATGCCAAACTTTCAGGGTGGCTCCCCTATCTTCAATGCTAAGAACCTTGGCCATCCACTGCTTGGAAGTAACAGGGTATATAATGATATTCTCATAGAAAAGTCACAAAATGTTCTTTTAATAACAGGGTCTAATATGTCTGGCAAAAGCACATTGCTTCGTACTACTGGCATTAACTTAGTTTTAGCCTATGCTGGCGCTCCTGTATGCTCTGAAGAATTCAACTGCTCTATAATGGATATATACACCTGCATGAGAACAAGTGATAATTTAGAAAAAAACATTTCTTCCTTCTATGCAGAACTTTTAAGAATAAAAAAGCTAGTTACTGCTACTGAAAACGAAGCTCCAATTTTTTTCTTATTAGATGAAATCTTTAAAGGAACAAACTCAATAGATAGACATACTGGTGCTAAAGTACTTGTGGCAAAACTGAGCAATGAAAATGCACTAGGATTTGTATCCACCCACGACTTAGAGTTAGGTGACATAGAGAAAACCAATAAAAAAGTTAAAAATTTCCATCTTAAGGAATACTATAAAGATGATAAATTATATTTTGACTATAAATTACGTCCTGGAGTATCTACCACTAGAAATGCATTATACTTAATGAAAATGGCAGGTCTTGAAATTCCCAGTGATATAGAAATTCCTAAATAAAGCTAACAATTTTGGTTCCAATTTAATCTTAAATTATATATTTTTTTCTGTTAAATTTGAATTTTTATGTAATTACATTTGCTCAACCCTTTTTATTATCAATTTAACCATGTATATATTTTAGCAATTTCCCTATGTTTCAATAGGTTTTTAATCATATTTTAGAGCAAAATAAGATCATAGTAATATCGTGAAAGGAGAAATCTTATGAAAATTAATTCAATAATTAAAAATTTTATTATACTAATTTCCATAATTGCTTTTTTAAAAGGTTCCTTCTTAGTCGATTATGCTAGTAAAAACAAAGACTATAAAGATAAATATGGTGTTTATCTAGTCTTTGCAGATTAATCTTAAAAAATACAAAAAAATTAAAAAAAGTTGTATAAGTGTCCAAGTGGATGAAAATATCCAAAGGAAAGCTTGTACAACTTTTTTTAATTTCTATTCAAAAATTATTTAGAATTTCTTAATGGAATTTCATGTTTCAAGCTCTTATTGTAGTCACGCAGGGGAAACTTCATACAGGGCGCACTTCTCTTATTTGCTATATCCCTCTGGATGACTTTCATGCCACTTCCACGCAGTTTCTATAATAGTTTCAAGAGATGCATATTTAGGTTCCCATCCTAGAATTTTTCGAGCTTTGTCACTAGAAGCTATAAGTACTGCAGGATCTCCCGCACGTCTAGGGGCCATTTCAGCTTTTATTTCTCTACCAGTAATTTTTCTTGTTGCGTCGATTACTTGTTTAACAGAAAAACCTTGTCCATTTCCAAGATTACAAGTCGTACTATCCTCACCTCGTCTAAGCCTCTTCACTGCAAGTAAATGAGCACTAGCAAGATCAGTTACATGGACATAATCTCTAACACAAGTACCATCCTCAGTACTATAATCATCTCCAAATATCATAATCTTTTCTCTTTGCCCAAGTGCTACCTGAAGTATAATAGGTATCAAATGAGATTCTGGCCTATGGTCTTCTCCTATATTTGAGCTTATATGTGCACCTGCCGCATTAAAATATCTTAACGCAGTATATTTTATACCATAAGCATTATCACACCATTTCAAGATTTTCTCTACACAAAGCTTGGACTCACCATAGGGATTAGTGGGAAAAGTCTTATCATCTTCGAGTATAGGAATATTATCCGGCTCACCATATGTTGCTGCTGTAGATGAGAACACTATATATTTAACCTTATGATCTCTCATAGCCTTTAATAAATTTACTGTAGAACCAATATTATTTTCAAAATATTTTAAAGGTTCTGTAACACTTTCCCCAACAAGAGAATCTGCTGCAAAATCTATAACTGCATCTATTGTATTCTCTGTAAAAATCTTATGTAGTATATCATCGTCTCTTAAATCTCCAGAGTAAAGTTTTCCACCCAATAATGAATCATGATGCCCCTTTTGGAAATTGTCTAGGATAACTACATCTTCCCCTTTTTCTAAAAGCTCAGCTACCATATGACTTCCAATATAACCTGCTCCACCACATACTAATATTGCCATAAACTAAATTCTCCTCTCATAAAAGCTCTTATTTATACATTTTTATTTTAGCATATCTTTATGTATTCTTTATGAATAACTTTTTAAATAAAAATTACCAAAATACATGATATGCATTTTGGTAATTCAACTATATTTCTATTTATTACTATGCCCACCGTGAAAATGATGCGGCAATACCTTTATTATTTCAATTTCTTGTTCTTTTGTAATAGTACCATTGTCAATAAGCACCTTCATTGGGCTAACCCTAGTTAACTTCATTTTTTCCATATAGATTTTTCTTTCTTTTTCGCTCATATTCTTAGCTTTAATATATGTTTCTTTTCTCTCTTTTTGCCTATTTATTATAACTACATAAACTTTTTTGCTTTGTTCACTTGTTAATATTTTATTAACTACAAGAATATTTAATCCGTTTTTTAGTTCTGTATTTCTAATTTCTGTTTTTTTACTATACATTTTTTTTCTAAGGGCATCAGATTTTTCCTGAGTCAGAATACCATCGGTTACTAAATCATTAAATAATCCACCTTTGACACAATCACATTTTCCATTTTTGTCCTTTTTATCTTTCTTGATATTGAGATTTTTTTCAGATTTTACGGTTACATATTTTAGTACCTTGTCACCTTCTGTTTTCGTAATAATACTAGATGTTATACTTTCCTTAATTACAATATCCAATGTAGCTTTCATCTCTACTTGTCTTGCCTTAGCAGCTTTTTTATCATAGGAATGAATTTTTACATCCATACTGGTAACCGCAGTTGTGATTTCATTATTTGTAACAGATGCAAAACTAACACCTGTTGAGGAAAATGCTAAGCCAACACATAACATCCCACTGAATATTTTTATTTTTAAACACGTTTTCTTCATTTTCAGACCTCCATAAAGCAATTTTTTATACACACCTATTATTACTGTATTGAGGTTATTATATACATTGTAAAAACTAAACTGAATCCCTTAAAATTGAATCGTAGCTTTCTTTTTATGCACTTTATATCTAATATTGAAAATTAACATTCCTATAATTCCACCACTAAAATCAATTACTACATCAAAAATATTTGACGTTCGACCTGGTATAAATTTTTGAATAAACTCATCTGCTACTGGAAAAAGTAAAAGCAGAAATAATAATAAATATATTTCGCTCCACTTATATAATTTAAGCTGCTTTACTGCAGAACACATAAGAACACTGAGAATTAAATACTGAAAAAAATGTGCATTTTTCCTTACATAAAAATTCACATCATTAAATTTAATATTGGCTTTATCAAAAGTGGAAAGAGGTATATTCATAAATTTGCTTACTACCTTTATAAACTCATTGCTACTCCTTTGTGATATTTCTCCTCGCCTTGTGCCATTATAAAAAATTACACCTAAGCAAATAATACATAGTAAAACTTTCAATATCGTTTTTCTATTCCATAAATTTCTCATAACTTCTCCTATACGTTACCAATTTTTTTGTATTAAATTTTTCTTGCTAAATCTGGTGTTTCAGTAATTAATAGATTATAATATATTTTGCTATATTGTAATTTAAAAATTATTTTTTTCTATATTCTCTTTAAATATTAAGTGTATTGTGGGTGATAAAAATGATAAACAAAGTTTCTCTTAAGAATAACATAAATAAAATAGTAAATATATTTAAGAATCAATTAATCTTCACTGTAGCAGTTATTCTTGCTATTATCACTTCATTCTTTTCCTTACCAAAGGTTGAGTACATTGATTTTAAAGTCCTATTTACATTATTTAATCTTATGATAACTGTAAGTGCCTTTAAACATTTGAAAATATTGGACAAAATGGCTGTAGGTTTACTTACTAAATTCGATAATTCTAAAAAAATTTCATTTATTTTAATATACTTAACTTTTTTTAGTTCAATGCTTATAACTAATGATGTAGCTCTAATAACCTTTGTACCATTAGCCCTTATAATAAGTAAAAGAGCTAAGATAAATCCGATAAAACTTGTTATATTTCAAACACTAGCCGCTAATATTGGAAGTAGCCTTACACCCATGGGAAATCCACAAAACCTATTTATTTTTTCTTATTATAATTTAACAGCTTTTGAATTTTTCGAAATAATGCTTCCCTTTACATTACTAGGTTTTGTTTGCCTTTTCATTTTAAATTGTTTTGAAAAAAATAAAAAACTTAAATTTGATTTAGAAAATATAATTATTGAAAATAACCTTCATGTTGTATTTTTTTGCATTTTATTTATATTAATAATATTATCTGTGTTTAATATTATTAATTACAAATTGGCCTTTATAATTACAATTGCATCAGTTCTAATATTAAATAAAAAATTATTCCTAAACGTAGATTATATTTTACTACTTACTTTTGTATGTTTTTTTATATTTATTGGCAATTTATCAAAATTACCTTTTATAGAGTTGCTTGCGAAAGATTTTTTGAAAGATAAACCCACAACTTATTTTGCTTCAATTGCATTTAGTCAAATCATTAGTAATGTACCCTGTTCAATACTTTTTGCAAACTTCACTTCAAATTGGAGGGAGCTTTTGCTAGGAGTTAATATAGGTGGGCTTGGAACTCTAATTGCATCCTTAGCAAGTCTTATCTCATATAAACTGTACATAAATGACCGATCCTCTAATGTGCAAAATAGATATCTTAGCTTATATGCATTTTATAACATAATTAGTTTATTAGTATTCACTGTGGTAAATTACTTTATTTTTATATTCTAACTGCTTTTGTGAATTATCATGTAAATATTTACACTATATTTAGTATTTATATCCCATAAAATTCAATATAAAACAAATCTGCTATATACAATAGGCTTTTAATAATTTATAATAAATTAGAAAAAACATTACTAAATACATAATTTGTTTGTTTAAAATTATTATACAAAAGAAGGGGGGAATTATCAAAAGTATAAATGTTCTTTTGATAAAACCAAAAATGCCAAATGAATCTATTTTAAAACCTATTTATAAAAAAATAGCAATTGATATTACTAATAGAATACTATCTGGAGATTTTGCTATTGGCGATAAACTATACGGTCGTTCTTCTCTCGCAAGTGAATACAATGTATCACCAGAAACTATAAGAAGATCTATAACTCTTCTAAGTGACATGGATATAGTTAAAGTAACAAAGGGCAGCGGGATAGTCATTAGTTCCATAGATAATTGTTTAAACTTTATCGATAAATTTAAAGATATAGATACTATTAGTTCTCTCAAAAAAAATATTCTACTTTTACTGGAGAAGAAAAAAGAATTAGATACAAATATAGATAATTCTATTGATGAACTAATAGATTATTCTAGTAGATTTAAAAATAGTAATCCATTTATTCCTTATGAATTTGAAATAACTCCTGAAATGAGTGTCCTAAATAAAACAATATCTGATATTAAATTTTGGCAAAATACTGGTGCAACTATAATTGGTATAAGGCGAAATAACAAATTAATACTTTCACCAGGTCCACAAACTACTTTTGAAGACAAGGATATTTTCGTTGTAATTTGTGAAGAAAGTAGCTATTTGAAAATTAAAAACCTTCTTTATTCAAACTAAGAATTCAAGATTACCCTTTATATCATATAACAGAATAATGTGATATAAGGGTTTTTTTTATTTAAATATCCATATAATTCGACAAATTCAACATAAAAGGTCTATTATTTACAGGATTCTTTACAAAATGACTATTTAGTGATAAAATTAATTCATTATTTGTAATAAATTGGGAGGCTATATTTTGATTGAGTTTAGACATGTAAACAAAAGTTTTAGTGGTAGACAAATTCTAAAAGATATAAATATTACCATAGGGGACGAAGAATTAGTGGTTTTTATCGGACCTAGTGGTTGTGGAAAAACTACAACACTTAAAATGATTAATAAATTATTAACCCCAACTTCTGGTGAAATATTAATTAATGGTGATAAAATTGAAGATAAAAACACTATAAAACTAAGGCGTAACATGGGTTATGTTATACAACAGGCGGGACTTCTTCCTCATTTGACTATAGCAGACAATATTGGTTTAATAGCATCAATTGAAAAAATGCCAAAAGAAAAAATAGATGCAAAAGTAATTGAATTATTGAATTTAGTAGGACTTGATCCTGATGAATTCAAGAATAAATATCCTAATCAATTAAGTGGAGGCGAGCAACAAAGAGTAGGTGTAGCAAGAGCTCTTATAATGGATCCTGATGTAATCCTCATGGATGAACCTTTTAGTGCTTTAGATCCTATTACAAAAGCTCAACTCCAAGATGAGATATTTAACATACAACAAAATGTACGCAAAACCATAATATTTGTAACTCATGATATGGATGAGGCTTTAAAGCTCGGAGATAAAATTTGTATTCTAGAAGATGGGCATGTTGTTCAGTTTGATACTCCAGAAGAACTATTAAAAAATCCTGTTAATGATTTCGTACGAGATTTTGTAGGTAAAAACAGAATATGGACTCAACCTGAATTAATTAAAGCAAAAGATATTATGATAGCAAAGCCTATAAAATCAGTAGCTGAGCGAACAATACTTCAAGCAATAGAAATAATGAAATCTAGCAATGTAGATAGTTTACTTATTGTAGATAAATTAGGCATTTTATCTGGAATTGTCACTTTAAAACAAATTAGAACAACCCTAAGGGCAAATCCAGATAAAACAGTAAAACTTAAAGATATAATGAAAACTGAACTTATAACAGTAAATCAAGAAGATTCTATAATAGATATATTAGAACTTATAAAGAAAGAAGATATAAACTTTGTTCCTGTAGTGGATGATAACTTTAAACTGTCAGGCCTTCTTACAAAGAGTAGCCTTTTGTCTATATTAAGTAATCAGTTTATAGATATGGAGGTAGATGTTAATGAATAGTTTTATAAAATTTGTAATAGATAGAAAATCTGAAATAATAGATTTATTTATTCAGCACATACAACTAACTATATTTTCAATTTTAATTGCCATTGCTATTGCAATTCCTCTTGGAATACTTATAGTTAGGTATAGAAAACTTTCCGTTCCTGTCATAGGTTTTACAAATATAGTTCAATCGGTACCCAGCCTTGCATTGCTTGGTTTTTTAATTCCTCTACTTGGTATCGGCAGCAAACCAGCAATTATTATGGTAGTTATGTATTCTCTTCTACCAATAGTCAAAAATACATTTACAGGACTAACTAACATAAGTCCCTCACTTATTGAAGCTGCTGATGGTATGGGTCTTACTCAAACACAAATTCTATTAAAAGTTCGTTTCCCATTAGCTATGCCCATTATAATGTCAGGTATTAGAATATCCTCAGTTACGGCAGTAGGCCTTATGACAATAGCTGCATTTATCGGAGCCGGTGGTTTAGGATATTTAGTGTTTTCAGGTGTTTCAACTGTTAACAATAATATGATTTTAGCCGGAGCTATTCCTGCTTGTTTTCTTGCTATTTTTCTAGATTTTATTATAGGTAAGGTGGAAAACATAGTCGTTCCTGAAGGAATAAAGATTACTCATAACGGTAAAGTTAGAAAAAGCAATTCAATTTTAAATAATAAAAAATTCAAAATAGTAGTTTCTGCATTCGTGGCTGTAATTATTTTATTCTCAGTAATTACAAGCTTTGTTTCAAGTAAAAATACAATAGTTGTAGGTTCTAAAAACTTTAATGAGCAATTAATACTTGGAGATATGGTGGCTTCTTTAATAGAGGCTAAGACTAAAATTAAAGTTGTAAGAAAGTTGAATTTAGGAGGAACAAATGTAGTATTTGAAGCTATGAAAACAAAAGATGTAGATTTATATGTAGAATACACTGGAACAGGTCTAGTAAATATACTAAAAAAGCCTACTATGACTGATCCAGCTAAAGTTTACGATACAGTGAAAAAAGATTTCGCTACAACTTATGGTATTGATGTACTAGAACCCTTAGGATTTAATAACACTTACGTAGTAGCTGTAAAAAAGGATCTAGCTAAAAAAAATAATTTGAATACACTATCTGATTTAGCAAAAATAAGTCCTACTTTAAATGGTGGATTTACTATGGAATTTGCAAACAGAGCAGATGGATATCTTGGCCTTCAAAAAAAATATAACCTAAACTTTAAAACTGTAAAAGGTATAGATGGAGGACTAAGATATACTGCGCTTCAAAAAAATGAAACACAAGCTATAGATGCATTTTCTACAGATGGGTTGCTTAAAAAATTTGATCTTAAGCTTTTAAAAGATGATAAGAACTTTTTCCCACCTTATTATGCAGTTCCTATAGTTAATGAATCAACATTGAAGAAATATCCTGAGTTAAAAGGTGTATTGAACCTCTTAGCTGGAAAAATTACAGAAGAAGATATGCGTAATCTAAACTATAGAGTAGATAACGGAGAACAATCTAGAACAGTTGCAGAAGACTTTCTAAGATCAAAACACTTAATGAATTAACTTAAAAAAGAGCTTGATATATTTTTTATAATATATCAAGCTCTTTTTATCTATTTTTTGTAATAGAACTGTTTTTTATACTAGTACCGTTTCTTTAAAATCCTACCTTTTCTTTATTTTAATCTTACCTTAAGGCCTGATAGCTTTGGCTTTTCCTATTGTACCATTCAGTCCATTCCATAAATAATTATGTTCATCAACTCCACTAGCAAAATTTTTATTTTTCCAGCGGTTTAGAAATTCTAGCAAAGTGGTTTTATCATAATATCCGCTTTGCGTAACCTCTTTAATTAGTTGATTGCACCCCTCTGGAGTTATTTCCACCTCACCCCATATCTTTCCATCCTCTGCTACAATTTTTGTATTTATCATTTTATGCATCCTATTATAAACTGATATTTCCATATTACTTAGTACTTGGCTTTTATCATTTTGTTTTATTTCAACTGGTTTATTTGTCAATCCACTTTTTATTTCAACTGCTTGTACTACTTTTGGGCTTTTCGGCTCAATAAACTTATGCTTCGAAATATAGTAGCTGCCAGCACCCATAACTATAAGCACTAATGTTATGCTACATGCTACAAACCATCCTCCTCGTATGGGAAAGGATTTGCTAATTAAAGCGATAATTTTTCCGATTTTAGAAAAGGATTTTCCAATTACGGTAGATATTTTACCAATTATTTTATACTGTTTCATAGTATTTCCCCCTTTGCATATGCGCTATCTATCATGTAAAATATTTATAATTATAACACTTATGTAATAATATTCCAATATTTATTTAAAAACCATGATATAAAATTAAATTAACCCATTAGTTTGTAAGTTAATCTTATTTTCTCAAATGAATAAAACTGTAATATATAACATGAAATGTATATATATAACGCATTAAATATGTTATTGTAATATGAGATATATTACAATAATCATATTATTCATTTTTTTAATTTTATTTTTTATAAAGGCAAACTCTATACATATATGTACTAAAAACCGGAGGTAACATAATGAAAAATACTTTTAATAATAAAATAATAAAACCATGTTTTTATTCAAGTGCTAATATTATAACCAATATTAGTAATGATTTTCTTAACCTTACAGAATATGCATTTGATGAATTATTAGGTAAATCACTTATAGAAATAGGGGAATTACTAAAAATAAATTCACAAATGTTTCTCCATAATATAATCAGTGAGTATATAGGATATATATTCACAAAATCCCTCTCTGCAAGAGAAGTTATTATATCGCTTTTACATGATGATGTAATAAATCAAGATATTTATACTTTTATTGAAATACCAAATTCCAGACTTGATGACAAGCTTTCTTTTGTAAAACACACATTTATTGATAATATATTAGGTGCAGCTGTTTATAGTGTTCCCGATTTAATATTGCTTAAATCAAATCAAAAGTATCTTGATTTTATGGATTCTCCTTTTAATAAAGAGGAGAATAGTATAGGTAGCCCTATTAGTGAAATTATAACTGGATTTGTAAAAAGCCAATCTGAAGATATTTGGGATACTATTATTGCTACTCAAAAACCCAGCTATGTAAAAGAATTCGAATTTGATAAATTCGAAAGAGGTATAACTTATTGGGATGCCACTAGAGAGCCCATATTTGGAAAGGTCAATATGAAATACATATTTGAGACCGTTACAGATGTTACAAAGAGGGTTTTTAAAAATCGAAATATAGTAAGGCAACACAATATAATTATGCAGCAAAATAAATCAGATAAAGAATTTTCAGAACTAATTGGTGTCATTGAAAATTTATCTGAAGGCATATTGCTTATGAACAATAAAGGTAGATTTTTAATGATAAATTCAGAAGCAAAGAGATTAGTTTATAAATATGACGTAGAAACTTATATATTCGAAGCTCTTAAAAAGATTAAAATGTTTGATATGAAGGGCAATGAGATACCATTAAATGATTTCCCCTCAGTTAGAGCATTAAGAGGTGAAAAAATAAAAAATGCTAAGGTATTTATGAGTCATCCGAATAATGAGTATTTTATAGAAATTAGTTCCACACCAATTTATAATACTAATGGGATTCTACATATGGTAGTAACCTGTTTTCACGATATTACTGAAACAATAAATCAATCCAGAAAAATTGAAGATCACAAAAATGAATTGGAAGGTATCATAGAAAATTTAGCTGAAAGTATTTCTATTTTTGACAATAAAGGAAAGTTTATATTATTCAATAAAGCAGCAAGACAAAGATATTCTCCCTCTTACAAAAATCCAGATGGTATAGATGACATTTATAACAAATATGGGTTTTATGATGTTTTAGGGAATAAAATTGACCCAGAAAACATTCCTGCTCGTAGGGTTATGAGAGGTGAATTATTGAAGAATATGAGAATTTCAGTAAAGTTTCCTCATGAAACATTACAAAAAGATGTTAGTGGAACACCTATTTATGACAGTTAAGGAAAATTTTCTTTAGGGGTGCTTTGCAGTAGGGATATGACAGACTATAATAATCGTGAGAAAGCTATAAGGAGTCGTTTTGAAATCTTGAACAGAATTATAGATACTTTTGATTTACCAGTTGTAAGATTATCTTGTCCAGATTTTAAAATTGTTGATATTAATAAAAAGGCATTTGGTATCCTTAAATCTCTCCGCCCATATATTAGATCTATCACTCAAATAAAAAACACTAAAATTGAATACATATTTAATAAAAGAGAATCAAGAGAATATTATAAGTGTATTAAAGAAGTGTTAAAAGAAGTGTTAAAAGAAAAGAAAACTAAATATTTGAACAAAAAGCATTATTTCATAGATAATAAAGATATATATTGGAACTTTATCTTTGAACCTGTGTCCTACTTAAATGGAGAAATTGAAGAAATTATAATTTTAATAATAGATGTTACTCCTGAAATTGAATCTAATATTGTAATGGAAAAGGCATTGAAACTACAAGGAGAATTTCTTGTTAACATATCTCATGAACTAAAAACACCACTGAATGTTATATTTACAACAGCTCAGTTATTTGATATGTATTGCAGTAAAGGATCACTAGATGAGAATAAAGACTCTATTATTAAATATATAGACTCAATTAAACAAAATTCCTATAGATTATCTAAAATGATTAATAACATAGTTGATTTATCAAAAATAGAAGCAGGTTTTTTTAAACTAAATTTATCAAACACCAATATAGTTGAATTTGTAGAAGCAATAGTTATTTCTGTGTCTCATTTTACTGATAGTAAAGGCTTAAATATTGTTTTTGATACGGATACCGAAGAAAAAATTATGGCTTGCGACACTGAAAAAATAGAGCGCGTAGTTTTAAATCTTATATCAAATGCAATAAAATTTACAGATAAAGGTGGAGAGTTAATTGTTGATGTAAAGGACAAAATAGAATTTGTTGAGATATCAGTTAAAGATAATGGTATAGGAATTGAGGACAAGTACTTGGATATGATATTTGATAGATTTAAACAGGTAGACAAATCACTATCAAGAAATGCAGAAGGTACAGGTATTGGTTTAAGTTTAGTTAAATCTATCTCGGAATTACACGGAGGCACAGTTTCTGTTGAAAGTGAATTTGGGAAGGGAAGTAAGTTTACAGTCACTTTGCCCTCTATTAAAATACTACAAGAAAATACGATATATAATAACGAGGTGAGAAGTGAAGACCAAATTATACTAGTTGAACTTTCAGATGTTTATTCTTAATATACAAAGTATATAAAAATAGAGTCAATACCTATAAAGTATTGACTCCACTTAATTTTAAAATTACCCTTGTCTATATTATTAATTAAATCCTGTAAGTGCTTTACTAATCTTTTATAAAAACATCTTTGGAAGTTGGGTTATAAGAGTATGAACTCCAAGGTACGCCATTATTACAACAACTATGAAACCAAAAACAGTCATCCATACAGGATGTTTATAATCTCCAACGATTTTCTTCTTAAATACTGCAACAAGCATTGTTCCAAGAGTTATAGGAAGAATTAGTCCATTTAATCCACCTACTAATATTAATACCTTAACTGGTTGTCCAATGATAGAAAATATACTTGTAGATAAAACTATAAAAGCAATGATTATAGCTTTTTCATGTTTGGCAATTTTTACGCTGAATGTCTTTATAAATGATACAGAAGTGTATGCAGCTCCAATAATTGAAGTTATTGCCGCTGCCCACATAACAACACCAAATATTTTGTATCCTACATTTCCTGCAGCTAATTTAAATACTGAAGCTGGAGGATTTAGTGGATCAAGTGTTAATCCATGTGATACTACCCCAAGTGCCGCTAGAAATAATAAAATCCTCATAAGTGACGCAACACCTACACCTGTAAAACAACCTTTATTAACCTGTGGCAAGGATTCTTCACCCACTATACCTGCATCTAATAGTCTATGTCCACCTGCGAAAGTTATATACCCACCAACAGTACCCCCAACTATAGTTACAATTGACATTACATCAATATTATCTGGCATAAAAGTTTTAGATACTGCAAGGCCTACTGGAGGATTTGCTGTGAAAACTATATAAATAGTAACGAATATCATAATTATTCCCATAACTTGTGCAAAACGATCCATTGCTTTTCCAGCATCTTTTATAAGAAAGATACAAACAGCAATTATAGCACTGGCTGCCGCGCCGACTTTAGGATCGATACTGAATAAAACATTTAACCCAAGGCCTGCACCGGCTACATTTCCAATATTAAATGCAAGCCCACCCATAACCACTAGAAATGAAACAAAGTATCCAAGGCCCGGCAGCACCATGTTAGCAATATCTTGCCCTCTCTTCTTTGCAACAACGATTATTCTCCAAATATTAAGCTGAGCACCTATATCTAATATTATGGATGCTAATATTACAAATCCAAAACTAGCTCCAAGCTTTTGAGTGAATACCGTACTTTGTGTTAGGAACCCTGGTCCAATTGCAGAAGTTGCCATTAAAAATGCTGCTCCTATAACCGCGCTCCAGTTTTTTTTGCTAGATGAATTGCCCTTAATATCAATACCTGTTTCTGCTTTTTTCATAAACAAATCCTCCATTAATATATTATTTATTTAGCCGATTACTCAATTTGAATTTTTATAGCTTTTTTTAAATAATCTATGTTTTTTTCTCGAATTATATATAACTTCTGAGCTTCATCTAAAGACACCTCGCGAAAACTAATAACATCTCCAGGTTTTAACTGTGCTAAAACTGGTATATCTACTGTTATTGCCTCAGCGATCTTAGGATAACCCCCAGTAGTTTGTCTATCAGCTAAAAGCATAATAGGGTTACCATCTGGTGGAACCTGAATAGATCCAAGCGCAACAGCTTCTGAAATCATCTCAAGCGGGTTTTCGAGTTTTAGATTTGGTCCACTAAGTCTATACCCCATTCTATCTGATTGATTTGTAATATCAAATTTACTATTAAAGAAATTACTCTTACTTTCCTCATTAAAATATTCAAACTGTCCACCTTTAATAATCCTTATTACCGGAGAAGTACTGTAATCTGGAAGAAAGTCATCCCCTACAAACCATTTAGAGCATGCAATACTATCATTACCAATAGTCTTGCCTAGCTTGTCTATAATTTTTTTTCCTTTAAAAGTGGGTTTATTTAAATCAATAATATCTCCTTTTTTTAATGCTCTCCCACAAAATCCACCAATTTCCGCCCGTAAATATGTGCTTTTACTTTCCATGGTTTTGATAATATTAAAAGAGCCACAAAAAGCTACATAACATCTAGCGCCCCATATATATTCTCCAAAACTTAAAACACTCCCAGCTTTAACGTATATAGGCCTCCACATCGGGACCTCATTATTATTAATTTTAGGAGACAAATTCCCTCCGCAAATTGAAATTAAAGCATCTTGTTTTATTAAAATTTTAGGTCCCATAAGTGTTACCTCGAGTGTTGCCTCTCCCTCAACATTTCCAACTAATAAATTAGAAAGTCTATGCGAAAATGTATCCATTGAGCCACTTACAATTACTCCATATTTTCTAAAACCATATCTCCCTAAATCTTGAATAGTTGTTAACAATCCAGAATTTAATATTTCAATGCACATTTTGGATTCCCTCTTCTAATTCATAATACTCCTCTCGCGAAATTGCCTTAAACTTAATAATATCACCAGCTCGAAGTAAGCTTGGAATTTCATCTTCCGGTGTAAAAAGTTTTAACGGGGTTTTCCCAATAAGCTGCCACCCACCAGGAGTTGAAATAGGATATACCCCTGTTTGACTACCTGCTATTCCAACAGACCCTTCCGGAATAACAAGTCTTGGAGTTTTCCTTCTTGGAGTTGCAATTTTACTAGACATTCCTGCGAGATATGGAAAGCCAGGAGCAAAACCTATCATATATACTCTATTTTGCACACTACAATGTAAATGTATAACTTCCTCTATTGAGAGATTATTATGCTGAGCTACATAACCCAAATCAGGTCCAAATTCTCCACCATAATAAACAGGTATTTCCACAGTTCTAGGATTATCAATTACCTTATAGTCCATATTTTGTAATACATTTCTTATTATTTCTTTTGCTTCATAATAAGGATTCTTACTTTTCTTACCCTTAATCACCTTTAATGGGTCATAGAAAATTGTTAACGTTACAAAAGCAGGAACATATTCAATCATCCCTTCAAAAGGGTTATTATCAAAGTATTCACATAATGCTTTGATTTTAAAATGTGCATCATCATTTATTTCATCACTTAACTTTATAATTAGTGCAGAATCACCCATAGCATTTATTTCAAAAAAATCTTTTTTAAGCATCAACATCCTCCACCCTTCAATATATTTTTTAAACAATATATTTTTTTTAAAAATTATTTATTTACTTACCTATTATATTAAACGATTTGCTGATACAATTGCAAGTTTTTTTGTTAAAAAATCATAAGAAAATTTTTCTATATGTAAGCCTTGAAAAATATGCATCTTGAATATGTTGCTATTTTCCCTATAAATCCCTGATTAGATAGTGATATGTAAACCTTTATAGTTAAAATAATATATTATGTACATTTTTATTTGATACGAAAAATGCAAGTTTTTTTGCAATTCTTGCATTTTTATATATATTTTAAATGATATCTTGCAAATAAATTCAACATAATGATAGTCTGTTTAATAAAAAAATAATAAATAGTGGATTTATATATATAATGGAAGGGAAAATGAGATTTAAAAAAGGTGTCACCCTTCATGTGGGTGACACCTATATGTTATCTGAATATGTAATTTTTATTTATACAAAAATTTCTCTAACGTAATTTTTTTCCTGAAACTATGTCCACAATAAATACTATAACAGCTACTACAAGTAACAGATGTATCAGACCACCACCAATTTTAAATAAAAGTCCTAAAAGCCAAACGAATACTACTACTCCACCTATCATACGTAAACATCCCATATAAAATACCACCTTTCTTTTACATCTTTATTTATTTGTATGTTAAATTTTTTTAACTATATTATCAAGTATATCAAGATTCTAATATATTCACAATAGATAACTATCCTTGCTTGTTAATATATAATGCCACTTGCCACGTGGGTGGCACTAAGCATAAAAAACTACCAAGTTACATTAATGCAACTTTGTAGTTTTTTATTTTATTTATTACCATCAGATAATTCAAAAGTTAGACGCTAGGTCTTCTTCCCCACCTGTTCTTTTATAAGTAGGTACAATCTCTCTAATCTTAACCATTAGAGCCTCAACATCATCTTGTTCAATAATTACAGCAAGTTCTTTCAATCTCTCTTTTATAACGTCTAAATCGCTGAAAGTAGGTTTGCCAATAAATATCTTTGCATGTTTCGTATTAATAAGTCCTTCTTCACTCATTAGGAGCTCTTCATAAAGCTTTTCCCCAGGACGAAGCCCAGTAACTTCAATTTTAATATCTTTATTTGGCTCAAATCCTGAAAGTCTTATTAAATCCCAAGCTAAATCATATATTTTAACAGGTTTGCCCATATCTAAAACGAATATTTCTCCACCCTGTGCATATGCTCCAGATTGAAGTACTAATTGTGCTGCTTCAGGTATGGTCATGAAGAACCTTGTTATATATTTATTAGTAAGTGTAACTGGCCCACCATGAGCAATTTGATTTTTAAATAGTGGTATTACTGAACCATTACTTCCCAGTACATTTCCAAATCTTACTGCAACGAAATGTGTTCCACTTATTTTGTCAAAAGATTGTATAATCATTTCACACATTCTCTTAGTAGCACCCATTACATTGGTTGGGTTTACTGCTTTATCTGTAGATATCATAACGAACCGTTCTACATTAAATCTATGTGCGCACTCCGCCACATTATATGTTCCAAATACATTATTTTTTATGGCTTCCATAGGACTTTCTTCCATTAGTGGAACATGTTTATGTGCCGCTGCATGGAAAACTATATCTGGTGAATACTTTTCAAAGACATTCTCCAATCGCAACTTATCTCTAACAGAACCTATAAGCACCTTTAAATCTAGTTTCGGATATTTATAATTAAGTTCCATTTGCAGATCATAAGCATTGTTTTCGTATATATCAAAAATAATTAATTGTTTGGGTCCAAATTTTAAAATTTGACGACACAATTCAGATCCAATAGACCCTCCGCCACCAGTGACCATTATTGTTTTATTGTGAATATAACTTGAGATACCTTCCATATCAAGTACCACTGCTTTACGTCCTAATAAATCTTCAATTTCTACTTTTCTAATTTGATTCAAAGAAACTTTTCCATTTATTATTTCATACATACCTGGAATTATTTCTATTTTGCAACTTGTTGTTTTACATATCTCCAGTATCTTACTTCTTTCTTCATCATCTATGGTTGGAATAGCTATAAGTATTGTTTCTATATCTTTTTCTTTTGCGATTGTTGGTATATCCTCTCTACTTCCAAGAACCTTTATTCCCATAATGTTATTTCCTTTTTTATAAGGTTCATCATCAATTACAACTACTGGCATATATTTGCTCTGGTTACTACTTTTCATTTCTTTTATAACCATAGCTGCAGCTGCCCCTGCACCAATTATCATTACTCTCTTTCGGTCGCTCTTTGGGACATCACAATTTACAATACTTTCAAATCTACCATAAATTCTAAATGACATTCTAAATCCGACTATAAAAATAACACTAAAAGCACACGCTATTATACTTACCCCATATGCAAATCCATGTCCAATAACTCTAACAAAGGCAATGGTTGCAATATTTCCAACAAGGCAACCACCAATAGCAAGCATAAATTCATCAATGCTTGCATAACTCCAAAGGCTTTCATAAAGCTTGAAGAGAAAAAAACTAGCTATGTAGATAACTGTTACAATTATCGCTATCTCCTTGTAATCGCTTGAATAAAACTTGAAATTTTTATAATTATATCTAAAATAGAAAGCCAATATATATGCTAAGTTTATTAACACTGCATCACTTAATATTAATATCGGCTTTTTCCATTTTCCTAAAGCTTTCACATTAACACCTCACTTCAAATTACTCCTATTATATCATCATTTTATCCTTAACACATCTTTTAATACAAAATTCAGCATTTACAGGAGAATAAGTCCACCTTTTGAGGCCTTTTATACTTTTATAATGAATAAAATGATATAAACCTTGTCCTAAATATTTGGCTTTTATGGTTTAATAATAAAAATATTTTAAAATTGAAACTATATAGTTAGTATAAACGTTATATGAGTGTAAACCATTAAATTCTATTAATTGTAATTAATAAGAAAGGATGTCGTATTTATGAAATTTATAATTATTGTAATTATATTAGCAATTACATATGTTCTATTAGGAGGCTTAATGAAAGCAGCTAGTAAGTCTGCCCCCTCAATACCAACTATTGGCCCTAAGGATAAAGATAATTAACTTAAGTAAATGGTAGTTCCCTGCTTTAAATGCGACGTTTACTGTGGGGCCTTAATCATTAATCTATTATAATGAAATACAGCCTTCATTTCGAATACACGTCTGAAAGTTCCACTCGTACACTTTGATTTTCACCTTTTACTTCGCTACAATAAATCATATTTTCTCTAAGTACCTTTTTAGACGGAAGCCTAACTGTAAACTTACTTCCTTTTCCAAATTCACTTTCAACATATATATTACCACCATGTAATTCTGAGATTGATTTTACTAAACTTAAACCAATACCCGTACCTTCTGTATTTCGTGATAGCGATTTATCTACTTGCTTAAATCTATCAAATATCATATCCAAGTACTTGTCCTCAATACCGATACCATTATCTTTGACTGATATTTCAACAAATTCTATTTTGTCCTTGACAGCAACAATTATTTCACCACCCACCTCTGTAAATTTTATGGCATTGGATATAAGATTTAGGACTATTCTCTCTATCCTTTCAGTGTCACAAGCAATAATTTTTTCTTCTGTATCCGTATCAAAAATAATGTTTAAGCCTTTACTGTCAGAAAAATTGGTTACAGACATCACTATTTCTTCTACAACCACCACAATATTATTATTTGATAGGTTGAGTTTAAAAAAACCTGATTCTATTTTGGATAAATCAACTATGTTATTAATAAGTTTAGATAATCTATATGAATTTTGCTTAATTGAATCTATATATTTAATAATTGAACCCTTCTTATCATCCAATGATCCACTATTGCAATACCTATCAAATAACTGAGCTGCTGAACATATAACATTTAATGGTGTTTTAAGTTCATGGGATATGTTAACAAGGAATTCTCCCTGTAATTTCAATGTTTTTTCCATGGCTATATTTGACTTTATCTCAGTGGTAACATCTATAATCAAAATTAATATTTCTTGGAGTTCTCCGTGAACATCAAGCATAGGTTCAAAGATAAGATTCCAATATATTTCATTGCCATTTATCATATGCCTTTTCTTATTCCAATACTTGGTTTTCTTTTCTTTTAACACTTCTTTAATACACCTGTTATATTCTTTTGTATTTAATATTTCAAATAATTCTTCGAATTTATAAGCTTGTATTTCCTTGATTGATTTAACATTATATGTGGACAATTCAATAATACTAAATGCCTTTTTGTTTATGTCTTCGATCTTAATATTTTCAATCTTTAAATCTGGACATGACAATCTAACAACAGGTAGGTCAAAAGTATCTATAAGTCCACTTAAGAATTCATATCGACTTCTTATAGATTCTTCATGCTTAAAATAATCTGTCATATCTCTACTACAAAGTACCCCTAAAGTAAATTTCCCCTCACTATTATAAATAGGTGTACCACTAACATCTATTTGTAATGTTTTATGAAGAAATTTTACTGTCATTCTCATATTTTTAAATTTTTCACCTCTCATAACCCTACGAAATGGAGTGCCTTCTAGTTCAATTTTTTCTCCATTTATATCATAAAACTTAGCTTTGTTATACTTATCACTTGTCTTATCTATATATTCATAATACCTATCATTTGTATTTGTAGTGTATTCGTAATATGGAAAAAACATTTTTCTTTCTGATTTATTAAATGATATATATTGTCCTTTATTATCAAAAATAGAAATACCAGCATCTATATTTTCTATGATAGCTTCTAATTCGTTTTTCTGTTCTTCAATTTTCCTAGATTGCTTTATTGTCTCAGTAATATCATGAAAACACGTTACTACCATATTTAAATCACCATTAGTATTGTAAATTGGATTGGAGCTAATTTCCACAAAATACTCTTTATTAGGATGACTTATAAACATCTTATCATTTTTTATTATCTCGCCTCTTAATGCTCTAACTGAAGGAAAATCTTTTAATGGTATTTCATTGCCCTGCATATCAAACATTTTAGTGTTTTTAAAGGCGTCGAATAAATCAATTCCTATATCATATTTATAAACTAACCTTTTTGCTTCTGCATTTATCATTATAAATTTACCTTTATTGTTCACAAGCAATACGCCTTGAGATAAATTTTCAATTACACTAATTAGCTGTGTATTTTGCTCCTCTAACTGCTTCTTTTGATCTAAAATTATCTTATTACTCCTCTTGATACTTTCATTTTCAAAATCCCTTTCGGTAACCTCTGTTATATTTTCCAATATATTACCCCCATTTTATAACTATATATCCCCATACATTTCATCGTTATAAAATAAGCACGGCCTAAACCAGAATTACAATGTGCTTATCTTTATATATTACCATATTTTACATTTTAATGCCATATATTATATTATAGTATTAAATTTTACATTATAATTATATTTTACATTATTATGCGACAAATATCTGAAAACACAGAAAATAAAATATTATCCTTTATTACATTCAAATATAAAAACACTATCAAAGGCTGAAACCCTTGATAGTGTTTTTGATTTATTTACTTAACTTTATATAATTCACTTCTTGAAAGCTATTTATCTCTAAATCTGCCATAGAAATGTCTTGTCTTCCTCCAGCATCGCTATTGATTCCTACACACTTCATCCCTGCATTTTTAGCCGCACGAACCCCATTATTAGAATCTTCAATAACTAGACAATTTTCAGGCCCTACCCCAAGCTTCTCTGAAGCAAAAATAAATATATCTGGTTCAGGCTTGCTTTTCTTTACATAGTCGCCGGTAACAAAAACTTCAAAGTATTTTTCTATTTTATAACTTCAACATATTCTTTTAAGGTAGATAGAGCACTAGAAACATCTAGAGCAAAATTAAGCTTTGCTCTAGATGTTTTTTTATTTTAAATAATCTTTAATTGCTTCTTGCCAAGTTCTAGTTATATCCCCTGTTGTTAATTCTAACATATAATTTCTAAGGACTGAGTACTCCGGTCTTTTTGCTGGCCTTGGAAATTCATCTGTAGTGCAAGGTAATACTTCTATATCAATATTTTTAAGTCTAAATATTTCTTTAGTGAAATCATACCAGGTGCATTCCCCTTTGCATGTGCAATGAAAAACCCCATAATTCTTATTGTCTATTAGATTTATTATAACTTTAGCTAAATCTACTGTACTAGTAGGTGTTCCCCTTTGGTCATTAACTACTTTTAATGTTTTATTAGTTTTACTTAAATTTATCATAGTTTTTACAAAATTATTTCCATCTCCGTAAAGCCATGCGGTTCTAACTATGTAATGTTTAGGATTGTGATTTTTAACTAATTGTTCTCCGGAAAGTTTTGTTTTCCCGTAAACAGTTTGTGGGTCTACTGAATCAAACTCTGTTAGTGATTTATTAACATTACCAGCAAAAACATAGTCTGTTGATACTTGAACAATTTCTGCCCCAATTTCATTTGCGGCTATGGCTAAGTTTTTAGGTCCTATAACATTTATCTTATATGCAATATCTATTTCCGTCTCACATTTATCTACAGCCGTAAGTGCGGCACAATTGATAATTACATCCGGTTTATTTTCATTTACAAATTTATATACCTCTTTAATATTTGTTATATCTAAATCCGATCTGAGCGTTAGTATTAACTCGATATCTTTTTTCTCTTTATATTGATTAGCGAGTTCCCGGCCTAGCTGACCATTTGCTCCTGTGATTAATATCTTCATAACTCACTCTCCTCTTTAGTTTAACTCTATTAAATTATAACCCATTTTGTTAATTATTTGTAGAAAATCTAAAGAATAAAGGATTATTAACGATAAAGGTTAACAGTGGTAATTTAATTTCTTTAACTTTTAACTACATTTTTTTATTTTATCATTAATAATTCGTAATCGGCTAAACATAAAATACAACTAAAGGAAGTGAACACACAGTAGTCTAGCCACCGAATTAAAAGGAGTGAATGCTCTGTTACAAATTCATATTTCTACGATATACGTAAATATGGAATTTTAATAGATAACAATAGTTCTACTATAACCATAAATAAAAATATTTTTAATAACCCTAAAGTTTTTGGTGGCTATTTAAAGGAACAGATTGGTGGTCATGTTTACTGTTTAAGTGGGACAAAAATAACAGTAACAAACAATTCTATAAAAAATAGTGGTGGGCAAGGTATAATATTTTCTTATAATTCAGCAACTAAAAAAGGCACAACAAGTTCAGCTGCAAGCAATAATACTTGCGAAGGCTGTTCATATGTACGCTCTAGCGACTCGGGGAAAATAAAAACATCTATGTGAGGAGGGGCTTCCTTCCAAAACGTCGCTAAGAGGAGTGAAGTAATATGTTAAAATACAATTTCAAAAAAATTATAACCGCAATCATAATATTAATTTTTATAACAACTGTTGGTTACTTTATAAATACATCAAACCATGATGATTTAACAACAAAGGTTGCTGATTCAAACGTAAAACCTTCTATCGCAATCGTTCCGTCGCATGTTAAGCCAGTTTTAACTAAAACTCCTACCATAATAGATGCACAAAAGTATAATCTGGATGTAACGGGAGGAACAGATTCCTCATTTAAGTTTCAAAAAATGATGGATTCATTTCCAAGCGGAGTCTCCATTAAATTACCAAAAGGCACCTATAAATTGTTAAGTATTGTTAAGTTAAAAGACAATATAACATTAACTGCCTCTAATGGTGTTATAGTAAAAGGCATAGGTTATAACACCTTATTTTCCACAGGTAATGATAATAGTTTCCAAGGGATAGAGTTTCAAGATTGCGCTACAGCTTTAAGTGTTTTCAAAAAAAATGGACTTAAGGTAATAAACTGCAGATTTACAAATAATATTGGCTTTTCAGCAATTAATTTCTATGGTGCACGTCATTGCTTTGTTAAAAATTCATATTTCTATGATATACGGAAATATGGGATTTTAATTGATAGTGATAGTTCTAATATTACAATCGACAACAATAATTTTGATAACCCTAAAGTTTTTGGTGGCTATGCGAAGGAGCAAATAGGTGGCCATGTTTACTGCTTAAATGGAACTAAAATTTTTGTCACAAACAATATTTTAAAAAACAGCGGTGGACAAGGTGTTATCTTTTGTTACAATTCAACAACTGGAAAAGGTACAACGGATTCTGTAGCAAACAATAATCAATGTTTAGGAAATGGTCAGGAAGGTGCAACAATATATGGAGGCAGCAAGAAGGTTACTAGTAGAAATTCTTTAATTAATAACACCTGTAAAAATAACAGATTCAACCAATTAGAAGTATGGCAGTCTAATAATAATATTGTTGAAAACAATACAGTAGAAGAATCCTTAGCTGGCATTGGTAATTTAGGAGCTATTTGTCTATTTGATACAACTGGAACAACCGTTTCTGGAAACAACATATTATCAGCGCAAAGTAATGGAATAGTAATAATCGCAGGAAGTACATATTGCAATGTATCAGATAATTGTATAGCTGATACAAATAGGAAAAATGATATAAATACGCCCGAAAAAGGTAATGGAATATTACTTGACTGGAATGGCGTAGCTGATCCCCAACATATAACAATCAACGGTAATGTAATTAGTTCAAGCAATGGAATTATAGCTAAGAGTGGTATATATTCAACCTCTAGTACCAATCATCATAATGAAATAAATAGTAGTATGATAACAGGCTATAAATACGAAGTAAATTGGTATGCCCTAGCTACTTGTGGAAAATAGATGAATTTATTGTAACTTAGCCCAAATTAAAAGGAGTGAATTAAAATGTTAAAAAATAATATTACAAAAAGAATAGCCGCAATCATAATATTGGTTTCGCTATCAACCGTTAGTCCATTTGTGACCCCTACTATAACAGCAGATGCTGCTATTACATCTGTTGTAACTAATACCCCCACTATAATAGATGCCGGAACTTACAACTTGGATACAACAGGAGTTACAGATACTTCAATTAATTTTCAAAAAATGGTAGACTCTTTTCCAAGTGGAAGTACACTTCAATTGCCAAAAGGTATTTACAAATTGTCCAACACTGTTAAGTTAAAGGATAATTTGACCTTAATTGCTTCTAGTGATGTTATAATTAATGGTATCGGAAATAATACTTTGTTTTCCACAGGTAATTATAACAGTTTCCAGGGCATAGAATTTCAAAATTGCTTTACAGCCATAAGCGTTTTTGAAAAAACTGGAGTTAATGTAGCAAACTGCAGATTCACAACTAACATAAATTATTCAGCAATTAATTTTTATGGAGGAAGCAATTGCTTTGTTACGAATTCATATTTTTCAGGTATTAACAAATATGGAGTTTTAATTGATAACGATAGCTCTGATATTACAATTGACAACAATAGTTTTGATAATGCTACAGTTTTTGGTGGATATAGTAGTGAACAGGTAAGTGGGCATGTTTATTGTTTAAATGGAACTAGAATCACAGTATCAAACAATATTATAAAAAACAGCGGTGGGCAAGGTATAATCTTCGGTTATAATTCTACAACTGGAAAAGGCACAACTAGCAGCATTGCAAGCAATAATCAATGCGTAGGAAATGGTCAGGAAGGCATCACTGTTTATGGTGGCAGCAGCAAGGTTACTAATGGAAATAGTGTTATAGGCAATACGTCTATAAATAACAGATTTAATCAAATAGAAGTATGGCAATCAAATAATAACACTGTACGCGGAAATACTGTAGAAGAATCAATATTTGGTCGTGGAAGTTTGGGAGCAATATGTCTGTTTGCTACAACTGGAACAACCTGCACAGAAAACAACGTATTGTCAGCGCAAAGTAATGGTATTGCAATAATTGCCGGGACAACAAACACCATCGTATCAAATAATTTTATAGCTGATACAAATAGAAGCAGTGATATTAACAAAGCTGAGAAAGGTAATGGAATATTACTTGACTGGAATGGAGTAGCTGATCCAGCGTACATAACAATCGAAAACAATAAAATAAGCTCAAGTAATGGCATTATAGCAAAAAGTGGTGTGTATTCAACTTCAAACACCAATCACCATAACACAATAGGTAGTAACATAATAACAGGTTATAAATATGGCGTTCATTGGTATGCTCTTGCCACTTGTGGACAATAAACGTAGATTGATTGCCTTGCCCCTGAAATAAGAGGAGTGAATTGATATTTTTAAAAGTGACATAAGAAAAAGTATAACAACAAGCATATTATTAATTTCTTTACTAAATGGTAGTTTTTTTGTAACTACTACAAAAGCTGCTGATGTATCAGCACAAAGTGTTGATGTAACCGCAAATTCTTACATAGATGCTCAAAAATATAATTTGGATAAAACGGGAATATCAGATACCTCGACTCGATTCCAAAAAATGATAGATTCATATCCAAGTGGTAGTACAATTAAATTACCAAAGGGTATATATAAATTTTCGAGCATAGTTAAATTAAAAGACGGAATGAAATTAATTGCTGATAATAATGTTGTAATCCAAGGTATAGGCAAAAATATTTTATTTGCTACAGGTAATAATAACACTTTTAGTGGTATAGAGTTTCAAAAATGCTCCACAGCTTTGCGTATGCTATATAAAAAAGGTGTTAATATAATAAGTTGCAGATTCACAGATAACATTAGATATGCAGCAATTAATTTTTATGGGTCAAGTGATTGCACTGTTACTAATTCATATTTTTATAATATACTCAAATATGGAATTAAAATAGATAACAATAGCTCTGATATTACCATAAATAACAATTATTTTGATAACCCAAAAATTTTTGGTGGATATGCGGATGCACAGATAAGTGCGCATGTTTACTGTTTAAGTGGAAGTAGAATAACTGTAGCAAACAATATTTTGAAAAATAGCGGTGGACAAGGTATAATATTCGGTTATAGCTCAACATCCGGAAAAGGTACAACCAACTGCATAGCACGTAATAATCAATGTATAGGCAATGGTCAGGAAGGTATCACGATATATGGAGGCAGTAAGAAGATTTCCAGTGGAAACTCTATTACTTACAATACAAGTAAAAATAACAGATATAATCAAATAGAAGTATGGCAATCCGATAATAACATTGTCCGTGGCAATACGGTAGAAGAATCCGTAAAGGGCATTGGAAATATGGGAGCGATATGTCTGTTTGCTACAAGTGGGACAACCTGCACAGCAAATAATGTATTGTCTGCACAAAACAATGGTATTGATATAACAGCAGGAAGCATAAATTGCGTTATAACAGATAATAATATAGCAAATACAAATTTAAAAAATAACACTAAGGCTGCAGATGTTGGAAATGGAATATTACTTGATTGGAATGGAATAGCTGATCCTCAACATATAACAATCAGCAATAATAAAATCAGTTCCAATAATGGAACTATATCTAAGAGTGGTATTTATTCAACTTCTAATACCAATCATCATAACAAAATATATAGTAACATAATAACAGGGTACGAATCTGGACTTCACGAATATGCTAAAATGACTTGTGAAGTGTACTAATTAATCATTACCCTGGAAAATATTCATCACCTTAGTTGATATTAAACAAAGGATAAAAGCTATAATTTTTGTAGACTTTGTCCTTTGTTTTTATTTACAGTTTATACTAAAATGTTAGATTGGATTACCCTTGAACCGTTACGTATACTATAGTATACTAAAGATTACAGCAAATTTGCTAATACGAATATAAGGGGTGAATATATGAATTTTTTAAAAAATAAAGTTGTTAT
>NZ_DATCQT010000179.1:0-34882 GCF_036569345.1 Clostridium sp.
AGAGCTACCGGCTCATAACCGGTCGGTCCGGGGTTCGAGTCCCTGAAGGTCCACCATATAAGGGGATATAGCTCAGCTGGGAGAGCACCTGCCTTGCACGCAGGGGGTCAAGGGTTCGATTCCCTTTATCTCCACCAAAAACAGTCCATATTGGACTGTTTTTTTATTTATCTAAATTTCAGCGATACAGATGGCAAATTGATTTATTGTATAAAAAGCATAACAATAGTAATAATATAAATGCAAAAGAGGTGTTGAGATGTCACTATATAGAGTAAAGCAGTTTTACAGATCAATAGTTGCAAAGATTAATGATGAAGATGCTGAGTTTCTTAAAACGCATTTACAAAAATATGAATTGCAATTATTTAATCAACTACCTACTTATGAGCAAAAGCATTGTGTAAATGTAGCAAGGGATGTAAAACTTACTTGCAACCTGAGAAAGTTACAAGTAAAAGATTTGATAAAAGTTGCACTATTACATGATATAGGTAAAATATATAATAGTATGAATCCAATAGATAAATCTATAATGGTTATATTGAATAAAATGACAAAGGGAAAAATTAGAGCATGTAAGAAAATTAAAAATGTTAATGTGTACTATAATCATGGAACTATAGGATATAATTTATTAAAAGAATATGGTTATGACGATAGGTTTTTATTTTTAGTTAAAAATCATCATAACAATAAAATAATAGGGGACATAGAATTAGATTTACTAAAAGAATGTGATGATAGAAATTAAGAAACTAGTTTATAGTTTCTTTTTTATTTATGAAATTTAACAATTTAAAACATTTCCTAGGCAATTATAAGCGTAAATATGTTTTATTTGATGTTCAATTTTTTATATATTATAAAATAATTCTAAAAATATATAAATAGTGATAGAATATAATTAGAACCAAATAATAGGAGGATAAAATGAATTCAAAGGAAAGAAGAGAATACATTAGGAATTTACTAATTGAAAATAATATTACATATAAAGGTCAATTGCTAGCAGAACAGTTAGGGGTTACAAGACAAGTGATAGTGAAAGATATAGCAATTATAAGGGCAGAAGGAGTGAACATAATTGCAACTCCAGAAGGGTATTTAATACCTAGTGAAGAAAGTCATTATGTTAGAAGAGTAATAGCAGTTTCACATGGTCGAGATGATATATATAATGAGCTTGAATGTATTGTTAAATTCGGAGGAGTAATAGAGGATGTAACAGTAGAACACCCTTTATATGGTGAGATAAGGTCAATGCTTATGATAAAAACTCTTATGGAGATTGAAGAATTCGCAAAGAAGTTTAAAGAACCTAGTGTCCAGCCATTATCTTCTTTAACTAAAGGTATACATTTACATACCATAAGAGCAGATAATGCGGAAATTATAGAAGCTATAATAAAAGAATTAAAAGATAAGAACTATTTAATTTCAGATTAGTTTGTTTTTAAAGTGGATTACATTTAGTGAATCATAAAGGGGAGATTATTATGGAAAACGTTGCACTTTTAAAATGTTGTGAATATAATGTTGATTTAATAGAAAAAAAATTACGAGAAGGTTTTGAGTTATTAGGTGGAGACGAGTTTTTAAAAAAATTAATACCAAAGGATAGTATAGTACTTCTAAAACCTAATATGTTAAGCGTGGAAAGTAAAGAATCACCAGTAGTAACTCATCATGCTGTATTTGAAGCAGTAATTAGAATCATTAAGGAATATTCAAATAACATTAGCTTTGGTGATTCCCCTGGTTTCGGAGATTCAAGAAAAGCAGCAGAAAAATCTGGTCTTATGGAGGTTGCGAATAGATATGGGGTTAATTTCGAAGATTTCAAAGAATCAGTACATGTTAGATTAGATAAGTCTATTCTATGTAAATCTTGGAACATTGCTAAAGCTGCTTATGAGGCTGATGTTGTTATATCACTTCCAAAGCTTAAGACACATGCCATGGCATATTATACAGGAGCTGTAAAAAATCAGTTTGGTTGTATACCAGGGACTCAAAAAGCAACTTGGCATACAAGAATGCCAGATGCAAATAATTTCTGCAAAATGCTTTTGGATTTGAACACAGCAGTGGGGACTAATTTTGCTATTTTAGACGGTATAATTGCTATGGAGGGTAATGGACCTAAAAACGGACAGCCATACAAATTAAATACTATAATTATGGGTCAAAGTTTAACAGCTGTGGACTCTACTGCGGTTAGGCTCATAGGTTATGATAACCCTTTGGATACACCTGTTTTAAAAGAAGCATATGATAATAAATGGGGAGTTGTTATGCCCCAGGATATAAACATACTTGGAGAAGACTTAGAATCAATGAAAGTAAAAGATTTTAAGCTATGTCGAAAGGGAGGCAGTTTTTATTTTATAAATCCAAAAGTAACTGATTTCCTAAGAGGAATGATAGCACCAAATCCAACTCTTATTAAAGAAAAATGTATAGGGTGTGGTAGATGTGCCGAGGTTTGTCCAGAAAAACCAGCAGTAATTGAGATGGTTAAACAAGGGGACATATTAAACCCTAAATGGAATATGCATGAATGTATTAGATGTTTTTGTTGTCAGGAATTATGTCCAGTTGGTGCAATTGAAACAAAATATTCGAAGTTAGGAAAATTACTGAAACTAGATAAGAGGTGATTTCTATTAAGATAAACAAGAAAATAGTAATTATTATAGGACTTATATTAATAGTCCTAACTTTTTTTGGTAATATAGTTAATTTGGCTATAAATATACAATGGTTTAAGGAAGTGGGCTATTTATCTGTATATTTTACTAAATTAACATCAATTATAAAATTAATGGTGCCAGTGTTCATAGTAGGTTATATTGCTATATGGACATATTATAAAAATTTTAAAAATAGCATTGTAAGATGGAAAAAAGCTTCTGAAGTGAGTAGAAACAAAGTGATTAAAAACAAAGGAAAATTAGAACGTAGAATTAGTATTTTAATAAATATTATAATTTCTTTTTTAGTATCTTTTAGCTTTGCAAATAACTATTGGTATAAAATATTACAGTATGTAAATGCTACAAGCTTTAACAGTGTAGACCCATTGTTTAAAAAAGATATTTCATTTTATATATTTAAACTTCCATTAATTGAATCATTATATAAAACATTAACAACATTACTAGTGTTAATAGTTGCAATTACGGTAATAACATATATTATATTAACTGCAAAGGATCATATATTTCATGTTAATAAAGTAGATAAATTTTCTAAGTTTAAAAACTTTAGGAGTGGAATAACTAAATTTGCAGGAAGACAATTTGCCATCGTATCTTCATTAATATTATTATTAGTATCTTTTGGATACTTAATAAAGGCTTGGAACCTAGTATATTCAACAAGAGGAATAGTATTTGGCGCAAGTTATACAGATGTACATGTAACCTTAAGATTTTATCAAATTATAATAGGCGTTTCTTTAATTTCAGCTTTGATTACTTTTGTAAGTCTATTAAGATATAAAGTAAAACCTATGATTGTATCTATAATTGTGATTGTTATTTTAATTTTTGCGGAAAATATAACTTCAAATGTAGTTCAAAAATATCAGGTTAAATCAAACGAAAAAACTTTAGAAGAACCTTATATTAAATACAATATAGACAATACCAGAAAAGCTTTTAATATTAACAACACAGAAGAAATTCCTTTTGAAATAAAAAATGATTTGACTAAAGATGACATTAATTTAAATAAAGAAACTATTGATAATACTAAAATCAATTCTTATAAGCCAGCATTAGAATTTTTCAATCAATTTCAGTATTTGAGATATTATTATGGATTTAATGATATAGATATTGACAGATATAATATCAATGGAAAATATAATCAAGTGTTTATAACACCAAGAGAAATTAATTTAGATTCATTACAAGGAAATTCAAATACTTGGCAAAATAAACATCTAGTTTACACTCATGGATATGGTGTTGCTATGAGTAAAGTGAACTCTGTAACTACTGAAGGTCAGCCAGATTTCGTTATTAAAAACATACCACTAGAGAATAATACGGGTATAAAATTAGAAGATCCTAGAATATATTTTGGTGAGAGTACCAATGATTATAGCATTGTAAATACAAAAATCGGAGAGTTAGATTACCCTAAGGGTGGAGCGAACCAATTGAATAACTACGACGGTAAAGCAGGCATAAAGATGAATATTGTAAATAGAATCCTATTTGCAATAAATAAAAAAAGCACTAAGTTTTTATTATCTGACGATATTACGTCTAATAGTAAGATATTAATTAATAGGAATATAATTGATAGAGCAAAAAAAATTGCTCCATTTTTAACATATGATAGTGATCCATACATTGTAATAAACAATGGAAGGTTATGTTGGATCATAGATGCGTATGCAACAACAAACAGATATCCGTTTTCACAGCCACAAGGTGGGGTGAATTATATTAGGAATTCAGTTAAAGTTGTTATTGATGCAGTAGATGGAAAGCCTGAATTTTATATAGTTGATAAAAATGATCCTATAGTAAATAGCTATTCAAAGATGTTTCCAGGGTTATTTAAGAGTTCAGAGTTTATTCCTAGTGGGATAAAGGAACACTTTAAATATCCAGAAGGCCTATTTACAGTGCAATGTAATGTATTAGGTAAATATCATATAACAGATTCTGGGGTATTTTATAATGGAGATGATGTGTGGTCAATAGCTACAAATCAAGAGAAAGCTGAGAGTAAAAACGAGAAAAGTGAAGCTTCATACTTAATGATGAAATTACCAAATGAAAGCAAGGAAGAAATGATTCTACTTGAATATTTCAACACTAAAGGAAGAGAAAATATGGTATCTTTATTTGGGGCAAGAATGGATGGTGATAATTATGGAAAAATGGTTTTATATGAATTACCATCAAAGGAAACAGTATACAGTCCGGTACTGTTTAAACAAAAAATAAATCAAGATACCATAATATCAAAAGAATTATCACTTTGGAATACACAAGGTTCACAGGTTCAATTCGGAGAAACTTTAATTATTCCAATTAAAAATTCGTTGCTTTATGTAGTACCTATGTATTTAAGAGCTAAAGGAGAAAAAAGCATACCGGAAATGAAAAAGGTTATAGTATCTTATGGTGAAAAAATAATTTTGGCTGATAATATAGAGTCGGCGCTGGATCAAATATTTGATTATTCAGATAAAAATAACACATTAGTACCAGCAAATAGCTCAAATTCAAATACAAAAGAACTTCAAATTATAAAAAGTGCTAAAGAATTATATACTAAGGCTTTAGAAGCTCAAAAAAATGGTGATCTGACTGAATATGAGACTTTTATTAAACATCTAGGAGATATATTAAACGAAATACAAAAGTAAATAACATATAAAAATGTTTGATGAGTAAAAACATACTAAAATTAATCGGTTTTTTATATGATTCATATGACATTATGTTATCATAAAATGTTATCTTAGGGCATATATTGTTATATGTCCTATTTTATATAGTATAATTAAGGGTAGAATACTTAATAATGTTTAAACTGAGAAAAATGATGTATGAAACAAAGGAATTTGAAATATAATGTCGAAAAAGGTATATATATGAGAATATTAGAGTATGAAGGGTATGGGGGTACATTATGAAATATATAAATAAAAATTTGTATAGGGGTGGTAAAAATACATTATGTATTGGTACAGATGATTTAAATATTAATAGTTTACCTAAAATATCAAAAAAATATATTTCAGATGCTATTATCAATAATGAAAAAGTCATTTTTTTTACAGATAATATAGCCTATAAAGATATTGAAAAGAATTTTAATAACGATGAAGATTCCATAAAGAGTAATACAGACAATTTTCAAATAAAAACCTATGATATAACTTCATTTGATTATGACTGCAAAGAGTTTCAGGGAATTATTGATATTATTCTTGATAGTAAACAAAAGTTGAGAGTAGTGTGGGATTTTGAAAATATAATTAAAAGAGATTCTAAATTAGAATCCGTAATTAAATGCGTTAAAAAGATAGTAGGGTCCTCAAAAGATAATGTTCTTAATATGGTTTATATTTATAATAATGTATATAAATTCAATGGATTAAGAGGCCTTAGCGATTTATTTCAAACATTAATCATTATAGATAGGAATAAAGAAATGGTATTTACAAATAAAAATGAAATAGAAAAAGCAATATGGATGCTTCAGTCTAACTCTTTATTAAAATATCAAAACGGAATAATGCAAAATAGACTAATACAAAATGAAAAACTGAAAGCAATGGGTGAAATGGCTGCGGGTATAACCCATGACATTAATAATATACTTACACCAATTGTAGGGTTTGTTCAACTTTTACAGGATAGAACTAAGGAAAAAGAAAGCTTAAAATTACTTAATGTTATTGAAATTTGTGCTTATGATGGAATTAATATTACAAATAAGGTAAAAAGATTAACTAAAGAATATAAACATGGTGAACCTGAAATTTTTAAAATAGATAGTGTAATATCAGATGCAATAGAGTTAACCAAAAGTAAGTGGTTAACAGAAAGCATTTTTAAAGGTATAAAAATAAATATAATTAGAGAATTAAAATCTAATGGGGTTGTGGTAGGAAACATAACAGAGATAAGAGAGGTATTTATAAACATAATCGGAAATGCAATAGAAGCTATGCCTGTAGGTGGTACAATAGACATTAGTACAAAGAATCAAGCAAGTAGTGTTATTATAGAAATAAGAGATAATGGAATTGGGATGAGAAAAGAAATCCAAAAGAGAGTATTTGAGCCATTTTTTACAACAAAAGGTAACAACGGGTCAGGACTTGGTTTAAGTATTTCATATAGTATAATACTTTCACATAAAGGAAGTATGGAAATTGAAAGTGAAGAAAATATGGGAACTTCTTTTATTGTTAAATTGCCATTATGTGAGAAAACAATTAAGTATAGAGATGAGATAGTAAGTCTTGATATTGATTTTGAAGGAAATGTTCTTGTTATTGATGATGAGGAGCAAATAAGAAATGTTGTTTCTAGTATGATAAAGTCAATTACAAAATGTAAAATAAGGACATGTGGATGCGACAATTTGGATTCAGAGTTAAAAAGGAGAAAATATGATATAATTGTATGTGATTTTACTATGCCGAGTATTAACGGATTTCAAGTTGCTGGGAAAGTTAAAGAAATAAATAAAAACACATATTTTTGCCTTATGACAGGGTGGGTAGGCTCTTTTGAAGGACAAGAAATGAATAACGTAGATTTCGTTTTAAATAAACCTATAAATAAAGAAAGTTTAAAGCAAATGTTTTTTAGTTATGATAGAAAGTAATAAAAGTAAGAGAGTAGTTAAAATTATGATTAGAGCGCTAACAAAAGGAAGAATGGAAGACTGTTCTTCCTTTTTTAGTGATTTTTTTAAATAAATTGAACATATTGCGTCACTTGTTAAAAAAAAGGATATAATAATAATGTGAAACAATAGTTTTGTTTTAGGCTGGAGGGTTATAATGGACTATGATGTACTTATTTTGGGCGGGGGAATAATTGGATGTGCAGTGGCATATGAAATTTCAAAATATAATCTTAATATAGCTGTTATTGAAAAAGATTATGATATAGCTGATGATGTTGCAGTAATAAATACTGCTATGGTATATGACGGTGTTGAAAGTGAAGATACTTTAACTGCAAAGCTTGAACGCATGGGAAATAAAATGATGGATAAAGTAAGTGCTAAATTTAATGTTCCTTTTAAAAGATGTGGCTCTTTAATAATTGCTCAAACTGATGAAGAAGTTAGAATAATTGAAAATATTTATAACAGAGCAATAGAGCGTGGAACAAAAGATGTATTAATGTTACAACCAGATTACATATATGAAATGGAACCAAATTTAAATGTTGATATAAAAAAAGCACTATATTCTAAAAACACTGGTGTAGTTTGTCCATTTGATTTGGCATTATCTTATGGAGAAGTAGCTTTTGATAACGGTGTAAAATTTAAATTAGAGGAAGAGGTAACAGACATTAAACAGATACCAAAAGGTTTTAGTGTTATTACTAATAAAAACAAATTTACTTGCAAAATTGTAATAAACACAACTCCTTCAGAAAATTACAGTGTATTAAATGACAAAAAACTTGATTCAAATAATAAAAAAATTAATGCATGCGATAATGAAGGAATATTAAAATACATACTCCTAGATAGCAATAAAAAGTCAAGATTTTCTCATGCATTATTTATGATTAATTCAAAAGGGGAAAGAATTTACACACTTCCAACAATGGAAGGAGATACTGTAGCTGCCATAAGTACAAGAGAAAATATTAATTATAATGAAGTAGTTAATAGAGTGTCTAAAATAACAAGTAGTGTAAATGATATGGATGTCAAAATGTTTTTAGATTGGCCTTTTTTTGAAGAACCACTGGTAATTGATGATAGCGGTATAGATAATGGACTTATTCAAATTAAAGGGAAACATTATGGCATAGTTACAATGACGCCTGCTATAGCAAATATAGTTTGTGAGAGTGTAGTTAGCAAGATGAAATGTAAGCTAAAAAAAGATTTTAACGATAAGAGAAGAGAATATTATAAGTTTAGAGAATTATGTGATGAAGAAAGAAAAAGAATTATTAAGTTAGATAAAAAATATGGTAAAATAATATGTGGATGTCAAAAGGTTACTGAAGGGGAAATAGTAGATGCTATACGGAGACCTTTAGGTGCAAGAACTGTAGAAGGAGTTAAAAGGAGAACAGGTGCTGCATTTGGAAATTGCCAAGGAGCACATTGTTTAAATAAAATTGTTTCTATTTTAGCAAGAGAAACCAATAAAAAAATGACTGAGATAGTTAAGGACTCAAAAAATTCTAATATTGTACTATATAGAATAAAAGAATTTGATAGTATGTAGGAGATGAGTTTATTTGATGGAAGAAACGGATAACAATTTTAATGAAAAAAAAGCAATATTAACAACTTTAGTTAGGATAAAGGGATCTACTTTGTGGAATGTAGTTCCCGTAAAAAGTACTAAACCTATTAAAACAAGTTTATGGGTTGAATGCTCTAAAGCATTAAGTAGAATTCACGTAGGTCCACCTATAAAAATAGGTGATGTGGTATGTAAGAACATACTTAATACTGGGGTTGATATTATTTGCACAAAAAATATTAAAAGAAACGATATAGAAATATAATTTTACATAAGAGTAAGATTAAATATTAATAATATATTTAAGGAGGAATAATTATGTTAGATATAAAAAGAATAAGAAATAATCCAGAAGAAATAAAAAAGTTATTGGAAAATAGAGGTGAAAGCTTTCAGGTATCAGTAATTGATGAGGTTGTGACTCTTGATAAAAAAAGAAGAGATATATTAGTTGAGGTTGAAGAATTAAAAAATAAAAGAAATACAGAATCTGCACTTGTACCAAAGCTTAAGAAAAGTGGGGAAGATGTACAAGAAATAATGGCTGAGATGAAAAAACTATCAGATGAAATTAAAAATTTTGACATTGAGGTATCACAGTTGGATGAAAAAATTAAAGATATTATGTTAAGTATTCCAAGTATTCCGAATGTAAATGTACCACTGGGAGATACAGATGAAGACAATGTAGAAGTGAAAAAATGGGGAGAACCTACAAAGTTCAATTTTGAAGCTAAAGCTCATTGGGATATAGGTGTAAACAATGATATTTTAGATTTTGAAAGAGGTGGAAAAATTACAGGCTCAAGGTTTACAGTTTATAAGGGACTAGGAGCAAGACTTGAAAGAGCACTAATAACTTATTTTTTAGATCTTCATGTTGACACAAATGGATATACAGAAATATTGCCTCCATATATGGTTAATAGACAAAGTATGATTGGCACTGGTCAATTACCTAAATTTGAAGAAGATGCTTTTAAAGTGGCTAATACAGACTATTTCTTGATACCTACAGCTGAAGTGCCGGTTACAAACATCTATAGAGATGAAATATTAAACGGGAAAGATTTGCCTATAAAACATGTTGCTTATAGTGCTTGTTTTAGACAAGAAGCAGGTTCAGCGGGAAGGGATACCAGAGGTCTTATAAGGCAGCATCAATTTAATAAAGTGGAACTTCTTAAATTCACAAAACCTGAGGATTCATATGCAGAACTAGAAAAATTACTTGTAGATGCAGAGTCAGTATTACAAGGGCTTATGCTGCCATATAGAATAGTAAAGATATGCAAAGGTGATTTAGGCTTTACAGCATCATTTAAATATGACATTGAGGTTTGGATGCCAAGTTATAACAAATATGTTGAAATATCAAGTTGTAGTAATTTTGAAGACTTCCAAGCAAGACGTGCTAATATTAGGTACAAAGATGATAAAAAGGATAAAGCTAAATATATTCATACATTAAATGGATCAGGAGTAGCAGTGGGAAGAGCTTTAGCTGCAGTTCTTGAAAATTATCAAAATGAAGATGGATCAGTTACTATTCCTAAGGTTTTATTGCCTTATATGGGAGCAAATACAGTAATTTCAAAATAAATGTTTTACATAATGGGAAAGTAACTTAATAAATATAAATAAACAACTTGAAGATTTAATATTAAGTTGTTTATTTATTATAAAAATGTAAGTTAAAAGATATATTTTATAAATAAATATGTAAATACGTTGACAGTAAATAACTATGCTGATATAATAATGCATGTTGCTACAATGTGGAGGGATGGTCGAGTTGGTTTAAGGCACCGGTCTTGAAAACCGACGTACGTGAAAGCGTACCGTGGGTTCGAATCCCACTTCCTCCACCATTTTTTTTTATAAAGACATAAAAATTAGCTATGGAGAAATACTCAAGTGGCTAAAGAGGTGCCCCTGCTAAGGGTATAGACTGGGAAACTGGTGCGAGGGTTCAAATCCCTCTTTCTCCACCAAGAACATCTAACAATAGTTAGATGTTTCTTTATTTTACAAATAAAATATCGAAATTAATCTTTACTATTAGTACATAATATGCTAGTATAGTAATGATGTTTATGCGTTGGTAGCTCAGTTGGATAGAGTAGCTGGCTACGAACCAGTTGGTCGCAGGTTCGACTCCTGTCCGACGCACCATAACAAATGCAAGTACCTCAATAGTTTGGGGTACTTGTTATTTTTTTGCTAATATTGAGTATACCTTACAAGTTTTAAGTTGAATAGTTTAAAGTTATAGAGCTATTTCTGTGGATTGAGGAATGTTTTTTATTTTTGTCTAAAATTAAAATTATATTTATATACAATAAAAACATAATAAAAAATGATAATTATTTATTGAAAAACAATAAAATATGTGTTAAAATTAAATTAATTATAAATAAGTGAGGTGCTTTTTATGAAACGTTGTTCAACAATTTTATTAAAGTTAGCTGTTATTCTTATTGGAATTACGGTTCTTGCTCTGTGTATATTTTGGTTGCCTGGATTTGCAAATTATTTGCACTATCCCATTTTAATCGGTGTGTATGCAACGGCGATATCGTTATTCTTTGCTCTGTATCAGGCTTTAAAACTTTTAAGCTATATTGACAAGAACAAAGCTTTCTCGGAATTATCTGTAAATGCTTTAAAGTATATAAAATACTGTGCAATCACAATCAGTATTATATATGTGGTACTCGCACCATTCTTATTTCCCATAGCGGATGCAGACGACGCACCAGGTCTTGTAGGAATTCCACTCATCATTATTTTTGCCTCTTGTGTGATTGCAGTCTTTGCTGCTGTTCTTCAAAGGCTTTTACAAGATGCTATTGATATAAAATCAGATAATGATTTAACGGTCTAAGGAGAGGTGAATAACATGGCAATTATAATCAATATTGATGTGATGCTAGCTAAAAGGAAAATGAGTGTCACAGAACTTTCTGAAAGAGTTGGAATAACAATGGCTAATATTTCTATATTGAAAAATGGAAAGGCAAAAGCGATTAGATTATCAACTTTAGAGGCGATTTGTAAGGCTTTAGAATGTCAGCCTGGAGATATTTTAGAATACAAAAGTGACGAGGATACTTAAGGATAATAAAGTAGGGATTTTTCTTATTAAGATGACAATAACAGAAAATAATTTTATTAAACTAGTGGACAGGTTTTGTCTGGAGGTAATATATGAAGATTAAATTAATTCAACCTGTAATGCTACCAAGACCTATGGATACAAAATTGAAAACCAGAATGTCTCCTTCATTAGCATTATTAACAATAGCGAATCTTACGCCGAAAGAACATGAAGTTATTATTGAGAATGAAAATGTTGAGAAGATAGATTTTAATGAACCCGTAGATTTGGTAGTTATAACTGTTACTGTAGATGTTATGAATAGAGCAGTAGAAATATCAAAGGAATTCCAAAAACGTGGTGTAACTGTAATTGCAGGAGGTATACATATAACAGCAGATCCGGAGAGCGCGACTTCTAGTTTTGATGTTATAAGTGTGGGAATGGCTGAGAGGATTTGGGGAAAAATCCTTAAGGATAAAGAAAATAATACACTTAAGAAGATTTATTATGATATGGAGAATATTTCTGGGGATGAAGTAGTGTCACCTGCATATAACATGATTGATAATAAAAAATATTTATATACGAATATAATTAGTACAAGTAGGGGTTGTCCTTTTCAATGTGATTTCTGTTATAATAGTTGCAAAAATGTACTTAAAACTTATATTAATAGACCTATAGATGATGTAATTAAAGATATAAATACATTAAAAACAAGACACATAATGTTTATCGATGATAATTTTATTGGGAATCCCAAATGGACAAAAAAATTATTAAAGGAAATAAAACCTCTTAAGTTAAAGTGGAATGCGGCGGTTACTTCTAATATAGTGGATATGCCTGAATTATTAGATGAAATGAAGGAGGCTGGTTGTCAAAGCCTTTTTATAGGGTTTGAAAGTATAAATAGTAAGTCATTAGAAAGTGTTCATAAAGTGCAAAATAGTGTTAATAGATATGAGAAGCTTGTGTATGAAATTCATAAAAGGGGAATAATGATAAATGCAAGTTTAGTTTTTGGATTAGACGAAGATGATGCCTCTATATTTAAGAGTACATTACAGTGGATAGTTAAAAGTAAAATAGAAACGGTAACTTCCCATATCCTTACACCATATCCCGGCACAAAGTTATATTCAGTATTACTCGCGGAAAATAGGATAGTAGATTTTAATTTATCTAATTATAATACTGCTCATGTTGTATATAAACCCAAGAACATGACGGCAGAAGAATTATATAAGGGATATCTATGGATATATAAAGAAGTGTACACGTTTAAAAATATAATGAAAAGGCTACCGAAATCTAAAAAGCAATGGATTCCATATTTAACATTTAATCTATTTTATAGGAAGTTTGGAAAACTAACTGAGTTATTGTGTTATATAGTTTCTTTTAAAAATGTAGGAAGATTTTCTAGATGGTTGGCTTATAGAATAAAGTAAGTGATAATGCTTGTTGATAGTGGAGAAACGGTTCAAAAGATTACATCAAATTTGCTTTTCTCAAATGATGTATGTGGGAAAGCCGATAAAATATTAAGATTACTATAGAATACGAGAAGAAAGCAGGAATATTGCTATCCCTGCTTTTAATTTACCCTATATCTTAAAACAAATTTTAAGATTAATTTAAGAATGTTATTTTACAGAAACATGTTCTGTCCTTGTAATTTTAAGAGTGATTTTTACAATCATTTTTTCTAGAATTGAATTAAAGGTTACTGCAAAATCTGGTGCACCTACTGCAACATGATTTGGATCTAATAACTCTTCTTTTTCGCCTTCTACAAAGGCACTTAATATTTCAACATGGTCAGTTAAATAGATTGGTTCTTTCGATATTACTTCAACAAAAGTTGCAAAATTTATTCTTGTTGTAAACTGGAATACAGGTCCGCCTACAGCTTCTGGTGTAAACTCTGATATTGTCTTGTAGAGTATATTTTTATCAATAAAGCCATCTATTATTACTTTTGATTTCCATGTTTCACCATCTCTATTGTCACAAACTGATGCTAGTTTAAAATCTGTGATTGTAACTTCTTTATCAATAGCTACAATACGAAAAATAGGAGGGTTTGGTGGTGCTATTATCAGTCTGCTTACTACTAATTCCTCTTTTTCTCCAAATCCTTTAATTACAGGAACTTGAAGCATTTTTACTGGTTCTAGGCAATGCTTAACTGGTTCTTCTTTTTTAACTAACTCAGGTTTATTATATGGTTTACTACACATATTACTATACATATAATCATAACTCCTTTTAGTAGATTATTTAATAACATATTGTAATTATGAAGATACTTTATTATTACAACATGTTATGTAATAATACGATTGTAGTATATTCTATGCACTAAAATATCATATGTTACTAAATTTATAACAACATATGAAAAATAAGAGTTAGGTCAGTATAATAATTAGTTATTATTTGGAAATGATATTATAATACTTCTGATTCATATTTGTGAATTTGTTCATCAACATTTTTTAATTCATTTAAATTTATAAACCTTTGATTGGATGTCATGTAGTCTTGGATATTTGACTCGTTTTCACCAGTTCTGTTATGACCAAATAATAAGCTTAATCCAACTCCAATCATAAATGCGATTAAAGAGCTACGAGCTGCGAATAAACAAATTGAGGTTACTGATACCAATATGATTACACTCCAGAAAACTAAAGTCATCATAGCTCTTTTAATAATAGTGCTTTGATCTTTAAGTAAACCCAATTTACTCATCTTTTCAGTAAATGGAAGAGTAAATTTGAATACAACAACTATTTGAATTAATCCTATAGAGCCAATTAACATACCTAAAAACCAGAATATAAAATAAAATACAGATGACATAGTAACATCTCCTTAAATAAATAAATTATATATATTAAACAAACCATTGGATAATATAGCGATAGTATAAGAATCATATAGAACCTAAATCCATTATATTGTAATAAAACAACAATGTCGAATGGTAAATTAATCAATTATATGTCCATAAAAAAGCAAGTACCTCAATGATTGGAGGTACTTACTTTCTAAGTAACTTTATCAGTATAGAGTAAATTTTTTGAGAATAGTTTACTATTTTTATAAGTAACCCTAGATACTTGTACATTGTTTCCTATAACTTGATTAATAATGTCATATGTTTTATTGCTAAGAATTGAATTTGAGTAGACATTAAATGTTATATTTTTGTTTTGTACTATAGATTCTATATATATAGGATAAGAATACGTATTTTTAAACCTGTAATCGAGAAGGCCATAAGAAACGGTTGCGTCTAGGCCTGTGCCTATATAGCTACAAGGTAATGTATGGTGGTATCTTTCTACAGAAGGCATACTAGTTCTAAGTATTGCATTATAAAGTGTTGTTGAAACTTGGCACACACCACCGCCTATATCATCTACTACTTTATCATTTACAATTCCTTTTGAAACTTTATATCCTCTTTCAGCAGATCTTTCACCTACTACATCATTAAAACTGAAAATATCACCTGGCATAAGTATCTTTCCATTTATAGCGCCGGAAGCTATTTTAATATTTTCGCAGCGGTTTTCACTTGAGCTACCAAAGTTAGTTGTAACACTAGATATTCTAGTATTTACACCTAATAAATCTTTTTCTTTAATCCTAGGTTCAACTTTCTTTAAATTAGTCTGAATTACTAAATCATTGCCTAGTTCAATATCATTAATTTTATTTTTTATATCCAGTTTCAAACTAATAGTATCAACGCTACGACCATCTTTTTCTTTAGTTACAATTAATTCGCCTGAATTATTTTTAATAATAGCTGCGTCCGTTGCTTTTATATCATTAGCTTTAAACATACCATTAAGAAATGTATCTATAACACCGGAATTGTAGGTATAATTAAGCTGAAATTTTCTATCGTCTGGGGAAGTTATATCAAAATAATTTTGAAATATATTGCCTTCTCTGCCAATACTATAAGCTTTATCAATGATGGCACTATAATTAGAAGACATATTAAGTTTAGTTAAATCAATAGTATATTTTTTTTCATTTAGTTTTATTATTATAGCATTTTTATTAATAATATCATTATGTTTTTGAATAATAGCCTGTTTTGCTTCTTTCTTTGTCATTCCACCTAAATATACATCTTCTACCCAAACTTGTGGATAAATTTTTGATTTGTATTTTGATACAGTAGAATACATAATAAATCCTTGTATTACCATTATAAGTGCAATTACTCCTGCTATAACAAATGCTAACTTTAATCTTTTTTCCTTTTTTTCTTTTGTTAGTAAAGTGACATCTAAATCCATTGCCTCTGCTCCTCTATTATTTTTATATTGAATATATTCCATATACAATAATAGAACTATTGTTGTTATAAAACAATAGTTTTATGGGCTTATATTAAAATATAATTTACATAATAAAAAATAGGACTGAAAGGTTATTTCAGTCCTATTTTTTCTCCCATAAATACAGAAGTTTCAAAGCCGAGTTGTGTCTGATGCAGTAAATCCTCATCAATTTTAATAGTATCTTTTTTAAAGAATAGGATTACTGTAGAGCCACCAAATTTAAAGTATCCCTTTTCAGTTCCTTTTTTAATTTTAGAATTTGGGCTATAACTTTGAATAATTGAACCAACGCAAGTAGCCCCAACTTCCATATAAATAACATCACCAAAATTATCTGAGTGAAATATACTCCATTCTCTTTTATTTTGGCAAAATAATTTGTTTATACTTTTTAAGGCTATAGGGTTTACAGAATAATAATGACCTTTGATTTTAGTTGTATTACTGCATACCCCATCATCTATAAAATGAAATCTATGATAATCAGTTGGGCATAATCTAAAAATTAAGCAGGTACCACCATTATATAAATTGTACACTTCATTATCTTGTAGTAGTTCTTTAAGTGAATATGTAAAGCCTTTTATTTGAACTAAATCAAATAAATTAATATTTTTGTATGCAGAAATTTTGCCATCACAGGGTGAGATTAAAATATTATTATTTTCATCAATTAGACGCCCATTTGGATTTAATGTTCTTATAAAAAATTCATTAAAAGATAAGTACTTATCATAAGTCTTAGAATAAATAGACATATCAATATCATAAGTCTTGATAAAATCTTTAACTTTTCTAGAACTCATTTTTGTGTCGCAATAATAACCATATAATTTAGAAAAGAGCTTTTTCTTAAGTAATAATTCAACTAGTCCAATTCCTGCAGGAGATGAATAAGACCAGTTCAAATACTTTTCACCAGCTACTTTTTCAATTTCATATATGTTTTGTTTTCTATTGTAATATTTAATCATAAATTTACCTCATTTTTATAGTTTATATTCTAATTTATAATTTTCCGGATTTTATTATAGAAATTAGTAACCAAAATCCCATAAATGCTGCAGTTAAAAAACCAGTTATACCAATAATTGATATATTGTATATTTTAGGGCCTATGTTAGAGTTTAAAATTGTAGAAGAGCCTATAATCATAGAAGAAATAATAAGACCAAAAACTAATCTGTTTATACCTTTGCTTAATTCACCTATGGGACTGCTTAAATTTTTATGCTCTAACTGTAATTTAATTCTTCCACTAATTAAACTATCAGATAACTCTATAATCTTTGAAGGAACCTTAAATGAGTCTTTGACGAATGAATATGAACGAATAAGCAAAGTATCAAAATCTAAATTTCCTATCAGGGAAGATTTATTGTTAGCTTTTACGTAAGGAACTGCAACATCTATTATTTTTATATCAGGGGCTATACTCGCGATCACTCCTTCCAAAATTACAAGAGCTCTAATTAGAAGCGTAAAATCACGAGGTAAACGGATATTGTTTTGTTTTGCTATATCAAAAATCTCAGAAAGCATAACAGAAATTTGAATATTATTTAAAGAAACTGAAAGGTAATTTAAAAGGAGATAATCTAAATCTTCATATAATTTATTTCTATTTACATAACCCTTTTTTATTCCTATAGATAAAAGGGATGAAATCATTTTATTTATATCATTAAGAGCAACCGCAGATATCATATCGTTTAATGTTAATTTTAACGAATTTGAAAGGCTTCCCATTATTCCAAAATCAATAAAACAAATTTTACCTTCACATATAAATATATTCCCAGGATGTGGATCGCCATGAAAGAAACCGTCTTGTAGAACTTGTTTTAAGTAAGACAAAGCTAACTTCTTACCTAAATCATTAATATCATAATGAAAAGTTAGAAGCTTTTTCTTATCATCTACTTTAAAGCCATTAATTTTTTCCATAGTAATTACCTTAGTACTAGACAAATCTTGAACAACGTATGGTATATATATAAATGCAACATCCTTGTTGAAATTTTTAAAGTTATTTATATTTTTAACTTCATTGTGAAAATCAAGTTCAAGTTCAGTGATTAAGAGTATTTCACGCAGAGCTTCTTCAGGGTCAATTAGTGCATCAGCAAACCTTGATTTTGTAAATTTTACTAGCCTTAAGAGTATTGAAATATCAAGCTTCATCTTTTCTGCAATATCTGGTCTTTGAACTTTTACAACAACCTCGCGACCGTCCTTTAATACAGCTCTATGTACTTGGGAAATGGAGGCAGATGCCAAGGGTTTTTCATAAAATGTTTTAAAGCATTCATTTATTGATATTGAAAATTCATCAAAGAATATCTTTTTTATGGTTTCTATATTTACTGGAAGCACATTATCTTGGAGTTTTGAAAGTTCTATTATATAAGGTGAAGGCAAAAGATCTGGCCTAGTACTAAGTATTTGTCCAATTTTTATAAAAGTGGGGCCAAGATCTTCAAACGCTTTCCTTAAATTTTCAGGGCGTTTATTTTGTTTGTTAAATTTAAAGTCTACAAAATATCCAAAGCCATAAGAGCCAAGGACCTTAACAATTTCTCTAAATCTATTGACTGAATTTATTTTCATTTTTACCTCACTTAAAAACAAAAGCCTTAGAAAGAGTAGTAGGGCTTTTGTTTTACTCCAATTTGTGAATTTATGATTTAGTTATCTCTAAATTTAATAATCTTTTGTTTATATTCTCAATATCTTCTTTAGTTGCAAAGTTCATCTCATTAAGAAGCATAATCATATCTTGTTTTGTTAAAGGGTTCTGATTTTTGGTAAAAGTGGTATTCTCATTTGTTAAACAGGCACCATCTTCTTTTTTTTCTTTTACAGTTCTTTTTAGTTCTTCAGATAAATATTTACCCTCTTCAAAGGTTAGTTTACCCTTTTGCACAAAATCTTCTATTAAAGTTGTAGCTTTTTCAAAGGTATATGTGGCAGATCCAAGTCCAGCTAGAAAAAAATTCTTTATGTTGTTATTCAATTAAAACACCTCCAATGAAATAGTATATATAAATACATTATATACTATTTCATGAAATTAAATTCTAATAACAAATAAATAGCAAGATATATGATTATTATTTTTGAAATTTATGAATCAAATTATCTATAGGTTGACATACTTATAAAAGTGTAATATTATGTTTAAGTAGAAATTAATTTGCACCCATAGCTCAGTTGGATAGAGCGTCCCCCTCCTAAGGGGAAGGCCGGAGGTTCGACTCCTCTTGTGTGCACCACAAATTAGTAAAGTAATACTTTACTAATTTTTTTATTTACCAGGAAATATATTGATAGTCTAATAGTTAAGAAGTATAATGTAAACAATAAAAAATATAAAACCGAATTATATATATAACAAAGGGGTTTACATGAAAAAACAGTTTATTGATGAAGCATTAAAGGAAGCTAAAAAATCATTATTATTAAATGAAGTACCTGTAGGAGCGGTTATAGTAAAGGACAATAAAATAATTGCTAGGGCTTTTAACTTAAGAGAGACCTTGCAAGATGCTACTGCTCATTCGGAAATTTTAGCTATAAAAAAAGCTTGCGAAGTAATAGGCAGTTGGAGATTAACTGGATGTGATATGTATGTAACCCTTGAACCTTGCCCTATGTGTGCAGGGGCAATACTTCAGTCTAGGATAAGAAGATTATATATAGGCGCTTTCGATCCAAGCATTGGCGCTTGTGGTTCAGTTATTAATATTATTCAAAATGAGGCACTAAATCACTGGACAGAAATAAGTTGGTTATACAATGAAGAGTGTGGCAATTTGTTAACTGATTTTTTCAAAGATAAAAGATAGTATAAAAGGAGAAAAATTATGGAGAAGAAAATAAGCAATAAAATTTTAGATAAACTTACAAAAATATGTTTATGTAAAGCAGTGCCTAAATCTACAATAAAAAAAGCTATACATAATGGAGCAAGAACTGTAGAAGAAGTTCAAAAGGTAACTGGAGCAGGAACAGGTGGATGTAGGGGCAGTAGATGTATTCCAATGATTGCAGAAATTTTAAAGGAAGAATTAGAAAAAGAATAATAGGTTAGAAATTATATATGTTCATGGAATAAGAGCGAGGCCAAATGGTTTCGTTTTATTTGTTTTTTGAGGATATACGTATAATAATTGTATTTATTTTCATGTGATTTAAATTATAAAAAATAGCATTTATATGTTGACAACGTTATCACTTTATATTAAAATGAACATAAGTGAAAGAAAGTGAAACAAAAAAACCAAATACAAACGAACATTGGCATTTAAAATACTATAAAAGGAAGTATGAAAAATATGTTTCCAGAAGAAAGAAAATCAAAAATATTAAATAGTTTAAATAAGTTTGGCAAAGTAAAAGTTTGCGATTTATCGCAGCAATATGAAGTATCAGAGGTAACAATAAGGCGAGATCTTCAAGAATTGGAAGAAGATGAACTGATTAGAAGAGTACATGGTGGGGCAATACTAAATAGCAATACTAAATTTGAACCTACTTTTTCAGAAAAAATAGACAAACTTCATGATGAGAAAGAATCTGTTGGAAAGCTTGCAGCATCAATAATAGTAGATGGAGATACAATAATAATAGATGCAGGGACTACTACTCTTTGTATCGCTAAATATATAACAGCTAAAAACATAACAGTTTTGACAAATTCAGTGGATGTAGCATACGAACTTGCCAAAAAACGAGATGTTGAGGTAGTTATTACTGGAGGTTCATTAAGGTGGGAAACAAGGGCAATGGTTGGACCAGTAGCAGATGATACACTTAAAAATTTTAGGGTAGATAAAGCTTTTATTGGAACTAATGGTCTATGTATTATTAATGGGTTAACTACTCCAAATATTATTGAAGCTAACACAAAACGACAAATGATAAAAATTGCTAAGCAAACTATAGTAGTATGCGACCATACTAAATTTGGAAAAGTTTCTTTTTCTAAAATCGTTGACTTAGATAGTGTTGACATAATAATTACAGATAATCAATTAGATGATCAATTGTTTGAAAAGTTTGAAGAAAATGATTTGAAAATTATTACAACAAAATAAAATGGTGGTGAAAAAATGATAATAACAGTGACTTTAAACCCAGCTTTAGACAAAACCATTGAAATAGATGATTTTAAAATTGGAAACGTCAATAGAATTGTGTCTACAAGAGTTGATGCTGGAGGCAAAGGTATTAATGTATCTAAAGTTATTAAGGAACTAAGACATAAAAGCTTAGCTTTAGGTTTTTTAGGTGGTAGCAGTGGAACTCAAATAAAAAATTATTTAGATGATTCAAATATTAAAAATGATTTCTTAAAATTAAAAGGCGAAACTAGAACTAATATAAAAATTATTGATAAGGTTAATAATACACACACAGATGTAAATGAAAAAGGTCCTAGTTTAATGGTGCAAGATGTTGCTAATATGAAAGAAAAAATTATGGAATATTGCAGGTCGGATTCATTAGTAGTTTTATCAGGCAGTGTGCCAATTGGAGTTAGTTGTGATATATATGGTGAAATAATTAAGGATGTAAAAAACAAGGGTGGCAAGGTTATATTAGATGCAGATGGTGAAATGCTAATGCAGGGAATGAAAGCTGGTCCCTATATGGTAAAACCCAATGTCGAAGAACTTGAAAAAGCTTTTGGTAAAAAAATTAATAACGAAGAAGAAGTAATTGAAACTGCTAAAAAAATATTAGAGTATGGAGTAAAGTATGTTGTAATCTCAGAGGGGTCTGAAGGATCCATATTCATAAGTGGTGATAAGGTTGCTAAGGTTGCAGGAATAAAGGTAGAAGTTAAAAGTACTGTAGGGGCTGGAGATTCAATGGTTGCAGCGATGGCCGTAGCAATTGAAAATAATTATAGTTTTGAAGAAACTATGAAACTAGCGTGTGCTACAAGTGCAGCTAATGTAATGACTGAAGGAACTCAAACAGGAAGACTAGTTGACATAGAAATGCTAAAAAAACAAGTAACTATAAAATACTTATAAGAAAGGATGATTATTAATGAATATAACTGAATTATTAAATGTTAATTTAATTAAACTTGAACTAACTAGTAAAACGAAAGAGGATGTAATAAAAGAGATGGCAAATTTGTTAGATGAAGATGGTAAGCTACTAGATAAAGAAAAATATATACAAGCGGTAACTGATAGAGAAAAAGAATTTTCAACAGGAATAGGTATGGGAATAGCAATTCCTCACGGAAAAAGCAGTGGAGTTAAAGAAGCAGCATTAGTATTCGGACGAAGCACTAGTGGAATTGATTACCAATCTATGGATGATGAGCCAGCTCATATATTCTTTTTAATAGCTGTACCAGAAAAATCAAGTGATGAACATTTAAAAATACTAAGTCAAATTTCTAGAAAACTTATGCATAAAGAATTAAGAGCTAGCTTAATGAGCGCTACAAGCACAGAAGAAATAATTACCTTATTGGAGCAATAGACAAATTATATTAAATAAAAAATTTTTCACAATAATATAAAAAACATTTATAAAATAAACTAAATAGGGGGAAAATTATGAAATTTGTAGCTATAACTTCATGTCCAACAGGAATTGCACATACCTATATGGCAGCTGAGGCACTTTCTATGGCTGGAGAAGAAATGGGTATTGAGATTAAAGTAGAAACTCAAGGGTCTGTAGGAGCGGAAAACAAATTGACAGAATCAGAAATAAGAGAAGCAAGAGTTGTAATAATTGCAGCAGATACTAACGTTTCAAAGGAACGTTTTGTAGGAAAGACTATACTTGAAGTTGGTGTAAAAGATGCAATTAAAGATGCAAAAGGACTTATTCAAAAGGCAATAGATATGAAAATAGAAGATAAAAATACTGCGAAAAATATTAGTGAAATAAAAGAAGAAAAGGTTGAGAGAAAGGGTGTTTATAAGCACCTTATGACTGGGGTTTCTTATATGATTCCTTTTGTAGCAGCTGGTGGTATTTTAATTGCACTTTCTTTTGCTTTTGGAATATATGCATTTAAAGTACCAGGATCTATAGCCGAAGCCTTAAAGACAATTGGTGGCGGTAATGCCATGGCACTTATGTATCCAGTACTTGCAGGGTTTATAGCATTCTCTATAGCAGATAGACCGGGTCTTGTACCGGGTATGGTTGGTGGTATGCTTGCGGCAACGGTAGGTGCTGCATTTCTAGGTGCAATGGCAGCAGGTTTCATAGCTGGTTATACTGTAGTTTTCTTAAAGAAAATAATAAAGTTACCAAAATCATTACAAGGTTTAATGCCAGTTATAATATTACCTGTTTTATCGACATTAGTAGTAGGGCTTGTAATGATATATGTTATTGGAAAACCAGTAAGTGCTTTAACTGTGGTAATGTCAAAATACTTAACTAATTTAAGTGGAGCAAACGCAGGCTTTCTCGGAATTATTCTTGGTTTAATGATGGCTTTTGATATGGGTGGACCATTTAATAAAGCAGCATATACTTTTGGAGTGTCAACTTTGGCATTGGCTCCTACGTCAGCTATAATGGCTGCGGTAATGGCGGCAGGAATGACTCCTCCACTAGGAATTGCGCTTGCAACAGTTATAGCAAAAAAGAAATTTACAGCAGAAGAAAGAGAAGCAGGAAAATCTGCTTGGGCATTAGGTGCTGCATTTATAACTGAGGGTGCTATACCATTTGCTGTAGCAGATCCACTTAGAATAATACCTTCAACAATGACAGGTGCTGCAGTTACCGGGGCGTTATCTATGATATTTAAATCAGCAATAGTAGCTCCTCATGGTGGTATATTTCTCTTATTTATCCCTCATGCAGTTACTAATTTAGGCGGATATATAGTAGCAATAGTTGCTGGTACAATAGTAACTGGGGTTATGGTTTCAATATTAAAGAAAGATGTTGTTATTAAAGAAGAAAATTAGTAAATTTAATTAAGGTAAAAGTTTAAACACCTCAGAAAGCATTTCTGAGGTGTTTTTATTATGCAAAAAGTTTAGTTCATATTGTATACCGAATATTGTTAATATTCAGTAATTATGCGTTTACATCAATAATAAAGTATTGTATGATTGATTTATAAATTGTTATAAATTAACATTAAATCCATATAATGAAAAATGAAAATATTTAATAAATCTTAGGTTAGGAGATGATTTTATTGACTGAAGAAAAATGTTGCTCAGAATGTGGGGAAAATGACATTAGATACGAAAAAGTAAGAGACATCGCTAAAGAATTTAAAGTTATGAAAGGCGCTTTAATTCCAGTACTTCATGAAGTACAAAAATTATTTGGATATCTGCCAGAAGAAGCATTAAGAATAGTAGCGGAAGAAATTAATATACCTATGTCCGAAATTTATGGAGTATCAACCTTTTACTCGCAATTTACTTTAGAACCTAAGGGGGAACATATAATTAAGGTATGTCTTGGTACTGCATGTTATGTAAAAGGATCGCAAGATATTTTAGAGAGATTATCTAGTGTTTTAGAAGTAGAAGTTGGAAAGACAACCAGCGACGGTAAATTTACTTTGGAAGCTGCTAGATGTCTTGGTGCATGTGGATTAGCGCCAGTTCTTATGGTAGATGATAAAGTATATGGAAGGTTAATTCCTGCTGATGTAATAAGGATAATTGAAGAATATAAGTAAAAAATCAGTTTAGCAAATTGATTTATGGAGGGATATTAATGAAGACCATACAGGACCTTGAAGAGATAAGAAAAAATACTTTTAATATAGTTAACCAAGGACTAGATAGAAAAAGCATAAGAATTGTTGTCGGAATGGCTACTTGTGGAATAGCGGCAGGGGCAGAGGAAGTTTTCGACGCAATAGTAGATGAAGTTAACAAGCTTGGATTATCTAATGTGGTAGTAGTTAAGACAGGTTGCATTGGTGTGTGTAGATTAGAACCGATTGTAGAAGTTATAAGACCAGGAGAGGAAAAAGTAACTTATGTTCAGATGTCACCATTTAAGGCAAGAAGAGTTGTAGCTAGTCATGTATTAGTTGGAACAGTTAGAGATGAATACCTAATGCATGTAATTAGGGGAAAAATCATTAATGATTATACATTAGATAACGATTATTAATTATTATATGCCCCAAAGAAGTAGAAGGAGGGATTATATTGGAAGTTTACCGCTCTGAGGTACTTGTTTGTGGAGGAGCAGGATGCACTTCTCCACAAACAGTAGATCTTTATAAAAGCTTAAAGACAGAAATAAGAAAACATAACTTAAATCATGAGATTGAAGTATTAAAAACTGGTTGTCTGGGGCTTTGTGAAATAGGGCCTGTTGTAATAGTTTATCCAGAGGGTGTTGTATATAACAAAGTAAAAGCTGAAGATATTGAAGAACTCGTAGAATCACATTTTATTCATAATAAAGTGTTAGAACGTCTCGAGTATAAAATTTCAGAAGGTGAAGGTAAGATAAGAAATCTTAATAAACTAGATTTTTTTAAAAAACAATTAAGAATAGCTTTAAGAAATTGTGGAATTATAGACCCAGAGAATATTGATGAGTATATAACATTGGATGGATATAAGGCGTTGGAAAAGGTACTTACTTCTATGTCTCCAATAGACGTTATTGAAAATATTAAGAAGTCTGGACTCAGAGGACGCGGTGGCGGAGGTTTTTCTACAGGGATGAAATGGCAATTTGCAGCAAAGCAAGAGAGAGATGAAAAATATATAATTTGCAATGCGGATGAAGGTGACCCAGGTGCTTTCATGGATAGATCAGTTCTTGAGGGGGATCCTCATTCAGTGCTGGAAGCTATGACTATAGGTGGGTATGCTATAGGATCAAACAAAGGGTTTATATATGTTAGAGCGGAATATCCACTAGCCGTAGAAAGACTGGGCATTGCTATTAAACAATCTAGAGAATATGGTCTACTTGGGGAAAACATTTTAGGAACAGGCTTTAATTTTGATATAGAATTAAGACTTGGAGCTGGCGCTTTTGTATGTGGAGAGGAAACTGCTCTTATGCAGTCAATTGAAGGTAAACGAGGTATGCCTATGCCAAAACCACCATTTCCAGCTGTTAGTGGACTTTGGGGCAAGCCTACAATTATAAATAATGTTGAGACTTTTGCAAATATTGTTCCTATTATGCTAAAAGGATCAGATTGGTTTAACGGAATAGGTACAGAGAAAAGCTCAGGGACAAAAGTTTTTGCTTTAGGAGGCAAAATTACAAATACTGGCCTTATAGAAATCCCTATGGGAACAACACTTAGGGAGACTATTTTTGAAATAGGTGGAGGTATACCAAATGCAAAAAAATTTAAAGCAGTTCAAACAGGAGGCCCATCAGGTGGTTGTATTTCAGAAAAATATCTTGATACTCCAATTGAATATGATACCTTAACTGCCCTTGGATCCATGATGGGATCTGGAGGTATGATAGTTTTAGATGAAGATAATTGTATGGTTGATGTAGCTAGATTTTTCCTCGATTTCACAAAGGATGAGTCTTGTGGTAAGTGTACTCCATGCAGAATTGGAACTAAAAGGTTACTTGAAATGCTTGAAAAGATCACTAAAGGGAATGGCGAAATGGAGGATATAGATAAACTTGAACATTTAGCTATGGGAATAAAAAAAGTTGCATTATGTGGACTAGGTCAGACTGCACCTAACCCAGTGCTTTCTACTATAAGACAGTTTAGAGATGAATATATTGCACATGTGAAAGATAAGAAATGCCCAGCTAAAGTTTGTAGGTCTTTGGTGCAATATGAGATTTTAAAGGACAAGTGCAAAGGCTGTGGATTATGTACTCGTAATTGTAATGCAGGTGCTATTACTGGAAAATTGCAAGAAGCTCATGAAATTAACCAAGATGTATGTGTGAAATGTGGAATGTGTATACACATATGTAGATTTAAAGCCATTGTTAAAAAATAATAATTATCTTGGGAGGTGAATAGAATGGAAATGGTAAACTTGATTATAGATGGAATAAAAGTAGAAGTTCCCAAAGGAACTACAGTACTTGAGGCATCAAAGTTAGTTGGAGCTAAAATACCTACATTATGTTTTTTAAAAGAAATCAATGAGGTAGCTAGTTGTAGAATGTGTGTTGTACAAGTAGGACAAAAATTATTGGCATCTTGTACACTCCCAGCTGAAAATGGTATGGATATAAAAACTAATACTGCTGAGGTTCGAGAAGCTAGGAAAATGGTAGTTGAGTTATTATTATCTAATCATAAGAGAGAATGTACAACTTGTATAAAAAGTGAGAACTGCGAATTGCAAACAGTAGCAAAGGATTTAAATATCAGAGATATAAGATATAGTGGAGAGAAAAGCAAAGGAAGTTTGGATGATTCATCATGCTCAATAGTTAGAGATACTGAAAAGTGTATTCTTTGTGGAAGATGTATTGCAACTTGCGGAAAGGTTCAAACTGTCCATGCAATAAATTTTTCGGATAGAGGATTTGAGACTAAGGTTACAACTATATATGAGAGGCCACTCAAGGAATCTGTATGTATAAATTGCGGTCAGTGTATTTTAGCATGCCCTGTGGGAGCACTACATGAAAAGGACAGTATAAAACCCGTTTGGAAGGCTATAGAAAATCCAGATAAGTATGTGGTGGTTCAAACAGCTCCATCAGTAAGGGTTGCAATAGGTGAAGAGTTTGGTTTGCCCATAGGTAGTAGAGTTACAGGAAAAATGACATCAGCCTTAAGAAAATTAGGATTTGATAAGGTGTTTGATACTGACTTTGCGGCAGATCTAACTATTATGGAAGAGGGAACTGAGTTATTAAATAGATTAGGTACAGGAGAAAATCTTCCACTCATGACATCTTGCTGCTCAGGGTGGGTAAAATTTGTTGAACACAATTTCCCTGATATGATTGCTAATTTATCCACTTGTAAATCACCAAGTGAAATGGAAGGGGCTTTAATTAAAAGTTATTTTGCAGAAAAAATTGGTGTTGAAGCTAAAAATATTGTAGTTGTTTCAATTATGCCTTGTGTCGCTAAAAAGTTTGAAGGCCAAAGGGATGAACTATCTAATGATGGTATGATGGATGTAGATTATGTTCTAACTACGAGAGAACTCGCTCAAATGATTAAAGAGGCAGGTATAGATTTTGTTAATCTAAAGGATGAAGAGTTTGATGATCCCTTTGGAGAATCTACTGGAGCTTCAGTAATCTTCGGAGCAACTGGAGGAGTTACGGAAGCTGCACTAAGAACTGTATTTGAACTCTTAGCTGGAAAGGAATTAGAGGAAATAGAATTTTCAGTTGTTCGTGGCCTCACAGGTATAAAGGAAGTAACCATAGAATTGCCAAATGGAAGAAGTATAACTGCAGCGGTAGCTCATGGACTTAGTAATGCTAGAAAATTAATGGAGTTAGTTAGAAGTGGTGAAAAGCATTATGACTTTATTGAAGCTATGGCATGTCCTGGTGGATGTGTAAATGGTGGAGGACAGCCAATAGTTAATCCACAAATAAAAGAAAAAATAAATGTTAAAGAAGAAAGAGCAAAAGCTATATATGATGAAGATAAAGCTCTACCTATTAGAAAATCACATAAAAATCCACATATAACCAAAATATATAAGGGGTTTTTAGGAGAGCCGAATGGCCATTTAAGCCACAAGTTATTGCATACTGAATATATTATTAGAAATAAATTCTAAATATTTCTCTTTACTTTTTTATCATATTCAGACATTATTGTAATAGGATTAAATCAAAAGAATCAAGTTTAATTTAAAACTTGATTCTTTTAATTATCTGTATTAGTATTTATATAAATAAATAACAAAAGAGTAATAGAAAAGGAGTGGGTGTTTATGGATCCAATAGCTTTTACTGTATTTGGATTAACTATTAGATGGTATGGTATTTTGATTGCAACAGGAATGATGGCTGGAATTATATTAGCTAATTATACTTCTAAGTTAAAAGGTCTTGATTATGATGAATTTTTAAATATTGTATTAATATCTTTTCCTATAGCTATAATTGGAGCTAGAACTTATTATGTAATATTTGAATTTAATCAATATAAGGATAATCTAATAGAAGTATTCAATATACGTCAAGGTGGCCTTGCTATACATGGTGGAATTATATTTGGTATGTTAGCAGCATTTATATACACTAGGTATAAAAAAGAAAATCTCTTAAAATTTGCAGATGTGGCAGCACCATCTATAATTATTGGGCAGGCTATAGGCAGATGGGGTAATTTCTTTAATAGTGAAGCTCATGGAGGACCGGTTACTCAAGCATTTATAAGCAAATTCCCAGATTTCATACAAAGGGGAATGTTAATAGATGGAGTGTATTATCACCCAACTTTTCTATATGAATCAATATGGGATGTCATAGTCTGTTTATTACTAATTTATTTGTTAACTAAAACATTTAAGGCAGGGACTGTGTTTTTTAGTTATATAGGATTATATTCTCTTGGAAGATTTTTTATTGAAGGATTAAGAACTGATAGTTTAATGTTTGGAGGTATAAGAGTAGCGCAATTAATAAGTTTAGTAGGAATTGCTATATGTATTATATTTATTGTTATAAATCATAAGAAAAGAGATTTTAAAAACGAATTATGATATATGTATATATGAAAATAATTTGAGAATGATAATATAATATGGATATTGAAAAGAATATTTATATTATATTATCAATGTTTTAAAAAAATATATTAATAAATAACTATTGAAATTAGTATTTATTCATAGTATAATTATCTATATTGCACTAAACAGTGTATATAAATATAGAAATGATTTATGGAGAGATGTCCGAGTGGCTTAAGGAGCATGCCTGGAAAGCGTGTGTAGGGGCGACTCTACCGAGGGTTCGAATCCCTCTTTTTCCGCCATTTTATATTTCCGTACTAGCCGGGGAGTTAGCGGTGCCCTGTACCTGCAATCCGCTACAGCAGGGGTGAATTCCTCGCTTAGGTTTTGAGACGTGTGGTCTGCCCTGTATAAGTGGTGTTGAGAATTGGGCCCCACGCAATGGAAATTTATGAACCCCGTCAGATCCGGAAGGAAGCAGCGGTAAGTGAAACCTTCCATGTGCCGTGGATCAACCTGATTTGAGCTAACTGTATAGGTAACGCGCATTGTTTATAAATCGAAGCGAGGTGTACGGTCTACATAAGAATTATAAGATGCCTTTATAGGCATCTTTTTTTATATATTCAAGTAATACTATTATTTGGAAGAGGTGAAATTTGTGGCATATATGGCTTTATATAGAGAATGGAGACCGAAAAATTTTCAGGATGTAGTAGGGCAGGATCATGTGACTATAACTTTAAAAAATCAAATAAACAGTCATCGAATAGCTCATGCATACCTTTTATGTGGTACAAGAGGAACTGGAAAAACTTCAACAGCTAAGATATTAGCTAAAGCAGTTAATTGTTTAAATTCGGATAATGGAGAACCTTGCAATGAATGTGAAATGTGTTTAAAGATAAATGCAGGAACAGCAATAGATGTGACTGAGCTAGATGCAGCATCACATAATGGAGTAGATAATATTCGCGACATAATCGAAGACGTTGCATATCCACCTCAAGAAGCTAAGTATAAAGTATATATTATAGATGAGGTTCATATGTTATCAATAGGGGCAGTTAATGCTTTCTTAAAAACACTAGAGGAACCACCAAGTAATACAATATTTATATTAGCAACAACTGATCCTCAAAAACTGCCAATAACCATACTATCTAGATGTCAAAGATTTGACTTTAAAAGAATAAAAAGTGCAGATATATTTGAAAGACTTCGAAAGATTGTAACAAAGCAAGGCATTTTAGTGGAAGATAATAGTTTGAAATTAATATCAAGAATTTCTGATGGAGCTATGAGAGATGCTTTGAGTATTCTAGATCAAGCTATATCAATGAATGACGGCGCAGTTGAATATGATAACGTTATAAATATGTTAGGCCTTGTAACTTCTGAGAGCCTTACAAAACTCTCAGATTGTGTAATAGATAGAAATATCGAAGGGGCAATAAAAAGTATAAATGAAATAGTTGCTAGTGGTAAGGATATATTTGTGTTTATAAAAGATATGACTACGCATATGCGAAATCTTTTGATGGCTAAAGTAAGTGAAAATGTAGAAGATATTTTAGATATGTCCAGTGAAAATATAGGAATTTTAAAAAAACAATCATCTAAGATTAGAGTAGAAGAAATTATGAGGAATATAAAGATACTTCAAGATGCCCAGGAACAAGCTAAATGGAGTAAGCAAAATAGAATTTATTTAGAACTTGCAGTAATTAAAATGTGCAAAATTGAATATGATACTTCAAAAGAAGTATTATTATCTAGAATAAACAAATTAGAAGAAATAATAAAGCAAGGAAAAATAACTGTAGCCTGTGAGAGCATAACAACTAAGGTTCCAGAAAAAAATGGTCCTAAGACAGAAAAAGCATCAAAGAAGAAAACAGAAATAAGACCTGTGCAAAAGCATAATGCTAATTCTAATTTAACGGTAGACATTGTTAAAAAATCATTTAAGGATATTTTAGATATGTTTAAAGCTAGACGCCATATGGTTATATATGCTTCTTTAATGACAGGAGAAATTCTGTCCTGCGATGGAGGGGTAATAGAGCTAGGTTACGAAAAACAATTTTCCTTTAATAAAATAAGACTTGAGAAAGAGGAGAATAGAAATATAATAGAGGAAATATTTTCTGAATTACTAAAAGAACCAGTAAAGATAAAATATACTATAGAATCTGATGAGAAACCAGTTAAATCACCAGAAGATATACTAAAAGAGACATTTGGAGAAGATCTTGTGGAAATACTTGACGAATAAAAAATATTTACTTATTTAATGGAAATTATTATAGGTATTAGTATATAATAATATAATAGACTAGCAATATATATCTTTTTAGATTATATATAAATATAATTTAGTTTTATTTATTATAAATCTAGAGGAGATAAATATAAATTTTTATGTTTTAATATTTAATAAATAGGAGGTAACTATTATGGCAAAAGGTGGATTTCCAGGTATGGGTGGAAATATGAATAGTTTAATGAAGCAAGCTCAAAAATTTCAAAAACAAATGGAAGATATGCAAAAGGATTTGGGAGACAAGAAATTTGAGGCATCTGTTGGTGGTGGAGCAGTAACTGCAATATCAAATGGAAAGAGACAACTTATTGAAATAAAAATAAAACCAGAAGTAGTAGATCCAGAAGATGTAGAAATGCTTGAAGATTTAATTATGAGTGCTTGCAACGAAGCTCTAAAGAAGGCTGAAGATGAATCAAGTAACGAAATGGGTAAATTAACAGGCGGAATGAACATGCCAGGAATGTTTTAATAAACAGTAGTTTAAGCTACATTGTTATGAGGTGACTAGATTGGATTTTTATCCAGTAGCAATAGAAAAACTTATTGAAGAATTTGCTAAACTGCCAGGTATTGGGCAAAAAACAGCTCAGAGGCTTGCATTATTTGTTCTAAATCTTCCTAAAGAAGAAGTAGAGGAGTTTGCAGGTGCTCTAATTAAAGCTAGAGGTACCATAAAATACTGCTCTGTATGTGGAAGTTTTACAGATGCAGATCCTTGCGCGATTTGTTCTAACCCCAATAGGGATAAGAGTATTATATGCGTAGTTGAAAATCCAAAAGATATAAGAACTATGGAAAAAGTAAGGGAATTTAATGGTGTTTATCATGTTCTTCATGGAACAATATCCCCAATGGCCGGACGAGGGCCACAAGACATAAAATTAAGAGAACTTATAAGAAGAATAAATGGAGAAATACGTGAAGTAATAGTAGCAACTAATCCAAACATAGAGGGAGAAGCTACAGCTATGTATATATCTAAAATATTAAAACCTTTAGGCGCAAAAGTCACTAGGATTGCACATGGCATTCCAGTTGGTGGAGATTTAGAATATATAGATGAAGTAACTCTTTCTAAAGCTTTAGAAGGTAGAAAAGAAATATAGAATAATACTCCTGTTTTATGTCAAGAATTTAAAAAAGATATAAAATGGGAGGTTTTTATTATGAATAGGAAAAAAATAATACAGATATTATTTTCCAACATGAAATATACAGAGGAACACAAAGATATTATAATGCAGTTAGAAGAAGCTAAGATTGAGTGGGAAACTGCAAAAAGATACTTTCAAGTGGCGGATGACCCTAAACTTGTGGATTATGCAATTTATAGAGAAGATCAATCTAAAGCTAGATACATATATTTTTTGCTAGAAGCTAGAAGAAAAGGTGTAACCATTGATGCTAGTTATATGATAGAAGAGCTTGATGCTATTAATAGGTAAAAGATTGAAAAAGATAATAATATTGAAAAAATATAACGTTAATAAAATATAATAAATAATAATATAAAATTAAGAATTGCATAGGGGGAACTTGTATATGGATGTTGCATTATATTTTTTGATTGGTATAGTAGCAATGATAATTGTGGTCAAGCTTTTTTCATGGCCATTAAAAATATTAGGTAAATTAGTATTGAATGCTGTTTTGGGTGTCTTGCTTTTATTACTTGTTAATTTTGTAGGCAACTATGTGGGAATAACTATTGCAATAAATCCGGTAACGGCACTTATAGCAGGATTTTTAGGGGTGCCAGGAGTAATATTTTTAATAATATTTGTTACATTTATGTAATGTAACTATGGTGGTAATATTTTATATTGGTAATAATTTTAGGTAGGGTAATATAACTTATAAGTATTTATAAGGGATATTACCCTATTTGTTTTATATAAAAGCTTTAAATATAGTATATTTGTAGAGTATTAAGGTGAATATATAGTATATATTTTAATTTTAGAGATTATTAAATTTGGCGTTCACTTATTAGATGTTAGTAAGAATTATAAAAATAACTATCCTGGTGTATCAATATAAGATATATAGAGATAAAGTTTAAAAATCAAAGAATGAGAAGCCTGTTTTATTTTAATTACTTTAAATTAAATTGTATGGGAAATGTTCTATGATAAAATGTTCCTTGTCGTTATGAGTTAAAAACGATAAAGGTAATGTTTGATAAGTTGACAATTAATATTTTAAAATACCTTTGTGTAATAATGAAAAAGTTGTTGACAAAACAAAAAATACCTAGTAAAATAGTAGAAGTCGTCGGTTGACGGCAAGTAACAAATTGGTCTTTGAAAATTAAACAGAGAAATAGGTAAAGAAATGAAATAATATTTTATTTTAACCAGTTAATTACTTTAGTATAAAGTAATATTTTAGTCGTAAGACTAAAAAGTATGTAATGAGCTCGCGTTAACAACTTAATCGTTGGTATTCAACTTA
>NZ_DATCQT010000180.1:0-23200 GCF_036569345.1 Clostridium sp.
TAGTTCTTTCATAAATTCTTTGCTCCCAGAGAAGCTGGTCTTTAGTTGTGGATCTCAAAATAAAACCTCCCATCGATTACTTTATTAAAGTATATCAATTAGGAAGTTAATTTACATGGCGGTGTTTGTTCCATCGCTTACCATTTACTCTATAACATTATATGTACTCATACTAGAATGTTTACTAAAATTTATATAAATTAAATTAGTATTGCAACATTCCATTACAATATTAATAATTCAACTTCATTCTAATTATTTGCATTGATACTTTGTATATATTATATATTTATTTAGAAAATAAGCTAAAAAAGCCTTACAATAATATTAACTATTATCGTAAGGTTTTTATTTTCCTCATTTATTCCACTGGATTTTATAAACTTCAATTAATTATAATCAAATATACCTTGGTTTCAGCCTTATTTAAACATACTAGAAAAATCTGTAAACCCTTTATTCCCATTGTAAAAACTATAACTACTTGGACGAAGTATATCTTTATCTTTAGTATAAAGATATTGATTAAAAATTATATCAGCTGTTAATTGATTCGTTACTGAAGGAGTCGATGTTATAACTCCAGGTAATACTGTAGTACCTGGTTGAGTCACTGAATTTGTTACATTTCCAGTAGTAGCTATATTATTTCCAACTACTGCTCCATCTGTAGCCTCTATCTTAATACTTTTAACATTTATTTTTCTTGTTGTTAGACCATTTAAGTTTCTAATATACTTTTCCACATTGTTTTTGTCACCACTAACCTTTAACTCAATTGTGAGTATTAATAAATCAGAGACTACTTTAGTTTTATTAATATCGTTAGCTTTATTTGTTGTGATATTAGTCTGAGTATTCACAGTAGTGTTATTTTCAGTAGTACTACTAGTTGTTCCACTTGTTGGCTCCGCACCCTTTGCCGCACTATCTACTAATTGAAAAACTAAATCTTCGCCCTTAATTCCATAGTCTATGCAAGAGTTATAAAAATCGTAAATTAGTTGTGGTGTATCAATATCTTTAACTGTAACATCGCCTATTGAATCAGCGACTTCTTTTAACTTTTTATTCTCCATAGTTAACTTAACTACCTCATCACTTTTGCTTTTTAATAATTTAAGTTTCTGAGTGTAATCTTGAATTTCTTTTGCTTTTTGCTTTATTACGAGTTTTTCAGGTGTTATTATGTATGTGTTGATTGAATAACATATTCCTACTGTAATAATTAATATTAAAAAAATAATTTGTTTTTTTGTCTTATTCATTTAGTATACCATCCTTAACTAGGATCTTTCAGTAGCAGATCCAAAGAAATTGATTTTACAGTATCATCTAATTTAACCTCACTAATATCAACTGTTTTAAATAATTTAGTATTATTTATTGCAATTACAGCCCTTGCTACATCTAAAGTACTATTTGCAATATTTAATGTTACGCTAATTTTTTCTTTTTGAATATCTAGGGTTTTAACTGTAATGTTCTGAGGTAAACCATCACGAATACCATCAATTATTGAAACATAATTAAATTCATCATTTTTAATCTTGTTAATAATATCAACTTTTTTCTGATAATCTTGTTTCTCAACATTCAGATCTTTTAACTTCTCTTCTACACCGCTATACTTATTAACCTCTGATAATAAATTAGAAGATTCTAAATTATTTTTACTATTTAAGTATATTTCAGTGTAGTAATAAGATCCCATACCTATACCTGCTATTAATAACATACATATGATTACAAGAATAAATCCTTCATTTTGTCCTTCTTCTTTTCCCTCAGACTCATCATTTAGCGCCTCGTTAAAATCAATTGATTTATTGTTTATAGCTTTAACTTTTATACAGCACCCTAAGATTTCTACATAATTATTATTTTCATAAATAATATCAATATCTACATTTTCACCTAAAGTTTTTATAAGTTCAACATCTTCATTTTTTTCTCCTACTACATAAATCTTATCAACTTTGCTACCAAAATTCCTTGTAGAATAGAAATTAAGAAAATAAGTAAGGTTGTCCGTTAATTCACTACAACTATCAGTATCGCTCATATCAAGTAATAAAGTGGAATATATAAATATTTTCCCTTTATTTGTTAATGTAATACTACTCAAATCATTACCAACATCCAATACCGCAATACTTTGTTTTTTATTTTTTTTGTAATAATTAATTAAACATTTGGGATAAATTTTTACTGCAATAATAATTAGCTTACTTAATTTCAATAAAATTTTAATATTATAAAGTTTTTCCTTTGGTACTGCTACAAGAAGCACACTAAATATTTTCTTTTCTTCTTCTTTTAAAATTTCTTCTATCTCATAGTCAAAATAAAAATCATCAGTGTTCACTGTAAAATAATCACCAATATTATTATTAATAAAGTTTTCTAAATCCTTTTTTTTCATAGCAGGAACCTTTATTTGCCTGGTTACAATACTATCAATAGATAAAATTACATTAACTTTTTTTGAAGTGATTTTATTCTTTCTTAAAAGTCTTTTAAGCTTAATACTGTTATCCTCATTGTCAGTTCCAGAAGTAAAATCTATGACTTTTTTAATTTTAATTACGTTAAAAGTTTTAGTAACTTGAGCTATTTCTATGTAATTCTCATGAACATTAAAAATTAAATTGCTCATAGTTATTTTACTCCTTTCTAATCTTTTGTGCTTAATTTTCCGGTAAATTTATACGTCCAACTACCGTTTTTATTATTATCATCATTGTTATCGTTATAAAATATTGTAACAGTATCATTAATTAAATATTTTTGGCCATTATAAGTTCCTTCTGAATTAATTTCACAATAATATGTTTTATCATTTTGTACATCATTATACTCGTCGTTTTGTTCATCATTAGGTTCTAAGTTTTCTATTTTAGTCAATTTTATTGAAGCCGTATAGATTGCGCTTGAATCTCCAAAAAGATATACAATAGAGTTTTCAGGGTTCTCCCCCTTAGAATATAAATTAGATATAGGAATATTACGACCAACATAAGAATCATTAAATGATCCAGTTTTTGCCATGAGTTCAATATAGTTTATGGCATCATATACACCTGTTTCTGCGCAGTAGTATGCCTTTGTACTCTCCAATGTATCACTTGAAACTCTAAGGTGTTTAATACTTGTTTCAAATATTATGGCAGCTAATAAAAAAGTCAACATCATAATTATAATTACTACTAAAAGTGCAGCACCTTTTTTTTTCATACTCTTCACCCTATTTATTAATATTTACTGCTGATGTAACAGTATATCTATCATTCTTTGATTGTAGCTCAATTGTAATAATAATCAAGTCTTTTTCATCTGCAGTCCCAAATTTCATGTTTATAGAAGTTATTCCTTCACATAAAACCACATGGTTTAAATTTGAATTATTAATAAGAGTTTTATTAGAGGTCAACTGCAGGTCTGAGGTGCTTGTATCACCGGTAAGATCGATTAGTATCTTATTGGTAATTAAGTCATTTGACTTAATTTGAGTGATGTTTATATTACTACCACTTTCATAAGTGTAATAAAAGTTAATATTACTCCTTAACTCTTCTGTAATTAACCTCATAGCTTTATCCCCATTATACTTTAAGTCAATTCTTGTATTAAAAGAGTTATTCTCTTTAATTTGAGTAAAGTAAGCATTATATAAAAATCCTGCAAATAAACTAAATAGCGCAAGCGTAATCATCAATTCAATTAACGTAAATCCTTTTTTTTTCATATTATCACCTAATCCTTCAAAACATGGCTTTGAAGTTTTATTTCATTTGAATTATCCGTTGAGCTTTTTCTAACCCAAACAGTCACTAAATATACATTGGTATTATCAGTAACAGAATTATCACCTCTAACTACAATATAATACCCGCTACTATCTTGTGTAAATCCATTTTCATAAGAACCTATATTAGATAATGTGGACTTATATTTTTCAATTTGCTGCTGCGCCACAAACATCATTTTTTGACTACTTGTCTGCTTATTAAGATTACCTTCAGAAGTAATATTTAACTTCATAATCATTACTATTAAAATTGTAAATATAGATATAGCTATCATAATCTCTATATAAGTAAATCCTTTTTTCTTCATACTTACCCCTCTATTTTAAGGTACTTGTCATATTCATAATAGGCATTGCCATAGCTAAAATAATTACAGCTACAAATACCCCCACCACAAGAGTAAATGCAGGTTCTATCATTGCCATTAATTTTGTAATTCCTATTTCAGCTTTTTTGTCATATATTTCTGCAAGTTTGTAAAGACTATCATCTAATTTCCCTGTTTCTTCTCCTACCTTCATCATCTGAATAACCATTGGTTCGAAAACTCCCTGCGCTTCAAAAGCATCTGCAATAGTACTCCCATTAACCATATCATCGCGAACCTTCTCTAACTTTTCTGCAATATAAAAGTTATCCACAATAAGTTTTAAACTATCGATAATACTCAAAATCGGAACAGCAGACTTTAAAAACAAGGCCATACTACGTGAAAATCTAGCTATTATAATATCTCTTTTTACTGGTCCAATTGCAGGCATTTTTAAAGTTATGCCATCTTGCCAATATCTCATGGTTTTGAGCGAAAATAAGTATCTAAAGAACAAAACAAAAGCCACTATTGAAATTAAAATTTGTATAGGGTGTGAATTCAAATAACCTAATGACCCTATCAAAACCTTTGTTATAAAGGGCAATGATGCTGCATCTGCAAATAGATCCTTAATTTCAGGAAAGATAAAAAAATTAAAGAATACAATCATTCCCACTGCTGAACCTAAAAGCATAATAGGATATACCGAAGCAGCTTTTACTTTATTTTTAATATTAGCTTCTCTTTCATAATAAGTTTCCATATTAAAAAGCATACTGTCCATGTTCCCGCTGAGTTCTCCTGAAGTTACCATGTCATGTAGTAACTCTGGAAATGCCCCAGTGGCTTCCATTGCCTTTCCAAGCATATTTCCCCTTTTAACGCTGGTATGAATATTTCCAATAATTTTCCTCATATTTTTATCTTTCATTTGAGCTTCCATTACCTCGAGGCCTTTAAGAATATTTACACCTGCATCAAGGATTATAGCCAGTTGACCACAAAACCCAGAAAGTTCAGCATCCTTAAGTTTTTTTTTAAAAATACTTAGATCAGATATGCTTTTACTCTCACTAATGGATATAACATTTAAACCTTCTCCTCTAAGCTTTTCTTTTGCATTTGAAAGTTCATCCTCTTCCACTGTTCCCTTTATTACTTCGAACTCCTTATCAAAGGCTTTATATGTGAATTTTTTCATATTAGCGCCCCAATCCGTTAAAATTCATACGTAACTCTCATCATTTCTTCAACAGTTGTAATTCCCTGTTTGACTTTACTAATGCAAGCTTGTCTTAAAATTGTCATACCTTGTTTTGTTGCAATATTTTCAATTTCACTTTCCGGTGCCCTTTTGTCAATTAAATTCCTTATTTCAGGACTAATTTCCATTATCTCATAAATACCAATTCTACCTTTATATCCTGAATTATTGCACAGACTACACCCTTTACCTTTATTAAGGGAAATCGGAGCTTCTAGCCCAAGAAGTTTAATTTCTTTTTCATCACTAATATGCTGCTGACTACAATTAGGGCATATTTTTCTTACTAACCTTTGAGCCATTATCCCCGTAACCGTTGAGGAAATTAAGAATGGCTCTATACCCATATCTTCCATTCTAGTAATCGTTCCAACAGCATTATTCGTGTGAATAGTAGACAAAACTAGATGACCTGTTAAAGCTGACCTAACTGAAATTCCTGCGGTCTCCCCATCTCTAATTTCTCCAACCATTATAATATCTGGATCTTGCCTTAAAATACTTCTTAGTCCATTTGCAAAATCAAAGCCTATCTTATTATTTACTTGCATTTGATTAATGCCCTTAAAGTTATACTCCACCGGATCTTCTATGGTGATAATGTTTTTCGATTCATCATTTAACACATTTAAAACTGAATAAAGAGTTGTTGTCTTCCCACTACCTGTAGGTCCACATACAAGAATTATTCCATGAGGTTTTGAGGTAATTCTATTGAGTCTACTCATATCCAAGTCATCAAGCCCTAATGTTTCTAGGTTTAAAGAAAAGTTGCTCTTATCAAGAATCCTCATTACAATTTTTTCTCCCCACATAGTTGGGACAATAGAAATTCTTAAATCTATATTTTTACTTTTAGATGTATGGCTTATTCTTCCATCTTGAGGAATTCTTTTTTCAGATATATTTAAATTAGCCAAAATTTTAATTCTACTTACAACGGGGTCAATCATTCCTACATTTATTCTCATCATTTCTCTCAATACTCCATCAATTCTATATCTAACCCTCATCTCCTGTTCCTCAGGCTCAATATGTATATCTGACGTACCATTCAAAATGGCATTTTCAATTATTGTGTTTAAAAACTTGATAACTGGTGCGGCATTTTCATCTTCCTCAACCAATTCTATGTTTTTCGGTTTAAATCCATATACTCTACCGTAATCTTCTGCAGCTTCTCTTGCTTTACTTTGCCCATAATATTTTTCTATATTACTAAGCATTGAATCTCTAAGAGCAATAGCAGTTTTAACAACATAACCTGAAGCCATCTTAATCTCTTCAATGGCATAATAGTTTAAAGGATCTGACATAACTACTAGAAGTTGACCATTAACAACATCAATGGGAAGCACTTCATACTTTCTTGCAATACTTTCTGGAATAGTGTCTATGATTTCAGGTCTAATGTTTAATGTACTAAGATCAATAGATTGAATACCAAGTTGACTTTTAACTGCTTCAACTATAAGTTCATTAGTAATAAAGCCTTCTGATACAAGAACTTCTCCTAACTTTTTACCCAAATTTCTTTGCAACTTAAGAGCTTTTTCTAGAGCTTCTTCTGAAATAACTCCAGAATCTACTAATAATTCACCTAATCTCTTTTTTATCTTAGCCATGAAAAAATCTCCTTATGCTAAAAAATGGATGCCGAGACATCCATTTTCCTTATTGATTTATTTTAAAATACTATTTTATTATAGCTTGATTTACTATAGTGTTTGTGCTATCAACTCCGAAAACTACATATCCATCCGAATAAACGTAAACACAAACTAACCCCTTGTTTGCAATGTCAGGTTTATAAGCGGCCTTATCATTTGCTGCGAACTGTGTTACCGATTGACCATGATTATCCCAAACTAGTATTGAATCTCCACCTACAGCTGAATTTGCAGCATAAGTAATACCACCATATATACTTTTAGCTGTAGCATCAAACGGATTTACTAAAGCATTAGCACCAGTATTAAGAAAAGTATTAGTTAATAAACTTCGAGTTGCATCAGCCTGCCCTAAATAATTTGTATCCACCACTTTTGCTTCAAGTGTTCCTCTAACAGCATTAACATTTGTTGTAACACCAGCATTTCTTGCATTGTCTTTCATTTGACCAGCCTTAGGAACTAGTACAACTGCTAAAATAGCTATAATAGCTAAAACAATCATAAGTTCGATAAGTGTAAAACCTTTTTTGTTATGTTTTTTCATTTCGTTAATCCCCCTAAATATTTTATTTTTACTAAAATTATTATACATGTTTTAACAATAAACTACAACGAAATTCTCAGAAAAAATTTACATTATTTTTCATATTATATATTGAAACTGTTGTCATTCCACCACGTAAGGTTCTGTTGGAGTTCCATCGGATTTTATACCATAAATCGTATATCCAGAAATTTCATCCTTACCACTCCCCCCAGTAGTTTTATAATTAATATATACTACTATTGCACCTCTATAATTAAAAAAATTATTTATGTTTTTATTTATATCAGAAGATAAAATAATAGAATAACCTGGTGTAATTAAAGAAGTTGTTTGTGGAGATGTAATTTGTGACCACTGCGAATTATCTGCGTTATAAATAATATTAGGTGAAAGTGTAGCCTGAAGACTAAGTAACCCATCTCCACCAGCATATAAATCATTTACCAAATCATCCGCTCCATTAGTGTGGGGTTTTCTATCATTAGCATTAATTGTTGAAACATCTTTTATTACTCTATTTTTTAAATTACTCTTTAAAATCTCTAAATTCTTCGACATACTTGAGCTATCTCCAGTTGTAGCTGTTTGTCCTGTTACTTCTATGGCAGGGATTGGTACCTGTTTGCCGTTTGAATCAATACCATACACTGAATATCCATTTCCTGATGCTAAAAGATCCACAACAACAAAGCCTTTATAATTTGAGTAATCTAAACTATTATAAGTATTGTAAGTCTTTTCTACCAATATTGAATTACCAATAGCTGTATAATAACTATTAGAAGTAAAAGTAGTACCATAAGGATTAATTATTTGATTTGCTGATCCCACTGTGCCTAAATCAATTTTCATAAGAGGATATCGATAGTAGGACATAGCCGTTGAAACTCCCCTTGCTACAACTATATCTTCTATTACTTTCCCATTTAAATAATCAACTATGGCAGTTACATTTGGGAGAACTGATTGAATAGGTGGTGATGGATTGTCAATAACAGGTTCATACACATTCTTATCAGGCATATTCACCAAAGTTGGTTGTATCATTTCTCCAAAGTTGTCTACTCCATAAACCACATAACCCGTTTGATAAACAATAATAGCCGTCACCCCAGGGGTTGTTATTGTACTAGTAATACCTGAGATATTTAAAGGAATACTAGTAGTTTCATACCCAATAACCACAGAAGAGTTTCCTGGGCTGTTACTTTGAATGTTTGGATTAGTACTATTAATTACAATATTATTATTAAAGGGGTTTTTCATAACACTGCTTCCAGAAAAAGTTGTATTCATTTTTACACCAATATCACCTTGAATTGTCTTTAGTGCATTTGCAATAGATGTCGTGTCAGTATTAGTTCCTATTGAGGAATTAATCTTAATTTTATCACCTCCAGCTCTATTCTCCAAAAATGATCTCACTATATATACATTAGCTTGTACAGCATTATTTTTAGCTTGATTTTTAAGTGGGAGTGCTTTAGGTATTAACACTACAGACAGCAAACCAATTATAGCAATAACTATCATAAGTTCTATTAGGGTAAATCCTTTTTTACTTAGCCTATACGTAAGTCCAAACATATTTTTCTCCTTATACTTAATAATATGTATTCAAACCTAAAATAATTATAACTCTCCATATATATTTAAAATTTATTTGCAAAATTTAATTACAATATCCACCATTAATGGGTTATTCGTTATGTAAAATATTATATATCATTTTTTAAGGAAACTCAATTCAATTATTCGTAAAATTGTAATTTACTTCCTATATAAAATGGTTAGTTGTAAAATAAAATGACTGTTAGGCAAAAATAAAGACTCAAAAGAAAAACTCTAATACAATGTTAATGATAAATCAAAACAAGTACAAAAGGCTTCAAATAAGTCAATTAAATTTAGCAGTCTATCGCCTGCTTTTATAAACTACATCAAATCTATATTTTTTATCAACTATTTTAGTATTAGAATCATACCTTATAAGCTTGAATGACATATACAAATCTCCTAAGTTTAGAATATCTACTTATTATTCGACATCCAACTTTATAAAATCAAATTTATTATAATCAAACAATCCCCGAGTTGTAATTTTAACTGCAGGAATTACCGGAAGTGCCATAAAAGACAAGCTTATAAAAGGATCATATTCATCTCGCACTCCAAAATTTCTGGCAATTCTACTGAGCCTTTGTAAATGCTCTGCTACCATATATGGTGATTCAAAGGTCATTATTCCGCCGATTGGCAAGCTAAGCTGTGCAATAACCTTTCCCTCTGACACCATAGCTATACCTCCACCAATAGAAACAAGAGTATTAACAGCTACCTCCATGTCCTTATCATTATCTCCAACTACTATAATATTATGAGAATCATGTGCTATAGTTTGTGCTATGGAGCAATTCTTTAAGCCTAACCCTTCTATAAAACCAACAAAATGTTTACCTGTCTTATGATGCCTTTCAAATACTGCTATTTTTAATATATCTTTTTCCATTATTCTTTTTATATAACCAAGTTCATTTTGTATTTTTCTTTGCACCAATTTAGTTTCTAGTGAATTTGGAATTAATTTTATTACATTTATAGCTTTAGCTTTACTTTCAACTTTAAAAACTTCACTCTTTATAAAATCCATATGCATAGAAGATTTTACATTGAGGTCAACATGATTTTTATCCGGTAATTCTTTATACTCTTTACCATTTTTAATAACTTTTATTATATTTACACCCTTTAAGTTTTCAAATATAACTAAATCTGCTTTATACCCTGGAGCAATAGCACCTCTATCCAATAAACCATAACACTTAGCTGCATTAAAGGAGGCCATAGTAAACGCCTTTATAGGATTAATTCCCTGTTTTATAGAAATTCTGATACAGTTATCTATAGATCCATTCTCTAGCAAGTCATCAATATGTCTATCATCGCTACAAAATAAAAATCTTCCATAATTATTATTGTTAACTGCGGGAAGTAACGCTCTTAGATTTCTTGCAGCAGATCCTTCTCTTAGCATAACGTACATCCCCCTGCTGACTTTTAGCAAGGCTTCCTTTGCATTAGTGCTTTCATGATCTGTTATTACACCACAGCTTAAGTATGCATTTAGCTCACTAGGTGATATTTTAGGACAATGACCGTCAATATGTTTGTTTTTTGCTATAACTAATTTCTTTAACATATTTTCGTCCTTATTTACAACAGCCGGAACATCCATTACTTCACCTAGTCCAAGCACTCCATTATTATTAATTAATCTTTCCAAATCATCAGCATTAAGAACATATCCACTATCCTCAAATTTTGTTGCTGGAACGCAAGATGGTAACATGAAATAAATATCTATAGGTGTATCACGACTATTTTTCATCATAAAATTAATACCGTTTATTCCTTGTACATTAGCTATTTCATGTGGGTCTGCTATTATTGTAGTTATACCTTTTTTAATTACTACTTTTGCAAACTGCCCTGGCATAATCATAGAGGATTCTATGTGTACATGTGCATCAATAAAACCTGGAGTCACATATAAGTCAGAGCAATCAATCTCCACATCTCCTGTGTATTTGCCAATCCCTATAATAGTGTCTGCAACTATTGCAATGTCTCCTCTATCAATACTTTGCGTAAACACATTAATAAAACTTGCATTCTTCAGCACCAAGTCTGCTTTAACCCTACCCATAGCTGCATCAATATTTTTCTTAAGACGCTCCATATACTTCCCTCCTTTTTTTTGAATACTTTATATTAAATTATTACGGAAATAGTCATGGTATTCCTTATTGTTAAGTTAATTATTATTTTTTTTAGAATCAACTTGCAAAAATCTAAAACAATACGTTGAAATTAAGATTTCTCATAAAGTAAAAAACACAGCTATTGCTGTGCTTCGTCATAGTTATTAATGTGCTCATCTTCTTCCATTTTTAATCCTACTCGATTATACCAATCTACATATATATAGAATAAGCTGACAACATCCTGTTGATTATATAATAATATTTTTTCTTTTTTCTCGTGAGGCATTCTATTAATATAATCATCATCTTTTACTATTTTACTAAATGTCTTAGCTAAATTAGATCCACTTATTACTTCACTCTCTCGATCTATCTCAAATATCTTTTCTAAAGCTTTAAGCCCGATACAAGTTCCCTCAGCTTTTTCATAACATTTTTGTAAATCTATTTCTCCAAAATAATCTTCTAATATAAAGTCAATATTATAAGCTTTTAATAAATAGTTTATAACTGTAAAATCATTGTTCCCTGAAAACGTAACAATGTATTTTTTATTGTACTTTATTTTCATTTCTTCAAAATATTTTTTAGCTAAAGATAATATCTCTATAGCATCTTTTTTATTTTCTGCCATATATTGAGTTACCTTTATCTCGTTTGAGATTTCATCATAAAAGCAGCACCCAAAAACTCCAATACATATAGGCTTTTTATAAATGTAATGTTCCAAATCAAAAAACAAAGCATCTTTAAATAGTTGTTTATTTCCATCTATAATAAGTGAGCCTTCCGTAGAAATTTCTCCCACCTTAACTTTACTAAATCTTGTAATCACAATATCACTCTTTCCTACTAAGTCTTCAAACTCTTTTTAAGTCTACTGACTTTTTTAAATTTTCTTAAAAGCAAAACAATAAATACGCACATATCCAATTTAAACCTCTGCTCAACTTATATGTTATCACATTTCGACTATTTTATAAAAGTATTTTATGAAATTTAAAAAATTTTTATTTTTGCTTTATATTGACACTAATAGTTAACCATGTTAATATTGTATTGAGAAGAGTTTTCATTAAGGAGTGATTATTATAAGCATCTATGATTTAAAGCCAGGTGATAAAGCACTCATCCACTCTGTTTGCGGGGATGATAAGTTCGCTAAAAGATTATTAGCATTAGGTTTTATTGAAGGTACTGAAGTTAAATTAGTAGCAACTGCACCTCTAGGGGATCCCATAATTATAAGTTTACGTGGTTTCAATTTGGCCATTAGAAAAAATGATGCTAAAAATATATATATAAAGAAATCATAATTTATTTTTTAGACATAATGAGGAGGTTTTGAATGATTACTGCTGCTTTATTAGGTAATCCTAATGTTGGTAAAACAACTCTATTTAATGCACTTACAGGGTCTAACCAATATGTAGGTAATTGGGCTGGAGTAACGGTAGAAAAAAAAGAAGGTTTTATAGATAAGAAAATCAAAATTGTTGACTTGCCAGGCATTTATGCCATGGATACATATTCTAATGAAGAAAAAGTTTCAAAGGAATTTCTAGAAAATGGTAACGTGGATGTAATTATAAATATTGTTGATGCTTCAAGTCTCGACAGAAATTTATACCTTACAACTCAATTAAAACAATTTAACAAGCCAATAATTTTAGTTTTAAATATGGTAGACGTTGCAATATCTAAAGGAATAGACATTAATTATGATCTTTTAGAACAAAAGCTAGGTGTAAAAATAATACCTATAGTAGCATCCAAAGGTACAGGTATTACTGATGTTCGCAATTGCCTACTTAAAACAGATTATATTACCACTTCATCAAATAGTCTAAAATTTAAGGATGAAAAAGAAACTTATGCATACATAGAAGTCTTACTGGAATCATGTACCAATAAAAAGACTGATAATAAAGATTCTATTACAGAAAAAATAGATAAAATTGTACTTAATAGAATACTTGCATATCCTTTATTTTTAGGAAGTTTATTTATAATTTTTATGTTTACCTTCAATTGGGTAGGACAACCTTTAGCTGATCTTCTTGATAAGTTACTTAATGATGTTTTAGTTCCATTTTTAACTAATTTATTATCTAATAACAGTACTTGGTTTTCTTCTCTATTAATTAAAGGTATAGTTGGAGGCGTAGGTTCAGTAATTGTTTTTTTACCAGTTATCTTGGCTTTATTCTTAGGTATTTCGTTTTTAGAAGACAGTGGCTACATGGCAAGATCTGCTTTTATAATGGATAAGTTAATGAGAAAAATGGGTTTATCAGGTAAAGCTTTTATTCCCTTAATTGTTGGCTTCGGATGCTCTGTGCCAGCAATAATGTCCGCTAGAACTTTAGAGAGTGAAAAAGACAGGAAATTAACCGCACTTTTAGTTCCACTTATGTCTTGTAATGCTAGACTCCCAGTTTATGCATTGTTTTCATCAGTATTTTTCCCAGGAAAACAAACCCTCGTAGTATTTTCATTGTACTTAATGGGCATTTGTATAGCCTTTGGAATTGGTCTTTTATTTAAACATACTATATTCAAAAAAGATGAAGAACCTTTTATTATAGAATTACCAGAATATAAATTGCCAGAACTAAGTGCTTTATTAAAACATACTTGGGATAAGGGTAAAGGTTTTTTAAAGAAAGCCGGTACTATAATCTTTTCAATTTCCGTAATAGTATGGTTTTTATCAAATTTCAACACTACAGGTATGGTTAAAATCGACGTTAGTTTTTTGGCTAGCATTGGAAGGTTTATAAACCCAATATTTATCCCACTTGGATTTGCTACTTGGCAAAATTCAGTAGCACTTTTAACTGGTCTTATGGCTAAAGAAGTAGTTATAGGTACTATGGGTGTTATATATGGTGGAAACTTAACGCATGCCTTAGCAAGTTATTTTACACCACTATCCGCTTATACTTTCTTAGTTTTCGTGTTATTATATACTCCTTGTGTATCAGTAATCGCAACTATGAAAAAGGAATATGGAACTAAAATGGCACTTTTCTCTGTATCCTATCAATTAATATTAGCTTGGGTAGTTTCCTTCCTAATATTTAATATAGGTAGTTTTATAATAGGATAAAAAGAGAGGCTAGTTTAAAGCAGCCTCTAGTATAAAATATAATGAGGTGAGAGCACATGGAATTTTTAATTGTTAGTGTAATTGTTATTGTAGCTGGATATATTTTTTATTCTAGTATAAAAAATGGAGCAAGTGGTGATTGTGGTTGTGGAAATGGCTGTAAAGGCTGTGACCACAGTTGTGACAATCAGCCACCTAATAAAAAGAATAATAAAATTAAATAAAAAGAGTTGCATAGTACAAAAATGTACTATGCAACTCTTTTTTTATAATAGTTGACTGTTAACTACTTTATATGGCTCGATTCTATTTCTATTACTTTTCATAAGAGACATTTGTTTTTTAGCTAATTTTTCTTTTCTCTTAATATCCAAGTCAATTTCAATTGTGTTAATAACCTTGAATATTTCAGGTAGATTTACAACATCTTCATAATTGTGAAGCATAAGAATTTTCTTTACCTTTTCATCATGTTTACTTAGGTACTCATTATACAGTTCAACCCATATAGCTCCATTTATCTCATCTTTTCTCTTAATGCCGATAAACTGTTCAACACTTTTTAAACTGCAACTCTTAATTCCCATTCTTTTATGAAAAGGTCTTATAATCCTAAACAAATCTATGTGTTCCCTAGGCATTCTAAACCCAAGATTATATTTATACATCTTTCTAATTATGAAAGGTTCATCAAACGCCGTTCCATTATATGAACACCATCTTTTAAAATTACCCATTTCTTTTTTAAGTTCTTTTAAAAGACTTTCCTCATCACTTGGTGATTCTGCAAAATATTGAATAATTTTAAATTCATCTTTGTTTAAGTAATACCCTAAAGATATCAATACTATTTTATCATATTCCAAATCGAAACCTGTGGCTTCAATATCCAAATATACAATAGCGTCCATCTTAAATTTGTTAAAAATCTCACTGGGTAAAATAACTTTTATTTTATTTTCTTTGATAAACATAGTTCCCCCTAATCTATAAAAAAAAGAAAGCATACATTACAACAAATGTTTTTTAATTGCAAGTAATTCTAAACAAGTTTTACATTTTTCTATAATATAATAATACATTAAAACTTGCGTTTTTGCAAATTCCCGCAATAACGCAAATTTATATAGATTGTATTTTTACATTCTATCTACAACTTCTATACCTATAAGGCTTAATGCATTTTTAATTACCTGACAAGTTGCTTCTACCATTTTGATTTTTGCTTTTTTATTAGATTCATCTTCTAAATTAGCTATATTGTGCTGATTATAAAATTTATTAAAGGATTTAGCTACTTCAATTACATACCTCGTAACCATAGATGGTTCTAATTTATCAATAGCATACATAATTGACTTTTGGAAACCTTCTAACTGCTTTACAAGTTCAAATTCTTCTTTAGAATTTAATTTATTGTAATCAGGTTCTATAGTAATTTCAGAACCATTGCTATTTTCTTCAACTTTTCTTAATATACTTTTTGCTCTTGCATAAGTATACTGAACATAAGGGCCTGTTTCTCCTTCAAAGCTAAGCATCTCTTCCCAATTAAATACTATATCTCTTTCGCGATGATTCTTTAGATAAGTGAATATAATAGCTCCTATTCCTACTTTTTTAGCTACATCCTCTTTATTTACCAGATCAGGATTTTTTTCATTTATTACTTCAAGAGTTTTAGCTACTGCTTGATTTAATAAATCATCCAAGAAAATAACATCACCTTTTCTTGTAGATAATTTTTTATCTGCAAATCTTACTGTACCAAATGCTACATGCTTGCAATCATCTGCCCACTTATTACCCATGAGCTTTAATGTAGTAAATACCTGATTAAAATGAAGAGATTGATCTTTTCCAACTACATAAATGTTTTTATAAAAATCGTAGGTCTTTTTTCTATAAGTTGCTGCTGCTAAATCACGAGTTGCATAAATTGTAGCTCCATCTGATTTTTTAATTATGCAAGGTGGCATATTGTACTCATCAAGCATTACAACCTTAGCTCCATTACTCTCAACTAATAGTCCCTTTGCATCTATATCTTTAATTACGTCGTCCATCTTATCGCAATAAAAACTCTCTCCAGCATAAGAATCAAATTTAACATTTAATGTATCATAAAGCTTTTTAAACTCAACCAGACTTAAATCTCTAAATTTAGTCCAAAGCTTAACTTCTTCGGCAGAACCATCTTCTAAATTCTTAAAGTACATTTTTGCTTGATCATTAAGTGTAGGGTCAATATCAGCTTCCTCATGGAATTTAACATAAATTCTTAATAATTCTTTAATAGGCTCTTTTTCTAAAGCTTCTTCATCCACCCAATTTTTATAAGCATATATAAGCTTACCAAATTGTGTGCCCCAGTCTCCAAGATGATTAATACCGATACAATTGTACCCTTCAAAAGAAAGTATCTTATATAAAGAGCTACCGATAACTGTAGTGAATAGATGTCCTACGTGAAATGGTTTTGCTATATTAGGAGATGAATATTCTACTACTATATTCTTACCTTGACCCATTTCAGACGAACCGTAACGGTCGTTCTCCTCTAATATCTTTTCTACAGTATTTTTAATAAATACTCCTTTGTCTAGAAAAAAGTTTAAGTAAGGACCAAAACACTCTATTTTTTCAAAACCATCATTTTCGATTTTTTCTTTTAAATCTTTAGCTATCATATTAGGTGCCTTTTTCATAGTTTTTGCTAATTGAAAACATGGAAAAGCAAATTCTCCTAGTTCAGGTTTTGGTGGTATTTCAATTAAACTCTCTATTGTCTCTATGTCTAGATCCACCAATTGTTTAATTCTCTCTGCGACTATTTTTTTATAATCCATAAAAATTCCTCCTGTAACATCTAATTTTTAAATCAATATATTTTGTTGTATAACAAAAACCCGTCTCTAAATAAAGAGACGGGTTATATTTCCGCGGTACCACTCTGGTTGACTAAAAAGTCCACTCAATATTTTAACGCTAATTAGCGACTTACCCTATAAAAGTCAAAAGTTATTACTATTAACTTGTTCAGGCAGCTTCTCCAAGGTTCTTTTCCTAAAATTAATTAGATTAATTTTGTTAAATGATTACCCATTTAACTTCTTATACCTTACAAGGCTTACACTCTACCCTTGCTCGCTTTAAGATTAATAAGAAAGTCTGTCCTCTTCACAGAATTTAATTGTCATACATTTATTTCATAATACACTATATTATACTCTCACGAGCAGGCGTTTGTCAATTTCATTTAATTTGTTCTGTAAACTTCATCAAATCAGTAATAGGCTCTTTGCAATTATAGTTTTCACAAATATAAGCAGTAGTTTTCCCCTGCAATGGTTTATGTGTTTTTAACTCTGGATTAATAGAATTCAACCTATCATCACCGGTATATAGAATTACTGTAGCAAAAGGAAGATAGGTGTTATTAATTTCTTTAATCATAGTTTTAGTATCACTTTTCTGCTCTTCTCCTGCAATAATAATATCTTTTCCTGGTACCTTACTATATAATAAAGCAGTCATAAAATAGGCATGAGCACTTTCTATAGTTTTAACTTTAGACGCAAAAACCTCAAACTGTCTATAAGCCTCATTTTCTAATTCACTATTAGCACTTAATCTAGCAAGTCTTAACATATTTAAAGTTGCTACTGAATTACCTGAAGGCATGGCACCATCATATATGTCTTTCGGCCTAGAGATTAGCTTTTCTCCATCAATTCCATATAAAAACAGTCCACCCTGTTCTTGATCTTTAAACAGATTAATCATATTTTTATTAAGCCCTATTGCTTTTGCTAAATATTTTACATTAAAGGTTGATTCGTATAGTTCAATTAAAGCATTAATTAGGAAAGCATAATCGTCTAAATAACCTAAATGTGCTACATCACCATCTCTGTACCTAGCCATTAATCTTCCGTTTTCATTTACCATGTTACTTAAGACAAAATCCACTGCCTTTTCTGCTTGCCTAATGTAGTTACTGTTATCGAAAATTCTTCCGCCATAAGCTAAGGCTGCGATCATAAGTCCGTTCCAGGAGGTTAATATCTTGTCATCCTTATATGGATGAATTCTCTTTTCTCTATATTCAAACAGCTTTTCTCTCATCACTTCTAATTTTTTCTCTAAATCTTCATCTATATTAGAACTACCTTGTTTGCCAATGAGGTTTGGAATATTTCTGCCTTCAAAATTACCTTCATTAGTTATATCGTATCGTTCGCTATAAGTTTTATAATACTTTTCGCCTAAAACTAAACCAATTTCCTTTAGTGTTAACAAATAAAATTTACCCTCGATGCCCTCACTATCTGCATCTTCAGCTGAGTAAAAAGCACCCTCTGATGATGTCATATCCCTTAATATATAAGTGAAGATCTTTTCAGCTACATCTTTGTAGAATTTTTTACCTGTTGCTTCAAAGGCCTCAATATATACTAATGCTAGTAGTGCATTATCATATAACATCTTTTCAAAATGAGGCACTAACCATCTTTCATCTGTGGAGTACCTTGAAAAGCCAAAACCAATGTGGTCAAAAATTCCACCCTCATACATGGCTTCCAAAGTTTTTTCTACTATTTCTAAGGCTTTAGGCTCGTTATAATTTTTCCAATATCTCAATAAAAATTGTAAGTTGTGGGGTGCCGGAAATTTTGGAGACCTTCCAAATCCGCCATAATTTTTATCAAATACACTTTGGAAACTATTGTATGCATTATGTATTTCCTCTTCGCCTATTTCTTCCCCTAATTCTACTTGATTAACCTTAGTATCAATATTTTTTATATGATCAACTATTTTTTCACTAGATGCTATAATATCCTCTTTATTTTCATTCCACTGCTGTGCTATAGAATTTAGTATATCTTTTATTCCTGGCATTCCACGCCTACTATCTCTCGGGAAATAAGTACCTGCATAAAATGGTTTTTTATCTGAGGTCATAAAAATAGTTAAGGGCCATCCACCACTTCCTGTTAGAGTTTGACATACGGTCATGTAAATACTATCTACATCAGGGCGTTCTTCTCTATCAACCTTTATTGAAACAAAATATTTATTTAAAATAGTTGCTACATCTTCATTTTCAAAAGATTCTTTCTCCATGACATGACACCAATGACAAGTAGAATAGCCTATGCTTACAAATATAGGTTTGTTATCCTCTTTAGCTTTTATAAAAGCTTCTTCCCCCCACGGAAACCAGTCAACTGGATTGTGTGCATGTTGCAGAAGATATGGAGATTTTTCATTAATTAATCTGTTTGGCTTTATGTTTTGATTAATAATATCAGGGTTAGTCATAGCTACAACAACTCCTTTTGAATATTTGTTAACTATATTATGCCCTAGTTAACTACTTTGAGTCCTTAAAAAAAGAGAAGTATCATAAATTACTTCTTAAATATGTGTCATATTTATAAAACCCTTGTCCAATCATTTAATTTATCAAAATTTTCTTTATTTACACTCTAAATAACACCTTGAACTCTTAACTTTTTATGTAAATTAATTAATACATACTGAAAGTCGTCTTTATCAGTTTGAATGCTTTCGCCGAAGTGAATCCCTCACCAGTGAAACAGTCATTAAACAATTCAAATGACAATATTAAAAAATAAATGTATAATTATATTATATTAATAACAAATATTTCGGTTTTAAATTGGAGGATATATGTGGTTTTTTTATTTGATTGTATTGATGCCTATATTGCTGATGTTTCTTTTGTTTGCATTAGATTATTATGTCTTTTTCTGGGGTAATTACCTGTTTTACTTAGTTGGGTGTATAATCTCTATAGGATCAATTATTTATGAGCTAAAAAGTGTAATAAGCGACTTGAAACAAAGAAAAATTTATAGTTTAAAGATTTCAAATCCTATTAATTCAATTAAGAAAAATGGGAAAAGTAAGTTAACATTAAAAGATAAACAAATCTTTAAACATCAAAAAATAAAATATGCTAATCCAAGTATTAAATCTGTTTTTGCAAAATTAATATGCGTAATCATAATAGGGTTTATAAGCAAAATACTTATAGAAGAATTTTATGTTATGTCACTTGATTTACCGTACGTAATAAACAAAAATTATACGCAAATCTCTTGCAAAGTTCAAGAATCTAAAAGGTCTTCTATGAAATATGACCATTATTCACAATACATTTCTGTTATAACTATATATGGCAGTATTAAAGATATTGAATTTGGTTATAAATACGATACAATATTAGAGGGCAAAAATTATGATATTTGGTATTTACCTAATTCATCTTTGGGATTCAAAGCAGAGCCAATAAAAGAATTGGATAGATAATTTTTTATAATAATTTCACTTGTCTGATTTTTAATTGATTTTTCCATTAATTGCTCGTATTGCATTAGAAATTATAAGTTACCTTTCATAATTTGTGCATTTGTGCTCTTCATTTCTGCTACTACTTTTTTAGTTTCTGCCAGTATATTCGGTAATAGCTTTTGCGATAAATTATAATCAAGTAGTACCCTTGCTTTCGGAGTTCTGTTGGTTTGAAGGCAAATTTTTGCTATATAAAGGTTTGCAGATGTCACTAAATGATTATTTGCGTTTACTTGAAGTTTTGATTTTTCCAATAATTCCTCGCTTGATGCAAAATTCCCCTTTGAATACTCAATAACTCCTTTTGTATGCAAAGGTCCCGCACTGTAAATCGGGTTTTTGAGAAATTTATTTATAAATTTTTCACCATCAGTATAGGTTTGGATTGCTGCTTGTGAATTACCTGCTTCATAATAAAAAAAGGTTAAATTATTATAATATAAAGCCTTATATATCCACCTTGCATCACTTATATCAAGAGCCCTCATATTATCGATAGCTTCTTGATATTCTCCTAATGCATCATAACCTATTGCAAGGTTTAAAGAAAAATGTAGCTTGTATAATTTATTTCTTGTCTTAGAAATTGCATCCTTAGTTTCTTTAATATAATTTTCTACATCAATGTCTTCATTCAATATCTTTAACAACCTGGTTACTTCTTTGTTAAATTTATTAGCTTTCAAAATTGTATAAGTAAAAATCATAATGAGAGCAGCAATCATTATTAAAGTTAAAATAGGGGTTATAACTTTAAGCTGTTCCTCCGTAGCAAATGCGGAGATAAGACCTGTTGGTAAACCTATTCCAATGCCTATTAAGATTATAATAGGCAGTTTTTTAAGAAATGATTTCATATTCATAATTTCCACTCCTCATCTTTTTTACTGATAGATTATAGTTTCTATACTCTTTAGCGTAAAATTATATCCGTATAAGATTAATCTTTCATTACTGTTATTGAGCGATTTTCTACAGTTGTTCATATTTCGTAGATATACAATTGATGAACACTTTAAGTACATGTGTATGAACACATCATTTATCCTCTCTTTCCCACAATATAACAATTCCTTCAACATCACACCTTAATTTATAAAAATATTTTACTATATCCTCTTCATTTTCAATGCTATCCATCATATTTAGCAATGTTCTTTTGCCTATTCTTCTATCTAAAATCACTAATATTTTCACTAACGGATTATGAGTTTTCATACAATCCTCTATAGGTGTATTTAAATATTTATGAACCGTTTCTATAAATTCTACCTGTGAATATGTACCTTCTACTGGTGTTCTGTAATAATCTCTTTTCAAAGTGCACATGTTAAATACTTCTTTACCATCTAGAGTTATATATGTTCTACCAATACCCTCATGCATCCTATAATTAGAACAATGAAACTCTACTCTTTTTTTTAGTGAGTTACATATAAAACTTTCCAAGTTCTTCTTAGTTTTACTCCACAAGATTAATTTCCTCCCTATTTACTCAGTATTATTTATATGCTATTTTTCTCATAAGTGTTTATGTTAAACTCTAAAATCTCTTTTGGAACTCAGCCATATTGACGATAAATAAAATTATTAACCCTTTATTTTCAGTAGGCTATAACCATCAACTAATTATTACAGTATATTTTACAGGTTCGACTTATCTTATAATTAAACTATCTACGTTTTAATCAATAAATTATTCTGTAAATATTGCGAAAAGCATCAATGAAATAAAACTAATTAACTGTAATCCTAAGATTAAAAAAGGTTGCATTAAATATCCTGATTATTTATTTTAGAAAGGTGTTCTAAATACATACAACTTTCCTTATATATGTCACCAGAATGGTCACCATTAAAGTCCATGATTTATCTATTTCGTCTAAATTATATTCTTTTAAATTATGCTCTAAATCAGCAACTACAGCAATAAGTCTTAAATCTTCACCTGGAGTCCCTAATAAAATCGCTTTAGATGAAAAAGTTTCAAAACCACTTTTTTCTGCTAAATATTCTGTTAGTATCTCTAATATATCATCCTCATTAAACTTAAACAGCAGTTCCTGCTTCTTTTTTTTACTTATGTATTTCCTCTTTTTTTTACTCATGTGCTTCCTCCATTTAATATTGTATTGCAATTACACATTGCGAAACAACTCTTATGAATATCATAGCATTATTTTAGATAATGCTCAGACTGTTGACAAACATAAAATGTAAAACACTCTAATAAATTGGAGTGTTTTTTTTGTAGGCAAAAAGGATTTTGGACCATCAATGTCGAATATATAGAGTATACAAACTTTGTAACTCGGAGGTCTTAATTATGAT
>NZ_DATCQT010000181.1:0-110820 GCF_036569345.1 Clostridium sp.
TAATCATAATTAAGACCTCCGAGTTACAAAGTTTGTATACTCTATATATTCGACATTGATGGTCCAAAATCCTTTTTGCCTACAAAAAAAACACTCCAATTTATTAGAGTGTTTTACATTTTATGTTTGTCAACAGTCTGAACCTATCTACAGATAGGTTTTTTTAGTTGAAATATTCTTATGGTTTTGAAGGTAATTCATCTAAGCTTTTAAGCACATATCCTTGGTTTTCCCATTCTGTAATTACATTATCTAATATTTCTGCATTAGTTTTTGATACTGCATGTAGTAACATAATTCCACCATTATGCGTTCTTTGCATAATACGTTTTTTTGCAGTTTCATGTGAGGGTTGATTGTCTTTAATCCAATCCATGTAGGCAAAACTCCAAAATATAGTTTTATATCCGTAGTTTTTAGTATATTGTAAGGATAATTCACTATATTTGCCCATTGGAGGTCTAAAATACATTGCCATCTTTTTCTGAGTAATATTTTCAAATGCTTCTTCTACATCAGAGAGTTCCTTTTTAAATTTTTCTTCATCCTTTATTGAAGCCATAGAGGGGTGATGATTACTATGGTTGCATACTAAGTGCCCATCAGATACCATTCTTTTGATTAATTCTGGGTTAGAAGTAATATATGGTTTTACAACGAAAAATGCTGCTTTTACATTATGTTTTTTTAGAACATCTAAAATTGGAGCAGTATAACCAGCTTCGTAACCTTCATCAAAAGTTAGATATAATATTTTCTTTGATGTATCACCCAAATAATAACATCCATATTTTGATATAAATTGACTGGTTTCTTTAGGCCCATCAGGGGGGGTATTGTCACTGCGGGGTTGGAAATACCAATTATATTCTTTAGTGCTTAAATTAGTTTGAATTTTATTATTACTTAAGACATTTTTGTAAATTTTTTTTATGGTAGGCATTTTCACTTTATCATTATTATGGTGCTTAATAAATTCATTTTTAGAGTTTTTATTTGAAATATTTGTTATATCTTTACTGTAAGTTATTTTTGGAAAACAATTAACAAAAAGCATTGAAGAAATAAGAATACTTAACATTTTCCTTTTCAAACTAATCACCTCGAGTTCATTCATTTAAAAATCAATTAATATACAACTTAGTATGCTCAGTAAATGTGTTTAGTTATTCATAAATCAAGTTATGATACATTGGTAATTTTTTTATATTTTTAAAAAATATTATGTTTTTATGGTTTTATAAAAATTTTACTTTAAGTATATTATTATTGTATACTATAAGTATGTCCACAGCGGAGGTGGTTAAATGCAACTAAGTTTAGAACAACAAAAAATGATTCACGATAAACCCTCAAGATATAACTTAATTAGAGGTATTCAAAGAACAGGCAAAACAACAGCAGCAATTTATAGAAGTCTTTATTTGGAAAATAATTATTGTTTATATGAAGAGGATAAAATATTAATGTTGACGTGTAAGGATGAAGACATAAATTACATTGAAAATTTATATAATAAGGCAGAGGAAGAAACAAGGTTAGACTATTTAACCCTATTTTCTAATAAAACAAGAAAATTTCATGTACTTACTTTAGAAAACATTTTACATAGATATTTTATAGAATACAAAAATGAACATAAATTAAAGATTAATATAATTATGGATAATAACAAAAAAATTAAAATTATGAAAGATTGTATAATGAAGATTAAAAACATTTATCCAAGGCTAAGAATATTACATACAAATTATATTCAATTTTTTTTAGAAGAGGTTAAGTGGATTAAAAGTTGCAATTACTTAAACGCCCAACTCTATTTACAAGTAAATAGAACAGGAAGAAAATGTGAAAGAGGACAAGGACCACAAAGAATTCTTAAAAATTCTACTGCTAGGAAAGCAATATTTGAACTTATGCTTATGTATAATGAAAGGCTTAATTTCGAAAATTTAGTTGATATTGAAGATGCTAATATATATGCATTACGGATGGTCGAGTCAAATACAATGGATAAGTACACTCATATTATAATTGACAATAGTAACAATTTAACTAAGGTTCAGTTAGATTTTATTAATGTCTTATTTAATGAAAAATCCTATTCTAGCATGTCGTTTATTGTTGACATGGATAGAACTCACAATACTAGTTCATGGATGCTAAAAGGTAAGAGGGTAAACACAAAGCCATTAGGAGAAAAGGTGAAACCTTATTCATTTAAAAACAATTATGAAACAGATGGAACCTTGGAAATAAATAAGGATATAACAAGCAAAAATCTAGATATAAATGCATTGGAGAACTTTAAGTATTGTGATATAAGACATAACAGAACATATGAATTTATGAGAGATTATAGTAGAATATCCGATATTATAGTGAATGATGAAAAAGGCAACTATGAGTATATAAATGAGGAATTATTGGAACTACCTGTCTACAGTAATATAGCTGCAGGTGAACCTATACAAATTAATTCTGAAATAGAAGGCAATTTTTATATTCCTAAATATTGGTTAAAGGGAGTGAAAACTCCATTCATTTTAAAGGTTAAAGGTGACAGTATGATTGGGGCTAACATTAATCATGGGGATTACGTAGTAATACGACAGGAGCAAGCTGCAAATAATAATGATATTGTGGCAGTTGATATAGGAGGTAATGCCACTTTAAAGAGGCTTTCTATAAGACGTGATAGAGTGTTACTTGTACCAGAGAATAAAAAATATCAGCCAATTTTAGTAGATAGTGAAGATACATACATTATTGGCATTGCTGTGGGAATTATAAAGCATAAAAATTAGTTTTTAAAAGAAGTTTAATTTGTATGAAGATATTTTTTATTTGCGATATAGAATATAATGTCATAATAGAAATAAAACACTAATACCTCAGGACACCCTGAGGTATTAGTGTTTCTAAGACAATTTTCTCTTTTCATTTAAATAGAGTAAATACATACAAGTAGAAGCTAAAACACCAAAAATAAATACAACAAGCCATGCTGAGTTTATTGGTCTATTTCTAATAAACAAGCCCATCATAAAGGGACCAACTGCAAAGCCTGTACCAGTAATTAATGGGATAACTGCATTAAACCTACCTCTATGGGACATGGGGGTATGATTTGCAATATATACTCCAGAATTGGTAGCAGATAATATTTCACCAATTGTCCATATAATTGTAGAAATAACAAAGACTATATATGTTTTTGCAAAAAATAACATTCCGAAACCTATGGAGAAAAACAAACCAGCTAAAGTAATATTAAATATAGGTTTAAGTTTTTTTGTTACAGCAGTTACTATTATGGTCATAGTAACGACAACTAGTCCATTAATAGACATTAGAGAACCATAAAGTTTTGGACCACTGCTGCTGAAAAGTTTATCTATTTGCATTGGTATTATGAAACCGTATTGAGAATACATGAATGAATAAATCATTGATACTAAGGCGAAGGCTATAAGATAAGGCCTTTTTAAAAGTACACATAATAAGGTACCTTCTTCAGCTTTTTCATTTTCGTTATAAAAATCAGTATTTACTTTTTCTTCAATATTTGTCTTAGAGGGAAGGGTTTCTTCTACAAATACAGCAACTAATATTAATGAAAGTATAGTTGTAGCGGCATCACCTAAAAACAAAATTTTCAAATAATGGTTGTATAAAAAGCCTGCAATTAGAGGGCCGAGTGAAAAACCTATGTTAATCCCTAAATATAAGAGCGAGTATGCTGCTTTTCTATTTTTAGTATTTGTTAAATCTGCCAACATAGCGCTATTTGGTGGTTGAGCAGCTCCGCCAAAGAAGGAGGAAATAATTAAAAGATAAGGGATTATTATAGATTTACCCAAAAATGCACAAGGAATCAAACATAATGCAGCCAAACTTTGAGAAATAATAACAATCTTTTTTCTACCTATATGATCTGCTAACTTTCCACCTATTAGTGAACCAGGTATAGAAGAAAAGGCTGCCATCATTAAAAATAAGCCTACAGTTTCAGTTCCGAGGCCTAAACTTTTAGTAAGAAATAGGGTTAGAAAAGGATGAACAAAGCTACCCATACTATTAATAATTCTAGCAAAAAATATAACATAAATACTTTTGGGTAAGCCAGAATAATATTTTAAAATATTAGAATTTTTCATTAGGACCTCCTTATTTTTATCCTTTTATTGGTTAGAATAACTTTAAAATTCAGTTTATATATAGTTTACTAAAATTGTTCGAAAATTTCCAGTTATAATAAAAAATAAATTAAACAAAGGATAACCATTTGGCTATCCTTTGTTTGCTTATTACAAAATTAATTACTTCTTTTATGATATTTCATTAATAGTTTATTTTCTAAGAAAGAAACTGAATTTATCCTTATTTGTAGTTGTAATGGATAAATTTCGTTTATGTAGCAAATAACCAAATTCTTCCACTTGTCCGTCAATTACATTGGCATAGTTAGTTTTGCCATTGCTTACCCAACCCATAAATACATATGCATGAGAAGGGACACCAGGTCTTTTCGGCATATCTGTAGTGAAGCATATATCACCTTTTTCTAATTTAGAGAAGTCAGTATTTTTTTTCCATTCCATAGAAGTTAAATCTATCACCAATTGTTTGATAGTAGATGTTTTCGTAGGTATGGCAATATTATTAGATCTTAAAATTTCTGCTAAGAGATATACAGTAAGACCCTTTTCACTTCCTTCGTTTAACTCAACTGCATTTTTTAAGACAGTTTTTTTATTTGCTTCTACATTTAAATATTCGAAAATTTTCGTAGGAGTATCAATAGGGTTAAGAGCTTTTTTCGCAGTAGAAGAACTATCGGTAGTATTGATAACGGCTTTACTTTCAACTACATCAGTTTTAGGTTTCATGAATGAAGTGTTCATGATAATAGAAAATATAATTACAGATACTATAATTACACCAAGTAATGAAACAACTACATTGTTCTTAAACTCGTTTTTGTCTGCTAAATCATGCATTTCTTTTATGTATTTTTCACTTTCTTCATCATGTTTTAATTTAACATTCCTACTATGCTCGGTACTTGAGTTATGTTTTTCAAAAACGGTATTATTAGAATACATGGTATTTATTATTTCATTATTTTCTTTATTTTCATTATTTTCCTTACTATTTTTATCCATTTTTCCCTGCTCAGAAATATAGGTTGAGAATAAGTATTTAACCTATATTTATGCAGCACCTCCCTTTGATTTATATTTATTATATTAAATCATTAATTTTAATAAATATTGATTTAAAGCAAAATATTTACTGAATTATGTATACCACCCACTTTTTTTCAATACTAGTATAACATATGAAGCGCCATATAAGTGCTATTTATAGGAGTTCAAAATAATTTAATAATTTTTGAAAAATATTACATTTATTATCTCTATAAATGTTTATTTAATTAAAAGACAACCATTATTTATAACAAAATTTGAATATTAATATGATAAGTCTGACGCTAAGGTATTGTTTAGCACAAGAGTGTAGTATAATATGGGTAATATTTAATAATAAGTGAGGGATTAATAATGACCGTAAAAGTAGTAACTGATAGTACCTCGTATATAAGTGAGGAGTTAAAAGAAAGATATGATATTTCTATAGTCTCTCTAAGTGTTATTTTTGAAAGTGAGGAGTTCAAAGAAATTGATATTAAGAATGAAAATTTTTATGAAAAACTTAATAAGAGTTTAAATATTCCAACCTCATCACAGCCATCACTTGAGGAAATGTACAATATCCTAGAAAAACAAGTAATAGATAATAATGAAGTTGTTGGTGTATTTTTGTCCTCTGAGATGAGCGGTACCTATTCAAATGCGTGCCTTGCAAAGAGTATGATTATTGAAAATTACCCGAATGCATTAATTGAAATTATAGATTCAAGATCCAATTGTATGCAATTAGGATTTGCTGCATTAACAGGTGCTAGGGCAGCTTGCCAAGGAAAATCAATAAATGAAGTAGTTGAAATAGTAAAGGACAATATAAAAAGAAGTAAATTTTTATTTATACCAGACACTTTAGAATACTTAAGAAAAGGTGGCAGAATAGGTGGTGCAAGTGCATTAATTGGTACCGTTTTACAAATAAAACCTATTCTTACTGTAATAGATGGAAAAACAGAATTGTATGATAAAGTAAGGACTAAAAAACGAGCAATTAAAGCTATGATTAATAAATTTATAGAAGATAAAACAGCACATGGACTAGGAGATGTAATTATACATCACATAAATGATGTGGAAGGGGCACTAGCTTTTGCAAAAACAATTGAAGAATATATAGGCAAAAAAGTAGATATAGCTCCAATTGGTCCTGTAATAGGAACTCATGTTGGACCTGGGGCACTAGGTATTGTATATTATACAGAGAAGAATTTATAAAAAAACATGCTGGGATATGCAACATGTTTTCTATTATATAATAATACGAGAAAAACATGAAATATAATTAATGAGTTATGATTTCTAATATTGCTAGTATATCTCACTTAAGATAGTTAAAGTTATAAGTAAATTTTGAAGATGGTAGTTAAATACTATGTTTATATCGTTTGTATTATATGGAATACTAAGTATATGTTCATCAAATAATTCATTTATTCTAGTGCAGTTACTTTCGGTAAAACAACGATTAAAGGGATAATGGGTTAGGGTTAAAGAGTTTAGTATAACTAAATGATTATAAGCAGTTTTTGAAAAATTTATGACTTTATTAATTTTAAGTATATGTTGGGTTTCAACATTCGCACTTTGTATTTCACTTAAGTACGAGTCTAGAGATTTTTCTAATTTGGATATTTGAATGTTTAATATAGAAAGATTAATGCTAACATTGCAATTAATCATCTCTTTAGAAATTTCAAAAACATCATGAGCTAAAGTTTTCGCATTTTTATGTAAGTTATCTAAGTATTTAGGATGGGATATAAGATAGTTTACTAAAACTGATACAAATATACCTAGAAAAGTTTCTGCAACTCTACTTAAACTATAAATAAGAGGTGTTGCGTCTTTAAGATTCGTCATTATTGCTATAAAAACTATGCAGGCAATACTGATTGATTTTTTTCGCTTAAGTAGATTCAAAGAGTAAATTACAAACACTATTCCAATTCCGGTAAGAAATATATTACTTGGACTTATTAACGCGAAAATTAATCCCCAAATTGCACCTATAATAGTACCTATCATTCTGTTTTTGCCTGTAGTAAAGGAATCATGGACAGCACTCTGCATTGTTATTACAGCAGCTATACATGCATAAAAGGGAGATGTATTGTGAAAAGCCCTTAATATTATTATACATAAAAAAACTGAAATTGCAGTTTTGATATTTCTCATTCCTATTTTTTGCATATTATTGCCTCCTGGCTATTTTATGTCGTAGATACATCATAAAGAATTATAAATAATTTTAGATACATCTAATATATTATCAAATTTGAATAAATTTGCAACTAAAAATAATATCTATGCATTGACAAATTATAAAATCTAAATTACAATGAGTAGAAATTATAAATAAAAGAGAAGTACACTTTTAAGTTAGTCCTGTGAGGCTAGGAAGGAGTATAGATGATTATGTTATGTGTTTTTTGTTCGGCCAATTTTGAATTTAATACTAATAAATATAATACAGTTAATGATTTTTGCAATAAAACTGTAAGTATATTTTCTATTTCGTTAATAAATGGGATTAATATATTAAGAAGGATAATAGAGGGATTATTTAGATAATCTCCCTATTATCCTTTATTTTGTTAGAAAAAATAAGCTTTTATTTTTACTTAGGAGGATTTAATATGAAAGGTAAGTTGATTTTAGAGAATGGAATAATATTTGAAGGTAATATATTTGGGTATTTAGGGGAAAGTGTAGGAGAAGTAGTTTTTAATACAGGTATGACTGGATATCAAGAAATTTTAACGGATCCATCCTATTATGGACAAATAGTAACTATGACATACCCACTCATTGGGAATTACGGAATTAATTTAGAAGATGTAGAGTCAAAGTCGCCTAAGGTGAAGGGTTTTATTGTTAGAGAGAAATGTGATTATCCCAATAACTTTAGATGTGAAATGGACCTTGAAGGATATTTAAAGCAAAATAAAATAATAGGACTGGAAGGCATTGACACAAGGGCATTAACAAAAATGCTTAGGAATAATGGAACTATGAAAGGAATTATTGCGACGACAGATTTATCGCAAAGTGAGATAGACGAAAAGCTAACGAGTTTTAATAATAGTGATGCAGTAATGAATGTTACTTCAAAAGAATGTTATACAATTGAAGGTACAGAGCAACATGTAGCAATTGTGGATTTTGGAATAAAAGAAAATATACTGCGTTCATTTAAGCATAGAAATTGTAAATTAACAATTTTTCCTGCAGATGCTACTGGGGAAGAAATATTAAAAGTTAATCCAGATTTAATATTTTTATCAAACGGACCTGGAGACCCAGAAGATTTACAAGAAGTAATTAAGATGTTAAAAGAAATTATAGGTAAAAAGCCAATAGTGGGAATTTGCCTAGGACATCAGCTTTTAGCATTAGCCCTTGGGGGAAAAACTGAAAAACTTAAATTTGGTCATAGAGGTTGCAATCATCCAGTTAAAGATATAGAAGAAAATAAAGTATATATTACATCGCAAAATCACGGATTTTATGTAAGTACATTGCCAAAAGATATGGAAGTTACTCATGTAAGCGTAAATGATGGAACAATAGAAGGAATGAGACATAAAAATCTACCGATATTTAGTGTGCAGTTCCATCCAGAAGCTTGCCCAGGTCCCAAAGATATAGATGTAATTTTTGATAAATTTCTTTCGCTAATATAGTGTTTAAATAAATGTAGATAACATATAGTTTAGAAAGTTTAGGATACACAAATAGAAGTCAAGAGATACCATATAGGAGGGATTCATATGTCATTAGATATAAGTATTAAAAAAGTACTAGTAATTGGGTCAGGTCCAATAATAATAGGTCAAGCTGCTGAATTTGATTATTCAGGGACACAAGCTTGCCAAGCATTAGAAGAGGAAGGCATAGAAGTTGTACTTGTAAATAGTAATCCAGCAACAATAATGACAGATAAAGAGATTGCGGATAATGTTTATATAGAACCATTAACAATAGAATTTTTGGAAAAGGTTATTAAAAAGGAAAGACCAGATAGTTTACTTGCTGGTATGGGGGGGCAAACGGGACTTAATTTAGCCGTGGAACTATTTGATAATGGTATTTTAGAAAAATATAATGTGAGAGTAATTGGAACCTCTATTGAGGCTATTAAAAAAGGGGAAGATAGAGAGCTTTTTAGAAATCTTATGCTGGAAATTAAGCAACCGGTTGTTGAAAGCACAATTGCTACAGATATAGCAGGGGGAGTAAGTTTTGCAAGTACGATAGGTTATCCTGTAATCGTCAGACCAGCATACACTATGGGAGGAAGCGGAGGTGGAATTGCTGAAACAGAAGAGGAATTAATTGAAATTTTAAAATTAGGTTTAGAATTAAGTTCAATCGGGCAGGTTCTTTTAGAAAAGTCGATTAAAGGGTGGAAAGAAATAGAATATGAAGTTATGAGGGACAGTAATGGCAATTGCATTACAATATGTAATATGGAAAATGTAGATCCTGTTGGAATACATACAGGAGATAGTATTGTTGTAGCACCAAGCCAAACCCTTTCAGATAAAGAATATCAAATGCTTAGAAGTGCTTCCATAGATATTATAAACAGTGTAGGCATAGAAGGTGGCTGCAATGTGCAACTTGCACTCGACCCCAAAAGCTTCGAATATGCAGTTATAGAAATTAATCCAAGGGTAAGTAGGTCCTCTGCACTAGCTTCGAAGGCTACAGGATATCCCATTGCAAAAGTAGCAGCGAAAATAGCGCTTGGATATACACTGGATGAAATAAAAAATGCAGTAACACAAAAAACATATGCGTGTTTTGAACCTTCATTAGATTATGTAGTTGTTAAAATTCCTAGATGGCCTTTTGATAAGTTTGATGGTGCAAATAGAGTACTCGGGACAAAGATGATGGCTACTGGAGAGATAATGTCAATCGGGAGCAATTTTGAAGCAGCTTTATTAAAAGGAATACGTTCTTTGGAAATCGGACAGTATTCAATGCAATACGATTCGCTTTCACAAAAAAGTTTAAAAGAATTGAAAAAAAGAGTAATGGCACCTGACGATGAGAGAATATTTCATTTAGCTGAAATGCTTAGACGTGATTATAGAGTGGAAAAGGTTTCGGAAATTACAGGGATAGATAAATTCTTTGTAAATAAGATTAAGTGGATAGTAGATGAGGAGGAAAAGATAAAAAACTCCTCACTTAAGGATATGAATAAAGAATGGTTATATTTATTAAAGAAAAAAGGATTTTCAGATAAAGGAATTGCAGACTTATTGGGTGTAAGTCCAGATGTTATTTATGAATTGAGAAATACATTGGATATTAAACCTGTATATAAGATGGTAGATACATGTGGAGGGGAATTTGAAGCCTTATCGCCATATTACTTCTCAACTTATGATGAATATGATGAGGTTGAGGTAAGCAATAGGAAGAAGGTTATGGTAATAGGCTCAGGTCCTATAAGGATAGGACAGGGGATTGAGTTTGATTATGCATCAGTTCATAGTGTAATAGCCCTTAAAAAGCTAGGAATTGAAACTATTATTGTAAATAATAATCCAGAAACGGTAAGTACAGACTTTAATATTTCAGATAAATTATATTTTGAACCTCTAACTGAGGAAGAAGTATTTAATATTGTTGAAAAAGAAAAACCAGATGGAGTAATACTTCAATTTGGAGGCCAAACCGCTATTAAACTTGCTAAATTTTTAAGTGAAAAAAATATTTCCATATATGGAACTAAGCCTGAGCAAATAGATGCTGCGGAGGATAGAGAAAAATTTGATGCACTTTTAGAAGAGTTAAATATAAATAGACCAAAAGGAAAGGCAGTCTGGAACTTAAAAGAGGGCTTAAATGAGGCTAAAAAAATAGGTTATCCGGTTTTGGTTAGGCCATCTTATGTACTAGGCGGACAGGGAATGGAAATAACTTATGAAGAAAAGGAATTAAAACATTATTTAAAGCATGCATTTATTAAAGATAAGAAAAATCCTGTTTTAATAGATAGATATTTATTAGGTAGAGAGATAGAAGTTGATGCTATTTGTGATGGCGAGGAAATATTAATACCAGGTATTATGGAACATCTAGAGAGGGCAGGAGTTCATTCCGGAGATAGTATTACAATATATCCAAGTCAAAACATATCAGATAAAATAAAAGAAAAAATATTAGAATACACAAAGAAGATATCTATAGGACTCCAAGTAATTGGCATGGTTAATATCCAGTTCATAGAATTTAAAGATGAATTATACATAATAGAAGTTAATCCAAGAGCTAGCCGTACAGTTCCATATATTAGTAAAGTTAGTAATGTTCCAATAGTAGAGCTTGCAACTAGGGTTATGCTAGGCGAAAAGTTAAAGGACTTTGGTTATGGAACTGGAGTTTACAAGGAACCTAAATTAGTGTCAGTTAAAGTTCCGGTATTTTCTACTCAGAAACTACCAGAGGTCGAGGTGTGCCTCGGACCTGAAATGAGATCCACAGGAGAGGTTCTAGGAATAGGAAGAAATTTTGAAGAAGCATTATATAAAGGGTTTGTTGCGTCTGGAATGAAAGTTAAAAAAGAAAAGGGAGTTATCTTGGCGACAATAAATCAACAAGATTACGAAGAGTTTTTGTATATAGCTAAAGGTTTTAGTGAATTGAATTATAAATTCATAGCGACGAAGGGGACAGCTAAGCTGTTAAAGGACAACGGAATAAATTCAATAGAAGTTAAAAAAATCACAGAAGGAACCCCTAATATCATAGATGTAATAAAGAACAGGCAGGTGGATTTAGTGATAAATACCCCTACTAAAGGAAATGATTCGAAAACAGATGGATTTAGAATTAGAAGAACAGCTATAGAAAATAACACATCAGTTATTACTTCATTAGATACTGCAAACGCATTAGTAGAAATAATGAAGAAAAACATTGTGAGTGCAAATTTAGAAGTATTTAATATTGCAGATTAGTAAAAAAAGGTTAGAATAAAAATATAAATGTGGTCGCCCTTAGCTAAATATTAGCTGAGGGCGATTTTTCAATTTTATTATAACTAAAAATAATTGAATAGAAGAAGTAGATTAGTTAGTTTTATTTGTCGTTATGAATAAATATTATACAAAATGAATAATAATAAACACAAAATCATTGCAATATTATTAAAAACAATATATAATAAATAAAAAGAAGCCAGTTAAATCAATAATATGAGTTTAGAAACAATTCAGTGAGAAGAAATAATATATATGCACAAACATGAATAAATATTCATAAATTAGATAGGCATAAATGGGAGTGGTACAATTGAAAAAAAATACGTCGTTAATTTTTTGTCCTAATGAATTTGAATTTAATAATATTAAATATAATGCAGTTATTGATTGTCACAATAAACCTGTAAGTATGTTTTTTATTTTATTACTAAATATGATTAACATGTTAATAAGGATAACAGAGAGATTATTTAAATAATCATTTTGTTATCTTTCTTAATATATCTGGAAAATGATTGCTTTTATTTATACTAAGGAGGATTTAATATGAAAGGTAAGTTGATTTTAGAGAATGGAATAATATTCGAAGGTAATATGTTTGGATATATAGAAGAAAGTGTTGGGGAAGTAGTTTTTAATACAGGTATGTCGGGGTATGAAGAAATTTTAACTGATCCATCTTATTATGGACAAATAGTAACTATGACATATCCACTTATAGGAAATTATGGAATCAATCTAGATGATGTAGAATCAAAGTCACCTAAGGTGAAAGGACTTATTGTTAGAGAAAAGTGTGATTCACCTAATAACTGGAGATGTGAAATGGATTTAGAGGGATATCTTAAGCAAAATAAGATAATTGGCCTGGAAGGCATTGATACAAGAGCATTAACAAAAATACTTAGAAATAAAGGAACTATGAAAGGGATTATTGCTACAAAGGAACTTACAAAAGGTGAAATAGAGCAAAAGTTTATGGATTTTAATAATAGAGATGCAGTAAGATCGGTTACTTCAAAAGAGGTCTACACAATTGAAGGTGCGGGACGACATATAGCTGTTATAGATTTTGGAATAAAAGAAAATATACTGCGCTCCTTCGCTGCGAGAAATTGCAAAATAACGATATTTCCTGCATATTCTAAGTCAGAGGAAATATTAAAGGTTAATCCAGATTTAGTATTTTTATCAAATGGACCTGGAAACCCAGAAGATTTGCAAGAGGTAATTGAGATGGTAAAAGAAATTATAGGTAAAAAACCAATAGTTGGGATTTGTCTAGGACATCAACTTTTAGCTTTAGCCCTTGGAGGGGAAACTAAAAAGCTTAAGTTCGGTCATAGAGGTTGTAATCACCCAGTTAAAGATATAGAAGAAAATAAGGTGTATATTACATCACAAAACCACGGTTATTATGTAAGCAGACTTCCAGAGGATATGGAAGTTACTCATGTAAGTGTAAATGACGGAACCATAGAAGGAATGAAACATAAAAATCTACCTATATTTAGTGTTCAGTTCCATCCAGAGGCTTGCCCGGGACCTAAGGATATAGAAGTAATCTTTGATAAATTTCTTTCATTAATAAGGGTAGCTACTTGTAACTTATAGTTTGGAATTAAATAAAAGTGAAAATAATATAAAAGTACGAGATTTACAAATGAAATTAACAATAAATAACGAATAGGGGGATTATTATGCCATTAGATAAAAGTATTAAAAAAGTATTAGTAATTGGATCAGGTCCAATAATAATAGGGCAAGCCGCTGAATTTGATTATTCTGGAACGCAAGCTTGTCAAGCATTAAAAGAGGAAGGCATAAAAGTTGTACTTGTAAATAGTAATCCAGCAACAATAATGACAGATAAAGAGGTTGCGGACATTGTTTATATAGAACCATTAACTATAGAATTTTTGGAAAAGGTTATTAAAAAGGAAAGACCAGATAGTTTACTTGCTGGTATGGGAGGTCAAACGGGACTTAATTTAGCAGTTGAACTATTTGATAATAACATATTAAGTAAATATAATGTTCGGGTAATTGGAACATCTATTGAAGCCATTAAAAAAGGTGAAGATAGAGAAATTTTCAGAAATCTTATGCTGGAAATTAAACAACCAATTGTTGAAAGCACAATTGCTACAGATATAGCAGGTGGGGTGAGTTTTGCAAGCCTGATAGGTTATCCTGTGATTGTAAGGCCGGCATATACTATGGGAGGAAGTGGAGGTGGAATTGCTGAATCAGAGGAGGAACTAACTCAAATTCTAGAATTAGGACTAGAATTAAGTTCTATCGGTCAGGTCCTTTTAGAAAAAAGCATTAAAGGGTGGAAAGAGATAGAATATGAAGTTATGAGGGATAGTAATGGTAATTGTATTACAATATGTAATATGGAAAATATAGATCCCGTGGGAATACATACTGGAGATAGCATTGTTGTTGCACCAAGCCAAACTCTTTCAGATAAAGAATATCAAATGCTTAGAAGTGCATCTATAGATATTATAAACAATGTGGGAATAGAAGGCGGGTGCAATGTGCAACTTGCTCTTAATCCAAAAAGCTTTGAGTATGCAGTTATAGAAATTAATCCAAGGGTAAGTAGATCTTCAGCTCTTGCTTCAAAGGCCACAGGGTATCCTATTGCAAAAGTTGCAGCTAAAATAGCACTTGGATATGCGCTAGATGAAATAAAAAATGCAGTAACACAAAAGACTTATGCTTGTTTTGAACCATCACTCGATTATGTAGTTGTTAAAATTCCTAGGTGGCCTTTTGATAAGTTTGAAGGGGCAAATAGGGTATTAGGTACAAAGATGATGGCTACTGGCGAGATAATGTCAATTGGTAGTAATTTCGAAGCAGCTTTATTAAAAGGAATTCGCTCTCTGGAAATTGGAAAGTATTCATTACAATGCGATTCGCTTTCACATAAAAGTTTAAAAGAATTAAAGAAGAGGGTAGTGGCTGCTGATGATGAGAGGATATTTAATTTAGCTGAAATGCTTAGACGTGATTATAGAGTTGAAAAGGTTTCAGAAATTACAGGAGTTGACAGTTTTTTTGTAAATAAAATTAAGTGGATAGTAGATGAAGAGGAAAAGATAAAAAAATCTTCAGTGAAAGATATGAATAAAGAATGGTTACTTTTATTAAAGAAAAAAGGATTTTCAGATAAAGGGATTGCAGATTTATTACACGTAAACCCAAATGTAATTTACGAACTTAGAAATAACTGGAATATTAAACCTGTTTATAAAATGGTTGATACATGTGGAGGAGAATTTGAAGCATTATCACCATATTATTACTCAACTTATGATGAGTATGATGAAGTTGAGGTAAGTAATAGAAAGAAGGTTATGGTAATAGGCTCAGGTCCAATAAGAATTGGGCAGGGAATTGAGTTTGATTACGCATCTGTTCATAGTGTAATTGCTCTTAGAAATCTAGGAATTGAAACAATAATAGTAAATAACAATCCAGAAACGGTAAGCACAGACTTTAATATTTCTGATAAATTATATTTTGAACCATTAACAGAGGAAGAAGTATTTAATATTATTGAAAAAGAAAAACCAGATGGAGTAATACTTCAATTTGGAGGTCAAACGGCTATTAAACTTGCTAAATTTTTAAGTGAAAAAAATGTACCTATTTATGGAACTAAACCTGAAAAAATAGATGAAGCAGAGGATAGAGAAAAATTTGATGCACTTTTGGAAGAATTAAATATAAATAGACCCAAAGGAAAGGCAGTTTGGAATTTAAAAGAAGGATTAAATGAGGCTAAAAAAATAGGCTATCCGGTTTTGGTTAGGCCGTCTTATGTATTAGGTGGGCAGGGAATGGAAATAACTTATGCAGAAAAGGAATTGAAACATTATTTAAAGCATGCATTTGAGAAGGATACAAAAAATCCCGTTTTAATAGATAGATATTTATTAGGTAGAGAGATAGAAGTTGATGCTATTTGTGATGGACGAGATATATTAATACCAGGTATTATGGAACATTTAGAGAGAGCTGGAGTTCATTCTGGAGATAGCATTACAATATATCCTAGTCAAAACATATCAGATGAAATAAAAGAAAAAATATTAGAATACACAAAGAAAATAGCAATAGGACTCCAAGTAATTGGTATGATTAATATTCAGTTTATAGAATTTAAAAATGAATTATATATAATAGAGGTTAATCCAAGAGCTAGTCGTACAGTTCCATATATCAGCAAGGTTAGTAAAGTGCCAATAGTAGAACTTGCTACAAGAGTTATGCTAGGAGAAAAATTAAAGGATTTCGGGTATGGAACTGGAGTTTACAAGGAATCTAAATTAGTGTCAGTTAAAGTTCCAGTATTCTCAACTCAAAAACTTCCTGAAGTTGAAGTATGCCTTGGACCTGAAATGAGATCTACAGGAGAGGTTTTGGGGGTAGGAAGAAATTTTGAAGAAGCTCTATATAAAGGATTTATTGCGTCTGGAATGAAAGTAAAAAAAGAAAAAGGAGTTATATTGGCAACAATAAATCCTTTGGATAATAAAGAATTTTTGTATATAGCCAAGGAGTTTAGTAAATTGAATTATAAATTTATAGCAACAGAGGGCACAGCTAAGTTATTAAAAGACAATGGCATTGATGCCTTAGAGGTTAAAAAAATATCTGACGGAATCCCTAATATTATTGATGTAATAAAGAATAGACAGGTGGATTTAGTAATAAATACACCTACTAAAGGGAATGATTCGAAAACAGATGGTTTTAGAATTAGAAGAACAGCTATTGAGAATTCTCTAGGGGTTTTAACCTCCTTAGATACTGCAAAGGCGTTAGTAGAAATTATGAATAAAAATATTGTGAGTTCCAATTTAGAAGTATTTAATATTGCTGATTAATTTTTACTTAAAAAAGTTAAATAAATTAGCTTTACAAATTTTCATTATTTAATATGCATAAATATTATATAAAATGAATAGGTATTAAGAAAAAGCATTGCATTATTATGAAAAGTAATATATAATAAACAAATGAAGACTAGTTAAACCAATAATAAAAGCATGCATAAAGCTAATGAAAAAGAGCAGACGAAAATATATACTATGCATAACAATGCATAAATATTCAATAATATTATAAATGGGGGAGTGGTAGAATTGAAAAAAAATATATCAATTATATTAACAGTTATTATGGTAGGGGTATTACTTGTAGGATGTGGGCAAAAAAAGGAAACACTTAATTCGCTACAAGAAGTTCAAAAGGCAGGTAAATTAACTGTAGGATTAGATGATTCTTATCCTCCAATGGAATTTAGAGATTCTAAGAATGTATTAGTTGGTTTTGATGTAGATTTGGGAAATGAAATAGGAAAAAAATTAGGTGTGAAGACAGAATATACTTCTACTGATTTTAATGGAATAGTTTTAGCACTTTCCTCATCAAAATTTAATATAATACTTTCAGCGATGAGTATTACAGATGCTAGAAAAAAGAGTATAGATTTTTCTGATTCTTATGTAATGGGTGGTCAAGTTGCGGCTATAAAACAAGGGAATACAACAATAAAAAGCTTAGCAGATTTAAAAGGCAAGGTAGTAGCTTGTCAGTTAGGATCTACAGGAGATACTGCAGCTACAGCAATGAAGGGCTTAAAAGAAGTTAAAAGGTATGATAAAATTACTGAGGCTTTCCAGGAATTATCAATTGGAAGAGTTGATGCGGTAATTATGGATGCACAAGTTGGTGGATATTATGTAGCAAAAAAACCAGGACAGTATGAGGTTTTAACAGAAAAAATTAGTGAAGAACCTATTGGAATTGGATTTAAGAAAAAGGATGTAGAATTAAAAGTAGCAATACAAAAGGCACTTAATGAACTTAAAGTTGATGGAACACTTTCTAAGCTTTCTATTAAATGGTTCGGATTTGACGCATATAAGAAATAGCTATCAAGGTAATAATAAATAATTGTTACCCCGCACCAGAGGAATACTAGGGGGATAACAATTAATAATTGTTATCTGCCACAGAGGAAGGCTAGGAGGTCAAGAATGGATATAAATGTTTTAAAAGATATGTTTCCTTTGTTAATACAAGGAAGTTTAATGACTATAGAACTAACAATAATATCAGTAGTATTCGGAACAATAATAGGAATACTTACAGCATTACAGAAACTTTCTAAAAATAAGTTATTGGCTAGTGTGGCTGGATTTTATACTTGGATTTTTAGAGGAACACCTATGCTACTTCAATTATTTGTTTTATATTATGGGTTTCCATTTGTAGGTATTCAGCTTTCACCATTTCAAACGGCAATAATAGGACTTAGTTTAAATTCGGGAGCTTACATGGCAGAAATAATAAGAGGTGGAATACTCTCAGTAGATAAAGGGCAATTTGAAGCTTGCAAGTCATTAGGTTTTACTTATTTTGATACTATGAAAAGAGTAATACTACCCCAAACCTTTAAAATAATTATTCCATCGGTTGGCAATGAATTTATAACAATGCTTAAGGATACTTCTTTAGTGTCAACTATTGCTATGGAAGAATTGATGAGGAAAGCACAACTCTTATATGCATCAAGCTTTAGACCTTTGGAAGCTTTCTTTGTTACTGGATGTTTATATCTATTAATGACAACAATTTTTACTACAGTTTTTTCATATTACGAAAAAAAACTGTCAGTATATTAGCAGAGGTGATATAGGATGTATATGATAGAAACTAAAAATTTAACTAAAAAGTTTGGTAACCTAACGGTGTTTGAAGGATTAAATGTAACAGTTAAAAAAGGAGAAGTACTAGTTATAATAGGGCCTTCTGGTTCAGGAAAAAGCACATTTTTAAGATGTTTAAATCACCTTGAGGTTCCTAATGGTGGAGAAGTTTTTATTGAGGGAGAAAAGCTTGATGTTAAAAACAAAAAGCATATGAGAAATACAATAGAAAAAGTAGGAATGGTATTTCAAAACTTTAATTTGTTTCATCATATGACTGTACTCGAAAATGTTATTGAGGCTCCAATTATCGTTAAACATGAAAATAGACAAGAAGTATTAAAGAGAGCTAATGTAATAATTGAGAAGGTAGGTCTTAAAGAAAAGGTTGATGATTACCCGTCGAAGTTATCAGGAGGGCAAAAGCAAAGAGTAGCTATAGCAAGGTCACTCGCTATGAGACCTGATATAATGCTCTTCGATGAACCAACATCTTCCTTAGACCCAGAACTTGTTGGTGAGGTTTTGGGAGTAATGAAAGATCTTGCAAAAGAGGGTATGACTATGGTTGTTGTAACTCATGAAATGGGGTTTGCACAGGAAGTTGCAGATAGAGTTATATTTATGGATGGTGGAAAAATTGTAGAAGAGGGAACTCCTGAAGAATTTTTCTCAAGTCCCAAAGAGCAACGAACTAAAGAGTTTTTGAATAAGATACTTTAAGATAGAAAATATGTCAATATTAATATATTAAAAAAATATTAACTAAATCGGAAGGGGATAAAAAAATGAAAGAGAAAGTAGTTTTAGCATATTCAGGAGGATTAGATACTTCTATAATAATAGCGTGGCTTAAGGAAAACTATGATATGGATGTTATAGCAGCTTGCATTAATGTTGGACAAGAAGATGATATGAAGGCAATTGAGAAAAAGGCTTTAAGCTCAGGGGCAGAAAAAATATATATCGAGAACGTAACAGCTGAATTTATAAAAGATTATGTATTTAAAGGAGTTAAAGCGAATGCTGTATATGAAGGAAAATATTTATTAGGTACAGCTTTTGCAAGACCATTAATAGCTAAAAAACTTGTGGAAATCGCTCATAAAGAAGGGGCAAAATATATATGTCACGGATGTACCGGTAAAGGTAATGATCAGGTTAGATTTGAAGTTGCAATAGCAGCAATAGATCCTTCTATAAAGATTATTGCACCATGGAGAATTTGGGATATAAAATCAAGAGAAGATGCTATTGATTATGCTAATGCTCGTGGCATAGAAATATCAGTTACCAAGGAAAAAATATATTCAGTTGATCAAAACTTATGGCATGCAAGTCATGAAGGTGGAGATATTGAAGACTTTAAAAATGATCATAAACGTGATATGTATCTTATGGTCACACCTCCAGAAAAAGCTAAAGATGAGCCTACTTTTGTGGAAATATATTTTGATAAGGGAATTGCAACAAAAGTTGATGGTATTGAACTCGAACCAATAGATATCGTTACGATATTAAATAAAATTGGTGGAGAAAATGGAATAGGTATTGTAGATTTAGTAGAGAATAGACTTGTGGGAATGAAATCTAGAGGAATATATGAAACACCAGGTGGTACTGTTCTTTATGCAGCTCATAAGGAACTTGAGGAAATAACTATAGATAAAGATACTTTGCATTTTAAATATCAAATATCACAGAAATACGGAGAATTAGTTTATGATGGGCTTTGGTTTACTACTATGAGAGAAGCACTTGATGCATTTGTAGATAAGACTCAAGAAACCGTAACAGGCTCTGTTAAATTAAAGCTGTATAAAGGAAATATTATGGTAGCAAGTAAAGAATCACCTAATGCATTATACGATGCAAGTATATCTTCATTTGGTTCAAGTGTATTATATGATCATAAGGATGCAGAAGGATTTATTAATTTATTCTCATTACCAAGCAAAATAAAAGCATACAAACATTTAAATAATTTTAAATAAAATTTACAGAAGGTAAAGTAGGTGATAATATGAAACTTTGGGGTGGAAGATTTATTGAAAAAGAAAGTAAGCTTATGGAGGACTTTAACAGTTCTCTTAGCTTTGATAAAAGATTATATTATGAAGATATTATGGGAAGTATTGCTCATGTTAAAATGCTTGCAAAATGTAATATTTTAACGAATGATGAAAGCCTTACTATAGTTAATGGTTTGAATTCTATTTTATCAGATATTCAAGAAGGAAAACTTAAAATTGAAGGTGATTATGAAGATATTCACAGTTTTATGGAAATACAACTTACAAAACTTGTTGGTGATGTGGGTAAAAAACTACACACAGCAAGAAGCAGAAATGATCAGGTTGCAGTTGACATGAGGTTATATTCAAAATATAAAGCCTTTGAGGTTATTGATAATTTAGATATTATTTTAAGTACCATAAAAAAAGTAGGTAGTGATAATGCTGTCATAATGCCAGGTTATACACATATGCAAAGAGCCCAGGTAGTAACTTTTAAGCAACATATTATGGCATATTTCAATATGGTAAGCAGAGATAAAAAAAGGCTTATTAGTGCTGTTGAGATTATGGATGAAAATCCTCTTGGATGTTGTGCCCTTGCTGGAACAACTTACGATACAGATAGAAGTAGTACAACAAAGGAATTAGGGTTTAAAAAACCTGTAGATAATTTTATGGATGGGGTAAGTGATCGTGATTATTTATTAGAACTTTTATCTAATTTTTCTATAATAATGATGCATTTTAGTAGATTAAGTGAGGAATTTATTTTATGGTCGACTAAAGAGTTTGATTTTATTGAAATTAGCGATGAATTCTCTACTGGTAGCAGTATAATGCCACAAAAGAGAAATCCAGATGCAGCAGAATTAATACGAGGAAAAACTGGAAGAGTGTATGGTGACTTAATGAGTTTACTTACAACTATGAAAGGAATTCCACTTGCTTATAATAAAGATATGCAAGAAGATAAAGAGCCTTTCTTCGATGCAGTTGATACAGTTTTAAGTTGTATAAAGGTAATGAATGAGATGCTAGGAACCTTAAAAATTAAAAAGGATAATATGCATAAGGCAGTTAAAAGAGGCTTTTTAAATGCTACGGAAGCTGCAGATTATCTTGTAAAAAATGGAATGGCATTTAGAGATGCTCATGCAGTTATAGGTACTATTGTTATTCACTGTGAGAAAAAACAAACGGCAATAGAAGATTTAACTTTAGAAGAACTCAAAAGCTTCAGTGATTTATTTAATCAAGATGTATATGAATTTATAGATTATGAAAACACTTTAAATAGGGGTATAAAAAAAGAAATGTAAAAACTACCATAGTTATGGTGAAATACCCCTTTTAAATAAAGCACGTAGCAGGTGGACCCCCCAACTGTTACGTGCTTTTTAACGACTTTTACTGGATATGTGTAATGAAATTACTATTGTTATTTAAAAGAATCCCCTCTCATTAGACGATGTTTTCTATAATCGACCTCCCAATTCTCAAGAAATTCTTTTGCACAAGTTTCACCTGAGTTATATAAATCCATAATTTTGTTATCAGAGATATTAAAATCTGTAGTTTTAATATCAAGAGTATTAATTTTTACAGTTCGCAAATAATCCATTTCTCTTATATGAATGTCATCTTGTGCTTCTAGCATAGTTTCAATGATTGAACTAGTAAAATTTAATAAATTTGTGATTTTATGTTCTCGTATTTCTGTATTTCCTCCGAGTTTAAAGCCAATAGTTGGCCATCGAGGAATACCATTTACATCAAAAAGCCAAACTGGGTAGTTGCTTAAAACACCCCCATCAACAATGAAAGACTTTTTATTAGTATTTACATTGTTTAATTTTACAGGTTGAAAAAAATAAGGAATAGATATACTCATTCTGATTGCTAAACTTACCTGAAATTCATCAGGATTTATCCCGTAATCTGCAATGTCTTCTGGTAGGATTAGCATCCGTCCATTACTAATATCAGTTGCTATAATATGCAATTTGTATTTTCTTTTATACTTGTTATTATTTAAAAGGATACCCTTTTCTTCAGGTATAATCAAATCTCCAAAGGTTACTTTTTTTCTATTTAAAGAATTAAGTTTAATCGAGAGAGCTTCATCAACCCAGTTTTGTATATAATCACCTTTAAAAATCCCTTTTTTAAAAAGAAGTCTTAGAGTATTAGAGAATATAGGTATATTAAAATGGCTTTTATCAGAAATTTTTGTGTAATCTAGCTGCATCATTAGATTTTTTATCTCATCGCTTGAGTATCCTACTGCAAGTAATGCAGCAACAATAGAACCAGCAGAGTTTCCGGAAATACTTTTCCATTGATATCCATTTTGCTCAAATGTTTTTAATGCACCTACAAGTCCTATACCTTTAATTCCACCGCCTTCGAATGCAATGTCCGCAAATTTCCTATTGTTATAAGTATTCATATAATACCACCCCTTTATGAGTAATATATGAATAAACATATTTTCATGTTATCTTTTTGAAAAATAAATTTTAAAGATTATATATTATATAATTAAACCGTATATTTAATAGGTAATTAAATAAAGAACAAGTAATCTCTACACTTTATTTATATTATGAATATAATATAATATAAAATTGTTTAAAAGGGGCATTATATGAAAAAAATAGATGAATACACACCAACTGAATTAGCTACATTAGCAACGATCGTTGGAATTATATTGGCTTCTAAGTTTAATGTTAACCAGCAAAATGTAGTAGCTAATTTTTTATTTGGTGTTGCTCAGAGCATTTTTATAATTGCAGCTCAAATTCAAAATCTTAAAGCACAGGAAGAAGATAAAAATGCAGCTAATGGGAATAACAATTCAGGTAGTACTAGTAAGAATTTGCAAAAACAAATTGACGAACTTAGAGAACATATTAAAAAATCCGAAGAAGATTTAAAATGTTAAAGAAACGCATTGAATAAAAAATGCGTTTCTTTTATGGTTTGGCAAAATAATTTATTGGTTGATTACAAACAGTCGAAAGTAAATTTAAATGTATGATAAATTCAATGTTGTGAGAAAATATAATATTAAGGAGTCAATATTGGAGGAAATATAATGAAAAAAGGAGCACTAGATAGGAATTTTAAAAAAATAAAAAGTCAGTTTGCTCAGATTCAAGAAATAGTTAAGCATACTAAATCAAATGCTTTATGGGAACATGAAGCAGCAGTAAGAAAGAAATTAAAGGAGTTAAATGAGTTTAAAATAGGAAATTTCAAAGAATATAAAAAAATCCATGAAAATTATTCTCAATTATTGGAATATATATCTATAAGGCTTCTTGAGGATTACAATAATAAAAATAATACAAATTTTAATTTTCAAAACATATTAAAAAATAGAAGTGAAAGTTATTTAAAATCAGGAATTATAAGTGTTTTAATAACTGAGCATATTCCTGAGATTATATCTTGTGAATTTGATAGGGTGTTTCCAACTAATCCTAAAGATGAATATGAGGGATCTAGGAAATTCAAGAGAAAATTTTATCTCCATTTAGGTGATACTAATACTGGGAAAACCTATAATGCCATGGTTAGACTTAAAGAGGCGAAAAATGGGATTTACCTTTCTCCTTTAAGAATATTAGCACTTGAGAATTTTGAAAGACTAAATAGAGAAGGTGTAAAATGTAATCTTGCAACTGGAGAAGAAGAAGTAATAGTTCAAGATGCGGCTCATATATGCTGTACTATAGAAAAGTTAGATATAAGTGAGGAGTATGAAGTTGGTATTATAGACGAAATTCAAATGATAGATAATGACCAAAGGGGAGCTGCTTGGACAAGAGCTATTTTGGGATTGAAAAGTAAAGAGATACACATTTGCGGAGCGGCAAATGCAAAAGAACTGCTAATAGAAATAATAGAGGATTGCGCTGAAGAGTACGAGATTATAGAGTATAAAAGAGATATTCCTCTTGCAATGGAAGATGAACCTTTTGTATATAGGAATATAGAAGATGGTGATGCACTGGTTACTTTCTCCAAGAAGAAAGTGTTAGAATTAGCCTATCATTACTCAAACTTAGGTATAAAAGTAAGTTTAATTTATGGAGATTTACCGCCAGATGTAAGGAAAAAACAGTATAATCAGTTTATTAAAAAGGAGAGCACAATTTTAATATCTACTGATGCCATAGGTATGGGAGTTAATCTTCCTATAAAAAGAATAATATTTATGGATATTAAAAAGTTTGATGGTAATGAAATAAGATATTTAACATCTCAAGAAGTAAAACAGATAGCTGGTAGAGCAGGTAGAAAAGGGATATATGAGATTGGATATGTAGCATCTTATGGGAATACCCAAGATTTTATAAGAGAGAGTTTAGATAATTGTGATGTAACTATAGAGGAAGGAGTAATAGGGCCAAGTGAAGCTATATTGAAAATTAATAGTCTATCACTTAGAGAAAAATTAGCCTTATGGAGTACAAAAGAAGAAAAAATATCTTTTTATAGAAAAATGGATATTAGTGAGTATTTGGTTGTATTAGATAATTTAAGGTGTTATAAGTTGGAGGAAAAGAATCAATGGAGACTGCTAAAAATACCTTTTGATGTATCTAATGATAGAATGATGATTGCATTTTTAAATTATGTAGATGAATTATTCATAGCTAAAAGAGAAATTGTCTCAAAACCACAGTGCCTTTTAGAAGATCTTTATGAATTAGAGCTTTATTATCAAAAAATAAATCTTTATTATTCATTCTCAAAAGTATTTAACTTAAGTTTTGATGAACTATGGGTTTACGAGAATAGGGTAAAAGTTAGCAATGATATTAATAACATATTAAAAAGCATATAAAATAAATTAGATTGGGAGCAAGTAATTAATTATACATCTATTACAATTATAGTTGACTTATATATAATTAAGTAGTATACTATATCTCGTAGTGTTAATCAGGCTCCTTGGTCAAGAGGTTAAGACACCACCCTCTCACGGTGGGATCAGGGGTTCAATTCCCCTAGGAGTCACCATTAAATTTTTAGTATTGGGGTGTAGCCAAGTGGTAAGGCACTAGACTCTGACTCTGGCATTCGCAGGTTCGAATCCTGCCATCCTAGCCAAATTTTTTTTAATAATAAAATAATGAATATAGATAATCCTAGCATAAAGTTATTTGCTGGGATTATTTTTTTATATTGCAACGCTGTAAGCGATAATTTCACAAAATATATTTTTATAGAAAGAGTTTATTCTTTTTAGAAGTATTAGTTAGACACTTATAGCTAATACTATACTTAAACTTTGAATTGTTTTGTACTTCAGAGAACGACAAGGAGGGAAAGTTATGATAACAGGTATAGTAAAATGGTATGATGTTGAAAGAGGATATGGATTTATCTCCGCTCAAGAGGGTGAAGATGTATTTGTTCATCATTTAGCAATAAAAGAACAAGGACCAAGAAAGGATTTACATGAGGGTGAAGAAGTACAATTTGATGTAGTAGATGCACCTAAAGGTCCTCAAGCTATTAATGTTCAAAAAATGTAAACTTGATTTTTAGGACTATACTATAATAGAAATTATAATATTTTGGCACACTCATTTAGTTTTTTGAGTGTGCTTTTCTAGTTATGAATTTCAATATTCGTAAAAAAATATTGGCTTATCATACTTATTTAATAAAAATATAGTTTAGTTCTAAGGGTGTAGGAAATGTGAGAGTAGTATATAATGGTAGCTAGTATTAATAATTATAAGATACAAGAACTAGAAAATTTGGTGGGGTGAAACTTTTGATTGATGTTAATGATATTACTGAAGATATCATACTAAATAATACCGATAAAGTTACTTATAAAAGAGGGAAAGATTACTATTTAATAAATAAGGTTAAGGATATAGATGTAGAAATAAAAGAGCACGAGAACTATACTCAAACGAATATAACTTCTAAAGTGGAGTCTTCCGATCTTACTTTGTATAAGGTGGATGCAAGTTTTGATAATATTGATTGTTTTATAAATTATAATTGTGAATGTAACAATTATAATTTTACTCATGGTTATTATCGTCAGGCAAATATGTGTAAGCATGTAGTGGCTACATTATTAAAATATATTAATGAGAAAGAACAAATTATAAAAGTGAAAAGAATGATTAAAACAAATAATTTAATTCAACAAATAACTAAAAGTATAAGCGGTGTTCCAATGGGTAAATCATATTTAAATGTAGACATAAAATATGAGCATGAACCTTGTGGGGATAATACAAAATCTTTTGTAAGTCTAAAGATTGGGGAAGATAAACTTTATGTAGTTAAAAACATAAAAGAATTTTTTAATTGTTATAGTAAAAGTTTCGAGTCTATGGAGTTTGGTAAAAAATTTACATACAATCCTTACATTCACACTTTTAAGGAAGAAGATTTAGATATTATAGAACTTTTTAAAGAATTAAGTGAACTAGAATCTATGGCAGAGGCTGCAGGTACATATAAGAGTAATACCATAAAGTTTTTGTCTGGTAAAAAAGCTTATTTTACAGATAGCATGATTAAAAGGTTATTTAGATATTTATATAATAGAGAATTAACAGTGGTAATAAAGGGCGAAGTATTTACTAATGTACATATAAAGCAGGAACTAATGCCTCTAGAGTTCCAAATCAATAGAGAAAATAATAAATTTATACTTGATCAAAATGACCATGTGCCTATTGCGCTAAGTAGTAATGGTGAATTCTTTTTTGATGAAGGTGAAATATATGAGCCTCCTATTGGTCAAAGGGACGCATATTTGCCCTTTTATAATAGATTTAAAGAAGAAAAAAACAAATGTATAGAATTTTATGAAGAAGAGAAAGATGATTTAGCATCATTTGTACTTCCAACTTTAAACAAGATAAGTAATAAAGTAGATATAGATACATCATTAGAAAATGAATTTTATATAAAAGAACTAAAAGCAATTGTTTATTTTGAAAAAAAGCTTGAAGATATAGAGGTGTTTATAACTTTCAAGTATGGAGATATAGAAATAGATCCTTTCAATAGGAAAGAAAACAAAGCACAAGAGGGAAAAGCACTTATAAGGGACATGGAAAAGGAAATGAGTATCATAAATCAATTTCATGAATTTGGGTTTGTTAAAACGAACAAGGGTTTTGAAATGCAAGATGAAGAAAAGCTTTTGGAGTTTTTAGTTTTGGGACTAGAAAAACTTAAACAGTTGGCAGAAGTATATTATTCTGAAGAATTCAAAAAAATCAGAGTGCATGGAAATGCTGGATATAAGTCAAATATAAGGCTTAATAAAGACAATCTTTTAGAATTCAACTTTAGTATTGAGGGTGTAGATAATATTGAACTTAGTAATATTTTCGCATCTTTAAGAGAAAAGAGAAAATATCATAGGCTTAAGAATGGAAGTTTTGTATTATTAGATTCAAATAATATATTAAAAATTGCTCAAATGATTGAGTATTTAAATATAAAGGATAGCGATATTGCAAAGAATAAAATTCTTCTTTCAAAATATAATGCCATTTACATAGAAGAAAAACTAAAACGAGAACAAATGGATTTCGTAAATACAGATAAAAAATTTAAAGATTTGGTTAATGCGATTAAGGATATAAAAGAAATAAAAGTACTTGTACCTAAAACCTTAGACAAAATAATGAGAGATTATCAAAAGGTAGGATTTGTTTGGTTAAAAACTCTTGCAAATTGTGGATTTGGAGGAATACTGGCAGATGAAATGGGACTAGGTAAAACACTACAAGCAATAGCACTTATTCAATCGGAAGTTGAAGATAATGAAAATAAACAACCATCTCTTGTAGTATGCCCCACGTCAGTTGTGTACAATTGGAAAGATGAAATTGAAAAATTCGCACCAACACTAAATTGTATAGTAATATCTGGAAACAAAAATATTAGGGAAGAACAAAAACGAAATATTAATGACGCCGATGTAGTTGTTACTTCCTATGCACTTATAAGGCGGGACCTTGATGACTATGAAAAAGTGAAATTTAGATATTGTTTTTTAGATGAGGCACAATATATTAAAAACTTTAATTCACAAAATGCGTTTTCTGTAAAAAATATAAATGCTCAAAGTAAATTTGCGCTTACAGGGACGCCTATTGAAAATTCTCTTACGGAACTTTGGTCAATTTTTGATTTTATAATGCCTGGTTATATGTTAAAACATAGTGCCTTTTCAAAAAAATATGAAGTACCAATTGTAAAAGATGGAAGCCGGAAAGCACTTCAAGAACTTAATAATCATGTAAAACCATTTATACTTAGGCGGACAAAGCTCGAGGTTGCAAAAGATTTGCCGTTGAAAATAGAACATAGAATTTCAGTAGAAATGACGGAGCAGCAGAAGAAGGTATATTTAGCCTACTTAAAGGATGCAAAAGGAGAATTAGAAGAAGATATTAAGGCGAAAGGGTTTAATAAAAGTAAGTTTAAAGTGCTTTCAATATTAACAAGGTTAAGGCAGATATGCTGCGATCCTTCTACTTTCATAGAAAATTATAATGGAGGCAGCGGCAAAATGGAGGCTTTAGATGAAATTTTAGAAAACAGCTTAGAAGAAGGCCATAGAATATTGATATTTTCTCAATTTACAAGGGTGCTAAGGAACATATCTAATAGGCTAGAAGATAAAGGGATAAGGTATATGTATCTTGATGGGTCAACTAAAGCAGAAAAAAGAGTAGAAATGGTAAAAACTTTTAATGAAGGAGATTCGCAGGTATTCTTAATTTCTCTAAAAGCTGGGGGTACGGGCATAAACCTTACAGGGGCAGATATGGTAATACATTTTGATCCTTGGTGGAATCCAGCTGTAGAAGCTCAAGCTACAGATAGAGCTCATAGAATTGGTCAAAAGAAAACAGTAGAGGTAATAAAATTAATAGCAAGAGGAACAATAGAAGAAAAGATATTTAAATTGCAACAAAAGAAAAATAAAATTATTGAAAGTGTAATAAATGATGAAACAGGATCAGAATTATTATTATCTCAGATGAGTCAAAATGAAATCGAGGATTTATTTGTTTAACGACATTTCAATATTTAAGAGTATTATTTAATAGAAACAGGCATAGATCTATTTATTAGTTCTAATGCCTGTTCTTTATTTAGAATCTTATAATTTTACAGTTTGACCGATATCAATAATTTTTATACTTCCATCATTTATTTTGTTTAAAGTATCACAGGTAACATCATCATCATCTTGAGCTAAAATATAAGTTTTATAATGGATTGGAATCATGAATTTAGATTTTGTCATTTTAAACATCTTAAAACTTTGTTCTGGCGAACAATGCATTTCTTGAAATTCATCAGGTTTATAGCAACCCACGGGCATGATAGCAATATCTGCCATTATATCTTTATATAAATCTGTATAGGCAGTATCTCCAGCAAAAAAAATCTTTTTTGAATTACTTTCAATTGTATATGAATTACTATCAACTTTAGTGCCCAAATAATATCTTCTACCATCATGATTTGCTTTTAAAGCTTTTATTTTTATGTCTTTGTCACTATATATTTCATCATTTTTTAAAAGAATTATATTTTTAAATCCTAAAATTTTCAAGGAAATATTTAAATTTTTAGGAGCAATAACTATAGCACTTTTATTTATTTTAAAAAGTGTAGAGTAACTCATATGATCCATATGACCATGAGACAAAAGTATATAATCAATATTAATGGAGGCTAGATCTAAAGAGGGTTTAACTAATCTTTTCATTTGGCCAAGATTCATACTGGTTACAGGGTCGGTAACTATGACCTTTCCATTTAAATTAATAACTACAGTAGCGTGGCCTACCCAATGGATAGAATTTGTTATTAAAGGCTCATGTGATGGATTGAGTGTAGGTTTAAAGTACAAATTAAAGTTTCTACGGTGTAATTCATACATATATCCAAATTTTTTAGCAAATTTATTAAAACTCATTTTATACCTCTTCATTTCTAATATTTTGTTCAAATCAAATGTTAATATTTTACTTTAAAGTTTAAAAAAATGTCTAAATCAATTATAACATAATATCTTATAGGATTTAAAGGGAGCCAATAAAACGTGAAAATGTATATTTTAAATTTAAAGCAATATGTAATTAAATAAAAGGAGGAGTATATTGTAAATCACAATATACTCCTCCTTTTAAAACTTAAAAATTCAACGAACTTTCACCAATTTATGAATAACCTCATATAGTATTTATATAATGAGTATCAGGCTTTAAATTCAAGTAATTATAAGTGTGATCCTCAATAAAAAAATTAATTAAAATACAAAAACAAATTATTATTTACTAATGAAAACAATTGATAAACAGGAAAGTGTAGATGATAAAAAATGTGATACTATCAAAGAGGAGAATGTGATTGTATGAATATATGCGTTATTGGAGCTGGATATGTAGGACTTATAACTGCATTATGTTTTGGTAAAAAAGAAAATAAGGTGATTTGTGTAGAAAAGGATATAGAAAAGTTGAATATGTTAAAAAATGGGATACCAACTATCTTTGAAGAGGGATTAGAAGACTTATTAAAAGATTCGTTAAATATAGAAAGTGTTCAGTTTACTGATGATTTGCTACTAGGAATTAAATCTTCAGATATAATATTTATTGCAGTAGGCACTCCAACAAAGGAAAATTGGGACGTAGATATTGGACAAGTAGATGAAGTAATAAATTTAATTTCACCTTATATAAATGAATATAAAGTAGTAGTAACTAAAAGTACAGTGCCAGTGGGTACTCAAAAATATATACAAAACAAGTTACTAGAAAATCATGTACCAAAGGAGTATTTTGATGTGGTTTCTAATCCAGAATTCTTAAGAGAGGGAAAAGCTATATATGATTTTTTCTATGGAGATAAAATAGTTGTAGGCTGTGAATCACGAAAAGCTGAAGAAGCAATGAGAAAATTGTACGAGCCATTTAAAATAAAGATGGTGTTTGCAAGCCCAGAAACAGCAGAATTAATTAAATACGCATCTAATGCATTTCTGTCAGTTAAAATTTCTTTTATGAATGAGATAGCTAATCTTTGTAATAAAGTTGGAGCAGATATAGATGTAATTGCCTATGCCTTAGGACTGGATAAGAGAATTTCACCGTTGTTTTTAAATGCAGGTATAGGTTATGGTGGGGCTTGCTTTCCTAAGGACACAAAAGCTTTAGTTAAAATGTCTGACAGTTATAATTGTAGTCTTAATATTGTAAAAGTTACTGTTGATGTAAATGAAAAACAGAGAGTCTTACCAGTAGATATATTAATGGAGCATTATAAGGAAATTGAAGGCAAAACAGTAGCTATATTAGGGTTAACGTTTAAACCAAATACAGACGATATTAGAGAGGCTCCATCTTTATATATAATAGAAAAATTATTGAAAAATAATGTCAATATAAAAGCATATGATCCGATGGTAACGAAGACGATAAAAAAGTTATTTCCAAATATAATTTATTGCAATGATATGTATGAATGCTTAGAGGACTGTGATGCAATGATAATTTGTACAGAGTGGAATGAATTTTATGGTATTGATTTAAATAAGGCTAATGAATTGATGAGTCAATCTGTTATAATTGATGGGAGAAATGTACTGGATATAAAGAAAATCAAAGAAGCTAATATTAAAGCATATTATTCTATTGGAAAAGGAAATATTAAAAATTAAAATATATAAACAAAATAGCTAGTACTTTAAATATTAAAGTACTAGCCATTTTATATATATGATTAATATAATGGATTGGTTTTAAACCATTTTACAAATTTATAGATACCATAATCAAAATTTGTTAATGGATCATAACCTAGAATTTTCTGTGATTTAGAAATATTAGCATAAGTTATTTTTACGTCACCAGGTTGCATAGGTAAATATTTCATGATAGCTTTAATACCAATCTCAAATTCTAATCTTTTCACCATATATTTTAACATGACAGTATCGGATCTTCCTAAATTGAAAATTTCGTATTTATTAGTACCAGTATTTGTCCATGTTATGGCTTTATCTATTCCTTGAATTATATCATCTATATAGGTGTAGTCTCTCTGAGTAGTGCCATCTCCGAAAATAAAAATTTCTTTTTCTTTTAATATAGATTCTGTAAATTTGTAAATAGCTAAGTCAGGTCTTTGTCTTGGGCCGTATACAGTGAAAAATCTTAGACAGGCTATATTAAATCCATATAGATGACTATAAACATGACAAAGAAGTTCACCTGATTTCTTAGTAGCTGCATAAGGTGAGATTGGGAAATCTACAGAATCTGATTCAGTGAAGGGAAGTTTTTTATTGTCCCCATATAAAGAAGAAGAGGAAGCAAAGATAAGTTTATTTATGCCGAATTTATTACATAAGCCTAATAAATTTAGTGTTCCACGTATATTTACTTCGTTATATAAAAGTGGGTCTATAATAGATGGGCGAACTCCAGCCATTGCTGCAAGGTGAACCACAACGTCTATTTTGTAGAAACTAAATACTTTTGTTAAAAAATCTAAATCTCGTATATCACCTTCTTCTATTATCAAATTATCATAAGTGATGTTGTTAATTTTCATTAAGTTTTTCATATTGGTAATATTATTTCTTTTTATTAAAGGATTATAGAAATCATTAAAATTATCAATAATTATTATTTTATTATTGTTTTTTAATAAATAATCACAGAGGTTTGAGCCGATAAAACCTGCGCCTCCGGTCACTAAAATCGATCTACTCAACATTGCACCTCCGATTACTTGAAATTATTTAACACTATTAAAAAGTTTTAATAAATCATTAGCTAATCTATTAAAACTATACTTTTCCTCAGCTAATTTACGACCGTTAACTCCTATTTTAAGTGATAACTCTTTATCATCTAGAAGGCGAACTATATTTTTTTCTAGTACTCGTGGATTTTCATAATCATTAATTACAAATCCATTTACGCCCTCCTCCATTACTTCTGCATTACCACCACGATTTGTGGTTATAATAGGCAATCCGGCAGCCATAGCTTCATAGTGAACTCTTGCTAAAGGTTCTCTCCATTGAGAAAGATTCACGAAAATATCTCCAATGCTATAATACTTTGGAATTTCATTTGGGTTTAGGAAACCTGTAAAAATAACTGGACCTTTTAGCTCTTTAGATGTTCTTTTTAGCAATCTGATATAATCAGTAGGTTCATCTCCACCATACCATTTACTTCCTATAATCATTAAAGCCGTGTTTGGGTGTGATTCCATAACAGAATTCATTGCATCTAATACTATATGGGTACCTTTTTTTGGAGTTAACCTACCTACATATAATATCGTTTTATAATTTTGAAGGCCATATTTTTCGCGTAGTATATTTCTATAGGAATTTTTATCATCATCCCAAATTGGTTTATATATATTACAATCTACTGCAGAATACACAGGGTGAAGTTTACTCGTAGCTGATGGATACAACTCTTTTACGCCATTTGCAATAAACTGACTTACGGTTGTAATAAAACTTACTCTATTAATACAGGAATTTGCTAACTCACTACTGATTTTTTTTAGCGGAAACATTTCATTATGCAAACTTAAACTAAAAGCACAATTTAAATCTTTGCTTAAAAAGGGAACCCAACGTGGCCTATTAAATACATGCACTAAATCGAAATCATTTGAAAGGTAATTTTTTACTCCACGGACATACTCTTCTTTAGTGCTTGCAGGTAATCGTATAAATTTTACACCTCCCTCAATAGCGCTGTTAGGTAGTTTAGGATCTTGTATACTAAAAACAGTTATTTCATGAAGTTTTGATAATATGGGCAGTGCACCTTCAAGATACATTTGAACAGCCCCTCCATTAATAGGAGGAAAGGCAAGCTTTTCAGTGCAAATCATTGCTATTTTCATTTTAGACCTCCCTTAAAGCCATTTCTGTAAAGCAGAAAATTTATTTTGCTCAAAGATTGCAATTGCAGAAATTTTATCACCATTTATTGAATTGGCATTCTTATGCAAAGTTTTCACTAAGCCAAAGAACCAATGCGGGAACATTAAATCAATTTTTAAAACCTCTCTGTGACTCGGGGATAGGACATTATTTATTTCATAGAATTTTAATATAGTTTCAATGTTCTTTATACTGTAATCATTAAATTTCATCATTCTCTTTCCAATAATCTTTCTTAAATCTCTAGCAGGTAAGTCATAGGTTACGCTATCTAAATCTATAACTATGCCTTTGCCCTCAGATAGCATTACGTTTCCAGTGCCGAAATCCTGATGACATAAGCAGGAATCTCTTTGATTTATACTACATAGATCACTATAAGGAGAATTATTAATTAAATTAATAGTTTTGTTGCAAATTTCTATGACAGGATCTATATGATTTACAAAGCTCGAATAGGCTGTATTACTTGGAGTTTGTATACAAATGTCTTTTATTTTTAACATTCTATTTTTCATAGATTCATATTGTTTTGGCCAATTTCCAAGCTTAGATGATATTTTAGAATTAATTGGTGGGTCATAGCCGATAGAGTGTAGGTGAAAATTTGATAATGATTGCATAGCTAAGGTTAGATCTTTAGGATTATCTATATTCATATCGCGTCCATTAACCCAACTGTATAATACAAATAATTGCCCGTTATATTCAGTTATAAAATTCCCTTTGGTATTAGGATAAACCTTGGGTACTTTACCACCATTGCTTAATATATATATTTGTGCATTAACGGAGAAAAGAGCCTCCTCGTAAGATTGATTTAACCTTTTAAGGCATAGGGGTGTATTTTTATACGTTAATTTCCATAATGTTTTCAAACCTTTACTCTGAAGCATTTTTAAATTCTGTGGATTTATAGCATACTCTAGAAGGACCTTACTACCAAGTGATAAATAATTAATTGATTCGTTATCCAATTTAATGCCTCCTATATTAACCTAAGATGGAATAATTCTTTCAAAATCTTGCAGAATAGGCTCTATAGATTTTTCTGTTTTAATCATCCCTTTTAATCTTTCAATATATCTAGCTTCAGGCCAATTTAATTCTCTTTTCTCATAATATTTGCTCATTATTCCTACAAAAAGATGAGGGAAAATTAATGTTTCTTTTAACACTTGCCATTTCCAGTGTTCTAGTGGATTTAAGTCATTGTACCATTTTAGTATTTGTGATGTTAATAGTAAATCCCATTTGCCTTTCTTTTTCATAATTTTATTTAAAAATTTTCTTATGTCTCTAGTAGGCAAATCTACAGTAATAGAATCTATATCTAAAACAAATATATCTTTTGAACTGGTAAGAATGAGGTTACTAGCAGTAAAATCTTGATGACAAAGACAATTTGTACTTTTAGCCTCAAGGGACCATTGATTGTATCCTGATTTCTCATTTTCCTTTATAGCTAACTGCATTCTTTTATTAAAATAAGGAAATTCGGTTATAATAATTTGTCCGAATTCTGAATGTTTAGGAACAGACATTTCAAAATTATAAAAATCTTTTAATTTGATCATTTGATTTTCAAATTCTTCCTTTTGATGGCCTAAATGAATCCTTGCCTTGCAGTCATCTGGAAAGGCGAAATTTTTAGAGGCATGATGGAAATTAGCTAGTCCCTCTACTATCATTTTTAATTCTTGAGGTTTGTCCTCATTTGGAGTATTGCCAATTATAGCTTCACTTAAAACATAACAGGAGTTAACTCCTTTTACATAGCTATTATTGTCTTTTGTCTTAATAATTTCAGATAAATTAACTTTCCCATTTTTTAAGTGTTCAACAGCTGATAGAATGAATTCAAGTGTTTTAGCTGAGCAAGAGTGTTTTTTTAAAATTTTATCGCCGGTAGTTGTTTTTATCCACCAGACTGCTTTTTTACCTTTATCAGACTGCTGTTTTATATCAACAATATTAATATTGTATTTAGATAATATCAAATTTATATTTTCTTGTTCCATAATGTGGCCTCCTTGTAACACTCTTAAATAGGTAACAAATAATAAATTTTAGATAAGCAAATAAATTTATAGTTATATATAAAACCCTGAGGAGTCTTAATAGGTATTGAGGGAAAGAAAAATTATGCAAAATTATATTAGGTAATTAATAATTTAACATTTTTATAAGGCATCCTCAGGGAGTTTTAATTTAAATTTTATTAAAATTCAAAGGGTTGTTTTTCATAATCTTCGTTATTATTTTCTTCTAATTGCTCAGGTCTTTGTCCCCACTTAACTTTAATTGAAAAATCTCCGTAATTTTCATCGGCATCAAGTTTAATTTGAAAATCTAATTCTTCATCATCTGGTATAGAAACATCGTTTCCTTCTATTTGGAGTTTGTCTTTAAATAATTTTATAACTTCATCCTTTAAAAAGAAATAAAATTCTTCTTTATTTCCAGTATATTTTTCTCTATAATTCATGGATAAAGCCCCCTTCCACTATAAAGTATTCCGATTTAACAATAAGGGTGATAGTAATTGCATATATTTTTAAAAATACAAAAAAATTATTTTAAAATTAAAATGCCTGTTGCTAAGCAATAATAGCAATAGGTAATTTTATAATACTCAATAATATGATATATTATATTAAGAGATTTACATACTGTGTTAAAAATAGTAAATAATAAATATAGAGGTAATTTAATTGTAAAAAATAGCTTTATAAGGAAGGTGTTTTTATGAAAATTTATTCATGGAATGTGAATGGCATAAGAGCCATAAAAAATAAAGGGTTCATTGAATGGGTTACCAGTGAGCAACCAGAGGTTTTATGTTTACAAGAAACAAAAATTCAAGAAGATCAAATAAGTGATGAACTTAAGAATATAGAGGGATATTACTCTTATTTTTCTTGTGCAGAAAAGAAGGGTTATAGTGGTGTAGCAATATATACTAAGCAAAAACCAATATCTGTAAAGTTTGGTATTGGAATAGAGAAATTTGATAGTGAAGGGAGAATATTAATAACTGAGTTCGAAGAGTTTACCCTTTTTAGCATATACTTTCCTAATGGTCAGAAAGATGAGGACAGATTAAATTATAAAATGGAATTTTATGATGCTCTATTGGATTATTGTGAAAAGTTGAGAGAAAACGGGAAAAAGTTAATTATTTGTGGTGATTATAATACCGCTCATAACATAATTGATCTTAAGAATCCAAAGGCAAACGAAAAATATTCAGGATTCTTACCTATAGAGAGAGCTTGGATGGATAAATTTATATCTTATGGTTATGTTGATACTTTTAGATATCTTCACGAGGTAGAAGTAAAATATTCTTGGTGGAGTTACAGATTTAAGGCTAGAGAAAAAAATGTAGGATGGAGACTTGATTATTTTTTTGTAACGACGGATTTATTAAGCAAATTAAAGGAAGCTTCTATTTTAAATGAGGTTTTAGGATCAGACCATTGCCCTGTATGTATTATTTTATAGTCACATTTAAATCTACATTTAAAGTAGCGTTTGCAAATTACTTATTTAAAATATTTCAGTGTATAATGATATTTGATGTTATAAACTTATAATTTTTGGCACTCTACCACTAAAAATGAAAGGAAGTTTTAGTTATGGACAATGAGAGAAATTTATATCCTGTGAAATTTAAAAAGAGATATGGGTATATAGACAAGGAAGGTAATATGGTTATAGAATGTAAATTTAATTATGCGTTGGAGTTTGAAGGGAACCTCGCAATAGTTAGTATAGATGAAAAGTATGGTTTTATTAATAAGAATGGCGAGTTTGTAATAGAACCGAAGTATGATGAAGTTTCACAGTTTAATGAAGGCTTTGCGGTTATAAAGTTAGAAGGCAAAAAAGGATATATTAATTTAAGTGGGAAACTTATAGTGGAACCTAAATATGAAGAAGCTAATTTCTTTATGGAAGGAAGAGCTGCAGTAAAGAGTGGATATATGTGGGGATATATAGATAGTGAAGGGATGGAAATAGTGCCACCTAAATTTTTAGATGCTAATGATTATAGTGAAGGATTAGCAGCAGTGCAAATAGGAGGTAAGATAGCATATATAGATAAGGATGGTAAAGTTATAATAGATGCAGTTTATGATTATGCTTATGCATTTAATGGTGGGATAGCACCAGTTTGTTCTAATGGAAAGTATGGGTATATAAACAAAAGTGGTGAAACCATTATACCACTTCGATATAATGTTTGCGGAGAGTTCAATGAGGGCCTAGCATCAGTTGAAATGAGAGAAAAATACGGGTATATAGATTGTAGCGGAGAGATTATTATAAAACCTAGATTCCAATGGGCAGATAGATTTTATGAAGGTATAGCTATAATTTGTGAGAATGAAAAATATGGTTGTATTAATAAAAATGGAAATATTACAATACCTACAATATTTGAAGATATAGATATTATGAGCGAAGGATTGATAGCTGCTCAGATAGGAGAGAACTGGGGTTACATAAATTGCCTAGGTGAAATAGTAATTGAGCCCAGTTTTGAAGAAGCTTACGAATTTACTGATGGAATTGCAAGAATAGAAGTAGGTAAAAGAATCGGATATATTAATAAAGTAGGGGAATACGTTTGGAAATTACAATCTTAAATTTTATGATGAAGCATCTATATATATTATAGATGCTTTAACTATACAATCATATATTTGCCTCTTAAATTAATTTATTACTTTAGTATAATTAAACTTAGATTTAGTATATATAAATTTAATAATGTACTTTACATAATTATGTAGAAACTTTTACTGTATAGGTTAATAGTATATAAATAAAAGAATAGAAAACAAGAACTAATATATAAATTATTTTGGTGAAATATAACAAATAAGCCGGTTAGCAAAGTTATTTTATAAAAATAGCAAACTATAGGGGGAAATGCATAATGAAGGTTCTATTGTGTGTTAGACAAGATTATTATAGAAATTTTGCAGTGGATTCTATGAAGGTAATAAAGACAGCTGAATATTTGCGTAAATTAGGTGTAACCGTGGATATAAATGATGGGGGAATATATGATTATTCTAGTTATGATATAGTACATTTATTTAATATTGATACTGCAGGGGAGACGTATAGATACTATAAGATTGCACATTTTTACAAAAAAAACTTAATTATATCTCCAATGCACTGGGATATGAAAAAATATCAAATGTTAAACAATGAAATTGAAAGGTTGAAGCTTTATGAAATGTGTAGTAGTTATAAAGAGGAGATTTTTAAAAAAAGTAAACTTATTATTTGTAATAGTGAATTGGAAAAGGACCTTATTCAGAGTGAATTTCATGTGAATACCGAGTGCAGAGTCATATATAATGGTGTAGAAGTAGAAAATGAAGATATACCTTTATATAATTTTACCGAGAGATATAATTTAAACAATTATGTTTTATGTGTTGGGAGAATAAACGAGAGTAAAAATCAACTTGCTATATGTACCATCTGTGAGCAGCTTGGAAAGCAATTAGTTTTAATAGGAAATGTAAATGACAATGAGTACCTTAAAAAATGTACTAATTTCAAGAATGTAATTCATTTGGGATTTATGGATAACTATAATGTATACAATGCATATAGATTCGCAAAGGTACATGTGAACCCAAGTTTTATAGGAATGCCAGGCTTATCATCCCTAGAGGCAGCAGCAAGTGGGTGTAATATAGTGTCAACAAAGGAAGGCTGCGCAAAAGAATATTTTAAAGACATGGCGTTATATTGTGATCCATATGATAATAATAGTATGTACGATGCAATAAAGAAGGGGTTTGAAAAACGTAAGGATAACACGCTTAAAAATTATGTCAATGAAAATTATAACTGAGAGAAATTAATAAATGATTTATATAAAACTTATTTGGAAATTCTTAGTTAAAATTTTCATATATTATGCTATAACAAAAACTAAGATACAGCTATTATTTCAATAATAACTGCATCTTGTTTTTTTACAATGCATTTCGCATAGAGAGAATAAATTTAGCTCTATCTAAAGGATTAACTCCAATTCTTTCTCTTGCTGCTCCTATTTCTAAGGGACATGGCTCATAAGCAGAAAAGCCAGTTGTCATTATTCATTTTCCGGAAGATATCTTACTTAAATCTCCTGGATATTCAAGTGAGGTAGATACAGGCATTTTTCCCTCTATTGTAAAAGAGTCGTTGTGTATTATTGGACTATCAAATTTCCCACGCATTTTTATAATATCATTTAAAACTCTTCCACCTACATTCTGAGGCACAGTAATCCTAAACTTGATTATAGGTTCAAGTAGTGTAGTGCCTATTTCATTTAGACCTCTCATTATGCCCATTGCGGCAGAGGTTGCGAAGTCCCCTGAACGTGAATGCATAACATGGTCTTCTCCTTTTATAAAGGTTATCTTTAAATCTGTCACTGGCCATCCATAAATACCTTGACTTAAGATTTTACCCAAATATTTCCATTAGAATAGCTTCAATATATTCAATCTGAATTTTACCCATAATCCGAATATGAATCTCTTTTTTTTCTTTTATCCATAACATGTTAAGCAGTGGATCTTCCTCTTGTAGAATAGTTAAAGCTTCAACTAAAGTTATATAGTCTTCTTCAATTTTCGGATAAATTCTTAAGGTAAGAAGTGGAGTTGTAATTACTTGAAGTTTCGGAATATGAGTTTTGCTTCCCAGAATATCGTTGGTACTACAATTTAACCCGCTAACCATAACTAAAATTTCTGATTAATTATTTTTTTTATCATAGTAATTTTTTCACTTTTGTTTGTAGTTACATTTAAAATATCATCTCTAGTTGATATTGACCCACTAAATAGTTTTATATGGGCTATTTTACCTAAGGTTTTATTATGAGAGATTTTATAGACCAGTGCCGAGAGATTTGAACTATCTAAATCCTCTGGGCCAGGGAGATAATCTATTATTCCATCAAGCAAATCTTTAATTCCTTCACCTTTTAGAGCAGTGCCATAAAGCACAGGATAAATTATACCTTTATTAGCCTGCTTTGCTATCTCATTTTTTATGTTTCCTAGGGTTAGAGTATTATTAAAGAATTGTTTTAAAATCTCTTCGTTATTATCACCTAGGATATCTATTATATCCTCAAGTAATCGTGAACACGATTCCTCATTTATATCTAATATATTTTTTGCGTAATTGCTTTGATCAAATATGTTCTTAACAATAAACTCGTTATTTATTTCATAAACAAATTGAAGTGGCACAAGCCTTTTAGTAAGCAACTTTTTCATATCATTAATTGTAATAGATGGGGAGGCTCCAATACGATCAAGTTTATTTATGAAAAAAATAGAAGTGTAGTTGTTCTGTTAAAGTTGTTTTTCCAGCATCTACATGGGCAACTATTCCAATATTTCTAATGCTATTTTTTATAGTCATATTTATATCTCCATTAGATAATTTTTTAGACTAGGATTCTAAAAAAAATAACAAGAACCCGACTAGTCTATTTTTTATTATATTCTATTATTTTTATTGTGTCCATGGTCATAGAATAGTGAAGGTCGTGTTATATTAATGTAAAATGTTCTAATGTCTTAATTTATTACAACTTTTACTGTATAATAAGATATATAAGACTTATTAGGAGAGATGCAAATGAAAAAGATTGAATTACTAGCTCCGGCTGGTAGCATGGAAAGTGTATATGCTGCAGTACAAATGGGGGCAGATGCAGTTTATATAGGAGGAAGCAAATTCTCGGCAAGAGCTTATGCTTTTAATTTTGATGAAGAGAATATAACGAAAGCAGTAGAATATTGTCATATTTATGGAGTACGTGTATATGTTACTTTAAATACATTAGTAAAGGACAATGAATTAAAAGAAATTATGGAATATGTAGGATTTTTATATAACGCATGCGTAGATGCATTGATCATTCAAGATGCTGGATTAATATATTTAATAAGAAATAATTTTCCTAGGTTTGAGCTTCACGCATCAACTCAGATGACAATTCACAATGGTGAAGCTGCTTTGTTTTTAAAAGAAATGGGATTTGCGAGGATAGTTCTCTCGAGAGAACTTAGTTTAAAAGAAATAAATTATATATCTAATACTTTAAATGTTGAAACAGAAGTCTTTATTCATGGAGCTTTATGTGTATGCTATTCAGGGCAGTGTCTAATGAGTAGTATTATTGGAGGTAGGAGTGGGAATAGAGGTAGGTGCGCTCAGCCATGCAGATTACCTTATACACTAATAGATGCAAATACTAAAAAAGAACATAAGGCATACCTTTTAAGTCCTAAAGATATTTGTACTATAGATAACCTAAAAGATATGGTTGCAAGTGGCACATCTTCACTAAAAATAGAGGGAAGAATGAAAAAACCGGAATATGTTGCAGGAACAGTAGAAATATATAGACGGGCATTAGATAATGTTTATAATGACAAAATAGAAAAGTTAGATAAGGATACTAAGGTTTTAACACAATTATTTAATAGAGAAGGATTTTCGAAGGCATATTTATACGGTAACACCGGAAAAGATATGATGGCATATAAAGTTCCTAAAAATTCTGGACTACCAATAGGTAGCTCAAATAAAGATTTGTCTGTAACCCTTTTAGAAAACATCGCTTTAAAAGATGGCGTAATGTTTAACGATGATGGGTTTACTATTTTGAAAATTATAAAGGATGGAATGGAAGTTCAAAATGCAGTAATGGGGGATAGAGTTTTATTAAAACCAGCTAAATTTAAAGCTGGAGATTTTTTATATAAAATTTCAGATGTCCAATTAATGGAGGAACTTTCAAGAAGTTATAGTGATAAATTCAAGAAGAAAATAGAACTAAATCTTTCAATAGAATTCACCACTAATAAACCTTTAAAAATAAGTACTAGTTACAAGGGGAAAAGTTTTAATGTTAAAGGTGATCTTGTTCAGGAGGCACTAAATAAACCACTTAGTAGAGAACGTATCATTCAAAATTTATCTAAAACAGGAGATACTCCATTCATAATAAATGAAGTGAATTTTGAAGATTTTGAAGGAGGTTTTGTTCCGATGGCATCATTGAATTTAATAAGGCGAGAATTAATAGAGAATGTTCAAAATGATATAACTTTAAAATATAAAAGAGGAAAAAATACAACTCAGATTAATTATAACAAAGGTCTTAGTCTTCTAGGGGATAAAAATAATTTAGAATATAAGGATAAAAAAGTTACAAGTATACCGGAGACACTTATATATGTCACTAAAGAGGAACAACTAAAAGCAGTACTAGAAATGGGCTTTGATAATATTGCTATAAACCCTTTTATGAGAAGGTGTAACATAGAATTTAATAAATATGATTTTAATGTTTATTTAAAGGTTCCCAATATTATTAAGGAAGAATTTGAAAGTATTTGTGAGTTTATTGAAAACAATTTAGGTAAAGTAAAAGGTATTATTACCGCTAATTTAGGTATAATTAGTAGATTTAATAAAAAAACAATTATAATTGGAGATTACAAATTGAATGTTTTTAATAGTTATGCAGGAGATTTTTACAAGAGTTTTCTAACGGGGACTTGTATTAGTGCAGAGCTTAATGCAGCGGAGATCAAAAAGATTGCATCTAAAACTTCTTTGCCACTTCAAATTATGGTTTACGGAAAATATGAACTTATGGTAAGTGAATACTGTGCTATAGGAAGTGTATTTGGTAACAAAAGTGATAAAAAGGCTTGCATGAGAAATTGTGTTAAAGAATCATATACGCTTAAAGATAGAATGGGAGCAGAATTTAGTATTGATACTGATAAATATTGTAGAAGTTATATTTACAATAATGTGCCTGTGAATTTAATTTCTAATATAGATGAAATAAAGAAAAACAATATTTCATCTTTTAGATTAGATTTTATTCAAGAAAATTATGAAGAGACTATTGAGGTTCTAAAAAATTATATAGAAAGATCATGGCAAGGTGAATTTAAAAACTATACTAGAGGGCATTATAAAAGAGGGGTTGAATAATTGGAGATACATAATAGTGGATATATAATAGATAATAAATTATTAACAAATGAAAGATGGTGGAATTGTGAACATAAAATCATTAAAGGTTTTAGAATATTACAAAATTAAAGAAAAAATTAAAGAATATGCGAAAACTACTGCAGGTAAGGATATTATAAGTGATTTAGAACCTTACACTAATATTTATGAAGTAAGAGAACATTTACAAGAAACTAATGAAGCCCTTTTACTTTTATCACAAAAGGGAAGTGCTCCTTTTGAAGGTATATATGACGTGCGGGATGCAATAATTAGGGCATCTAAAGGTGCTTCACTTATGCCAATGCAGCTTCTTCACATAGCTCAAATGCTTAGGTGTGCTAGATTATTTAAGAATTATGTTGGTGAATCAGTGGGGGAGGATTCCTCTAGAGTTTTAGAGGATATATGTATTGGAATTGTTCCAATTAAAAAATTAGAAGATGAAATTTTTATAGCAATAATAAGTGATGATGAAATTTCTGATAGGGCAAGTAGTTTGCTTTTTAGTTTAAGAAAATCCTTAAAAGATAAAAATGCTTCCGTAAAAGAAAAAGTAATTTCATTAGTTAGATCAAATGCAAAATATCTTCAAGAAAGTCTTTATACTATAAGAGGAGATAGATATGTAATTCCCGTTAAGATAGAACATAAAGGTAGTGTTCCAGGTCTTGTGCATGATCAAAGTTCATCAGGAGCTACACTTTTCATAGAACCTATGAGTTTAGTGAACTTAAACAACGAAATCAAGGAAATTATGTTAAAGGAAAAAGCTGAAGTTGAAAGAATTTTATCTGAATTATCCTATAAAATATATGAAAATATAAATATTGTTCAAAATAATGCAAATATAGTATGGGAACTAGATTTCATTTTTGCAAAGGCGGGATATGCAATAGAGATTAATGCTATTATTCCGAGGGTTAATGAAGATGGAGTAATAGATATAATTGAGGCTAGACATCCTTTAATAGATCCTAAAGAAGTTATTCCTAGTAATATTTATCTGGGAAGAGGATTTACATCACTGATAATAACAGGACCCAATACTGGTGGTAAAACAGTAACGTTAAAAACTGTAGGATTGATCCAGTTAATGGCTATGAGTGGTATTTTAATCCCAGCTAGAGAAGGCTCCATGATAAGTTTTTTCCATGAAATTTTTGCAGATATAGGAGACGAGCAAAGTATTGAGCAAAGCTTATCTACTTTTTCGTCACATATGACTAATATAGTAAATATAATTGAAAAAGCAGATATAAAATCCTTAGCGTTGTTTGATGAATTAGGAGCTGGCACAGATCCCACAGAAGGAGCTGCCCTTGCTGTTGCAATACTAGAAAATTTAAGGGCAAGAGGCACAAAAGTAGTTGCAACTACCCATTATAGTGAATTAAAAGGATATGCGCTGAAAACTACAGGTGTTGAAAATGCTTCTGTAGAGTTTAATGTAGACACACTGAGCCCAACCTATAGACTTATAATTGGAGTACCAGGTAAATCAAATGCTTTTGAAATTTCAAAGAGATTAGGGCTACCTGATTATATAATTAAAAATGCTAAAGAAAATATTTCTAAAGAAACTTTAGAATTTGAAGAGTTAGTTCAAAGTTTACAAGAAAAAAGCATCAAGGCAGAGAGTGATGCTAGAGCATCTGAAATTTTGAAACTAGAAGCTAGCAAACTTAAAGAAAAATATCAGGAGAAATTGTACAAACTGGAAAACATTAGAGAAAATGCAATGTATGAAGCACAAAGGGAAGCTAAGAGACTTATAAAGGATGCTAAGGAAGAATCAGATGTCATTCTTAAAAATATGAGACAATTAGAAAAGCTAGGTTACTCATCCGAAGCAAGGCAAAAACTCGAAGAGGAAAGATCGAAAATTAAAAATAAGCTTGAAAGCTTAGAGAGACATGTAGAAAAAAGTAATGAGGTCTTCGGAGAAAAGCTAAAAAATGTAAAACAAGGTGAAGAGGTATATTTGCCATCTCTTGACCAAAAGGTTATTGTGATTTCCAAGCCTGATAGAAAAGGCGAAGTACAGGTTCAGGCTGGTATTATGAAGATAAATGTAAAAGTAGATGATCTGCGTAAATCAAGGCTTACACAGGAAGACAAGAAAAAGGCAAAGATAATTAAGAGGGAAATGAAGCTAAATATAAGCAATGTATCAAATTCTGTAGATCTAAGAGGTATGGATTCTCAGGAGGCTATATTTACTGTTGATAAATTCTTAGATGAAGCTTATTTAGGCGGACTTAAAGAATCTACAATTATTCATGGTAAGGGCACAGGAGTTTTAAGAAAAACTATTACAGATATGCTTAAGAGACATGGTCATGTTAAAACTTATAGATTGGGAAATTATGGTGAGGGTGGTAGTGGAGTTACCGTAGTAGAACTTAAATAGTTCATGGTTAATTTAATAAAGGATGGTTAGGATATGATTATTGTAAGTGCTTGTTTATGTGGAATTAATTGCAAGTATGATGGTGGGAATAATTTAGATGCACGGCTACAAAAGCTCTTTAAAGACGGAAAAGTTATCCCTGTTTGTCCAGAACAACTAGGGGGACAAGAAACTCCTAGGGCTCCACATGAAATTGTGAATGGGGATGGACTCGATGTGCTAGAAGGAAAAGCTAGAATTCTTGGACCAAAAAAAGATGACGATCAAACATCAAAGTTCTTAAAAGGTGCTTATGAAACTTTAGAAATTGCAGAAGTAGTTGGAGCTAGTATTGCTATTTTAAAAGCACGAAGTCCTTCTTGTGGAGTAGGAACAATATACGATGGAACTTTTAGTGGTACTAGAAGAAAGGGTAATGGAGTTACAGCACAGTTATTAATATCGAAGGGTATAAAAGTTTTTACAGAAGAAAACTTAGATGATTTAGAATTACAAAAGGGGGAAATAAAATGAATTATAAAGATGTTTTAAAAGATGCTAGAGGAAATTTAAACAAAAGTTGTAGAGTTTGTCCTATATGTAATGGAGTTGCTTGCGCAGGCGAAGTACCCGGAATGGGAGGTAAAGGAACTGGTGGTTCTTTTAAAATTAATATAGAATCATTGGAAGCTTATAAACTTAATATGAGAACTATACATGATGCAAAAAATCCTGATACTTCTATAGAGATGTTTGGTATAAAAATGGATATGCCAGTATTTGCTGCCCCGGTATCTGGAACTACCCTAAATATGGGTGGCAAATTTAGCGAAGAAGAGTATATATCTTGGGTTATTAGTGGATGTATTAAAGGGGGAATTTCTCCAATGGTGGGAGACACTGCTGTAGATTCTTTTTACACAACTAATCTTGAACAGTTAGAAAAACAGGGTGGGAATGGCATTGCAATAATAAAACCTTGGGAAAATGCAAAAGTTATAGAGAAAATTAAATTAGCAGAAAAAGCAGGTGCCTTTGCTATAGGAATGGACATAGATGCTTGTGGTCTTCTTACTTTAGCACTTGCTGGTAAACCAGTTATGCCTAAAACCGTGGATGAAATTAAACAAATTGTTGAATCAACTAAGCTTCCATTTATTTTAAAAGGAATAATGACAACAGACGAAGCAGAACTTGCGGTTGATGCAGGAGTAGCGGCAATTGTAGTATCAAATCATGGAGGAAGAGTATTAGATCAAACTCCGGGAGTTGCTAATGTTCTTCAAGATATTGCTGAAGTGGTCAAGGGAAAAGTAATTATTTTAGCTGATGGTGGAGTTCGAAATGGTGTCGATATACTTAAAATGATAGCACTAGGTGCAGATGCAGTTCTTATTGGCAGGCCATTTGTAACTGCATCATTTGGTGGTAAGGCAGAAGGCGTAAAATCTTACATTGATTTGCTAAAAAGCGAATTAAAATCATCTATGGTGCTTACAGGGTGTAAATCTATAGGAGATATTAATAATAGAATTTTATATTAAATATAATGTGAATAAATAAAGAAGAAAGCCATTATTTATAAGGCTTTCTTCTTTATTTGTTAAGATATAACACCTAAATTATGTTTATTCAACAGTTATGTACACTGCATCTTCTTCGAGAACAACTTTGATATATTCAACTTCAGGGTCTTCAGTTCCTTGAACATATAATCCAGTGTTTTTTAATTTTTCAACATAATCTACAATCTCTTGAGTTATTCTCTCTCCAGGGCAAAGTACTGGAATGCCAGGTGGATAAGCCATTAAGAATTCCCCACTTATCATACCAACACTTTTTTTAATTTCAACAGCTGTATTTACACTGTTGAAAGCCTCACGGGGAATTTGAACTTGTTCTGGAATACTGGGAATATCAATAAAATCAGATTTTTTTGTTCCTTTGCCATAATATTCATTGCTTATTTCTCTTAGAGCTGAAAGTAATTGTTCCATTCCATCTTTTGTATCTCCAAAAGTACCAACTGCTAAAATATTATAAAGATCAGATAATTCCATTTGTATATGATATTTGTTAGCAAGTATCATATCTAAGTCATAACCCGTTATACCTAAATCCCTACAAGTGATTGTGATTTTAGTTGGATCAAAAGCATAAGCACCGAAACCATCTAGGACTTCTTCTCCAAAACAATAAAACCCTGGTATTTTATTCACTTCACTTCTTACATAATTACATAGATCAATAGTCTTTTCTAAAAGTAGCGTGCCATCTAATGTAATTTGTCGCCTTGCACAATCTAATGATGCCATTAGTATGTAGGAAGGTGACGTTGTGTGCATTAAGTTTATTAGTTGTTTAACTCTAGCAGGGTTAACTCGTTTTGAACTAACATGTAGCATAGAACTTTGAGTTAATGAACCTATAATTTTATGAGTGCTTTGAGCACAGATATCTGCACCAGCTTCCATTGCGGACATTGGTAACCTGCTATTAAATTTAAGATGAGGGCCATGAGCTTCATCAACTATCAGAGGAATGTCGTATTCATGAACTATATCTGCAATTCTCTTTATATCTGTTGAAACTCCATAGTATGTGGGGTTAATTATAAGCACAGCTTTCGCATCAGGATTTTCCTTCAATGTTTCTTCCACAGTTTCTGGGGAAACTCCATGTGCAACCCCAATTTTTTTATCTAGTGCAGGCTGCATATAAACTGGCACAGCACCTGATAAAATGATACCACCAGTTATTGATTTATGTACATTTCTAGGAACAATTATTTTATCGCCAGATCCAACTACAGACATAATCATAGCTTGAATAGCACCAGAAGTTCCATGAACTGAGAAAAAAGATGCATCAGCACCATAAGCATCAGCTGCTAATTCTTGCGCCTTTTTAATAGGTCCAGTTGGGTGGTGAAAACTGTCAACAAGTTTAAAAACAGTAACATCAATTTTAAAAGGATTATCTCCCATAAAACTTCTAAATTGTTCATCTGCCCCTATTCCTTTTTTATGCCCAGGCACGTGAAAAGGTAAGGTTTCTCTATCTACATATTCCATTAAAGCATCAAATAATGGAGTTTCATTTTGATTTAATCTATACAATTTATACACCCCTTCCAAAAGAATTTATATTAGTTTATTAAATCACTATTTAAAGTATAATCATTCAGTCAATTTATAATTATAAAGTATTAGATATGTAAATACAATTATAATTATAAAATAATGCACAATATCATATTTAAAGTTGGAAAAATCAGCTTTAAATGACTACGTTATAACAAAATATGGGAAAATAGGTTATTAGTGAAAATTCCTTTTATTTGTAATGGATTGATAGTATAATATGATAGACTAAAGAGAGATTAATACAGGTGTAAATTAACATAATAACTGTTATCGGATTCATAGTAACAAAAGGAGGTATTATATGACATATACAGAAAAGTATAAAAGTTGGATTAACTCTAAGTTTATAGATTTAAAATTGAAGAGTGAATTGGAACATTTAGTAGATGAAAAAGAAATTGAAGATAGATTTTATAAAGATTTAGAGTTTGGTACAGGAGGATTAAGAGGTGTAATTGGTGCAGGAACAAATAGGATGAATATACACACAGTAGGCAAGGCAGCTCAAGGCTTAGCAGACTATTTAAATATAAAATACAAAGAAAAGATATCTGTTACCATAGCATACGATTCAAGAAATATGTCAATAGAATTTGCAAAGGCAGCTGCAGAAACACTTTGCGGCAATGGTATTTTTGTTAATTTGTTTGAAACTTTAACACCGACTCCAATTTTATCTTATGCAGTTCGAGAACTTAAAAGTAAAGCAGGTATTGTAATTACTGCATCACATAATCCTAAAGAGTACAACGGATTTAAGGTATATGGTGATGATGGTGGACAAGTTACAGATGAAGTAGCAAGCAGAATTACAACCTGTGCAGATGGAATTAAAGATTTTTCTAAAATAAAAACAATAGGAATCAATAAAGCAAAAGCAAATGGAATGTTAAAAATAATTGGGGAAAACCTTTATTTATCGTATATTGATAAGACTAAAAATTTAACTATTAGAAAAGACTTAGTTAAGAAATATGCTAAGGATTTGAAAATAATTTATACTCCTATTCATGGTTCAGGAAACATTCCTGTGAGGAGAGTTTTGAGTGAATTAGGTTATGACAAAGTGTTTGTTGTAAAAGAGCAAGAAATGCCAGATGGTAATTTCACTACAGTTTCATATCCTAATCCAGAACAATCAGAGGTATTTGAATTAGCACTTAATATGGCGAGTGACATCAATCCGGACATTATTTTTGGTACAGACCCTGACTGTGATCGAATTGGAGTTGTTGTTAAAGGTGAAAAAGGTCAATATAAGGTTTTGTCAGGTAATCAGACAGGTATATTATTAGCTAATTACATTTTAAATTCATTAAGTGAAACTAACCAATTGCCTAAAAATGGTGTTGTAATAAAAACTATTGTTACAACAGACATGATAGGGAGTATAGGAAAAAAATATAATGTTGAAGTATTAGATGTGCTAACAGGATTTAAATATATTGGGGAGAAAATTAAAGAGTTTGAACAGGAGGGTAAAAAAGAGTTTATATTTGGTTTTGAGGAGAGTTTTGGTTATTTGGCAGGAAATTTTGTGCGTGATAAAGATGCGGTTATAGCTTCCATGCTAATTTGTGAGATGACACTTTATTATAAAAATAAAGGTATGAGTTTGTATGATGCTTTGTTGAATATTTATAAAGAGAATGGATACTACGAGGAAAGTTTAGTATCCATAGAACTTAAAGGAAAAGATGGTGCAGAAAAAATAGGTAATATTATGCAGTATTTAAGAAATTCAATGAATGGATTAATAGGTAATAATAAAATTGTAAAAAAGATGGACTATAAAACCGGATTGGAATTAGATTTAATTAAAATTAATGAGAAAACAATTAAATTACCAAAATCTAATGTATTAAAATTTGTGTTAGAAGATGGTTCTTGGTTTGTAGTTCGGCCTTCTGGTACTGAACCAAAAATAAAAATTTATTTATCAGTAAAAGGAAATAGCTTAAAAAATGCATCTGAAAAAATAGTTAATCTAAAAGAAAATGTTATGTCAATAGTTGATATGGGATGTATAAATTTAAATACTGTCAAAGAATAGATTTACTTGTAATCATTTTATAAGGTTTACAAATTATTCTTTGTATATTATTATTAATAGTAACAATTGTAGCAGAAATATTTGAGATTAATAGGAAGGTGTAAGCATGGACGTAAAAACATATTTTTCTGAAAAATTAGCAGCTATTCTTTTTTTAGAAATAAAGAAGAATAGCAAAATTAATGAGTTTGTCATAATGGATGATTTATACTTCCCAGTGAGAACAAACGAAATGATCAAAAAGGTAAAGGAAAAAGAAGATTTCGATAATATACCAGTTAATTTATTTATAGAAGGAATGTTCTATGTAATAGGCGCAGATGAACTTTTTAAATATAATGAAGAATATAAAGGGATTATAAATGGTGTTCCAAATTCCATACCATTTATTAAAGGTGTAATATTTAAAGAAATTAAAAATGAGAATTATGAAGAAGCATATATTATTTTAAAAGGACTATTATCATTGCAAGAGAATATAGAAAATTATGATAAAATTTTTATATTAGTTGATAAATTAAGATTGAAAAATATTATGTTTAAGGATGAGGAATTAAGACTTATAGAAAAGGCTAAAAAAATCACCAATTACGCTACCCCCTATTTATATGAATCATTAGTTTTTAATAGTGAAAGTAAACATGACTTAGCATTGCTAGCTTTAAGAAATTATATTATAAATGGTGGTGAACAAACCACAGAGGTCATTGAATTAAAAAATGAGTTAGAAACCATTACAAGTTTTCAAAAGGGAAAAGATCTAGTATCTGAGAATCCTAAAGCGGCACTTGAAATTTTAATACCCTTAATGGAGCAATTAGGAGATAAACCAGATGTATATTATAACTGTGCTATAGCTTACAGAATACTGCAAAATCACGAAAAAGCTATATACTATCTAAATGAAGCGATGGCAATTGATAAAGATTTAATAGAAGTAATAAATGAATTCGGTATTAATTATGCTTGCCTTGAAAATTATGAGGTAGCTATTCAGTATTTTAGGAAGGCCTTTGAGGTTACAAAATCTATAGAGATATGCACAAATCTTGTTATGTGTTATTTAAATGTTAAAAATATTGAGCAAGCTAAAATACATTTAGATATAGCAAAAAAAATAGATGCAAAAGATGAAATTGTAATCCAGCTAGAAAAGCTATTTACGGATGTTAAATAAATTTAGAGAGTTTGTTAGGTGATTATGGAGAAGAAGTTGAAAAACAGTTGAAAAATTCGTAAAAAAGATTTGGCACATATTCTCTGTAGCGATGGACATAATATTACAAGTAGAAAAACTAGGTTAAAATAAGTTTACTCAACATTAAAAGAAACAAATAGAAATTTAAAATTTTTAACATTTTCAAATAGATTTTTTAAAATAAGTTTACAATCTAGGAGTATGTTTGGCATCTGAAAAAAATAACATATAAAGGATGTCTTAATTAAGGAGAGATGAACTATGAGAGTTAAAAAAGCTATAATACCCGCAGCAGGACTTGGAACAAGATTTCTGCCTGCTACAAAAGCACAACCTAAAGAAATGTTACCAATTGTTGATAAACCAACAATACAGTATATTATAGAGGAAGCCGTAGCATCTGGAATTGAGGAAATATTAATTATAACAGGAAGAAACAAAAGAGCTATCGAAGATCATTTTGACAAATCTATTGAACTTGAATATCAATTAGAGCAAAATGGTAAAAATGATGTCTTGAAAATGGTTAGAGATATTTCAAATCTAGCAAATATTTATTATATAAGGCAGAAAGAGCCAAAAGGGCTTGGTCATGCTATAAGTTGTGCAAAAACTTTTGTTGGGAATGAACCTTTTGCTGTAATGCTTGGTGATGATGTTGTAGATAGTAAGGTGCCTTGTTTAAAACAACTAATAGACTGCTATAGCAAATATAGAACCTCAATATTAGGAGTCCAAAAGGTTCCATTAAGTCAAGTTAGTAAATATGGTATAGTAAATGGAACATCAATAGAAGATCGGGTTTATAAGGTAGCAGATGTTATTGAAAAACCCAGTGCTTCAGAAGCTCCATCAAACATAGCCATTCTCGGAAGGTATATTATAACACCTAGAATATTTGATATTTTAGAAAATACAAAGCCAGGTAAGGGTGGAGAAATTCAACTTACTGATGCCTTAAAGACTTTAATAACAGAGGAAGATATGTACGCTTATAATTTTGATGGTAGAAGGTATGACGTAGGTGATAAAGAGGGATTTTTGGAAGCAAATGTGGAATTCGCACTCAAAAGAGAGGATTTGAAAAAAGCTTTTATGCAATATCTTTTAACTATCAAGGATAATGAGATGTTTAAAGAAATTTACAATGAGTGCAATAATAAAATATAAAGAGTAAAAGTAAAAAGCTAGATAAAACTAGCTTTTTTATTTTTGTATAAATCATATATTGTCAAGTGTGGACTATACAAAAGGCTATTAATAAAACTTATGGGGAGAAAGGTCACAATTTATTGAGTGAAAACGTTTTATTTATGAGGAATTATAAATAAATAGTTAATATACTCCTATAAATTATACAAATAGAATGATTTAGGATATAATAATATATGCTAAGATACGTTATGGTAAAAGTAAAAAAATGTTGAATAATTTTAGAAATGATGTAAAATGATTAAGGAACTCGTATTTTTAAAATTTTCTATTATTCCTGTGGTAATTTTGATAATAGATTTTAATAAATATTTGAATTGTATCGAAATATATGGAAATACACTTCAATAGAATAATTATTTTATACTGTATAGTAAATATATTAAATTAAACCTTTAAGGTTATAGGAGGTAACAAAATGTCTCAATATAAAGATGAATTATTGTTAAAATTAAAAAATAAAACAGCTAAACTTGGTGTAGTGGGCCTTGGATATGTAGGTTTACCACTAGCAGTAGAGAAGGCTAAGGTAGGATATAAAGTAATAGGGTTTGATGTTCAAGAGCAAAAGGTTCAAATGGTAAATGAAGGACATAATTATATTGGTGATATTGTAGATTCAGATTTAACTAGATTAGTAAAAGAAGGAAAACTTAAAGCTACTACAGATTTTAGCTTTGTTAAAGATGTTGATACAGTGTGCATTGCAGTTCCTACACCACTCGATTTATATAAACAACCAGATTTATCATATGTAGTGGATTCAGCTAAAAGTGTAGCTAAGTATTTACATAAGGGAATGCTCGTAGTACTCGAAAGCACTACATACCCAGGAACAACTGAAGAAGTATTAAAACCAATACTTGAAGAATCAGGTTTGAAATGCGGTGTAGACTTTTTCCTAGCGTTCTCTCCAGAGAGAATTGATCCAGGTAATAAAAAATTTAATACAAAAAACACACCAAAAGTAGTTGGAGGATGTACGAAAGATTGTACTGAGGTAGCGGGAATGTTATACAGAAGTGTGCTTGAGGGAGATATAATGGAAGTGTCTTCTCCAGCAGTAGCTGAAATGGAAAAAATTCTTGAAAATACTTTTAGGAATGTAAATATAGCATTAGCTAATGAAATGGCTATTTTGTGTAAAAGGATGAATATTGATATTTGGGAAGTAATTGATGCAGCTAAAACTAAGCCTTATGGGTTTATGCCATTCTATCCAGGTCCAGGTCTTGGTGGACACTGTATACCACTTGATCCATTTTACTTAGAATGGAAAGCGAAAGAGTTTGATTATCATACAAAGTTAATAGAAGCATCAGGTATAATTAACGATTATATGCCTGAATTTGTGCTTGAAAATGTTATGAAGCTTTTAAATAGTCAGAAAAAGGCACTAAACGGAGCCAAAGTTCTTCTAATGGGCGCAGCTTATAAGAAAGATATAGATGATATGAGAGAATCACCAACATTAAAAGTTATTGATCAATTGGAAAAAAATGGTGCTGATATAATAATAAATGACCCATTTATTCCAAAGTTCATGCATAAGGGCAAAGAATATGTATCTGTAGATTGGGAAGTTGAAATAAAGAATGCAGATATAGTAATAATAACTACAGATCATAGCTCATATGATTATGAAAAAATAGTAGCAGAAGCTAGTTTATTATATGACACTAGAAACGCTACAAAAGAAGTTTTAAACAATAGAGAAAAGATAAATAAACTTTAGAAATAATTTAAATAAGGCATGCAAACATTGTAATTTATTATAATATTGCATGCCAAAATTTTAGAAAATCATTATTTTCTTGTCAAATAGATAGAAAGAGTATGAGGCTGTGGAGGATAATAATATTAAAATGTTATATTTTTCAGAGTAATTATAAGGAGGAATTTTAATGAAAAAGTTAAAAATTGCAATAATCGGTTGTGGAAGAATATCTTACAAACATGTAGAGGCAATAAATCAAAACAAAGCAGAAATTGAACTTACAGCAGTTTGTGATGTGGTAGAAGCTAACGCTATCTCAAAAAAAGAAGAGTACATAAAAGCAATAAACGAAGATGTAAATGTAGAAGTTTATATAGATTATAAAGAAATGCTTGAAAAAACGGATATTGACATGGTTGCAATAGCTACAGAAAGTGGATATCATCCAGAAATAGCTATATATTGCATGAATAAAGGAAAACATGTAATTGTTGAAAAACCAATGGCTTTATCTACCCAAGATGCAGATAGAATGATTGAATGTGCAAGAAAAAATAATGTAAAGCTATGTGTTAGTCACCAAAACAGATTTAATGAGCCAATACAAAAATTGCGAGCTGCAGTGGAGGAGAATAGATTTGGTAAATTAGTTAATGGAACAGCAAGAATCCTTTGGAATAGAAATATGGGATACTATCAACAAGCACCTTGGAGAGGAACATGGGAATTAGACGGTGGTACTTTAATGAATCAATGTATTCACAATATCGATTTATTACAATGGATGATGGGTGGAGAAATTGATACGGTATATGCTCAATGTGATACTTTCCTTCGAGATATAGAAGCAGAGGATTTTGGAGCAATAATGATAAGATTTAAAAATGGGTCTATAGGCATAGTTGAAGGTTCAGCTTGTGTATATCCTAAAAATTTAGAAGAAACATTAAGCATCTTTGGTGAAACGGGTACAGTTTCTATAGGAGGAATTGCAGTAAATTCAATAGAAACTTGGAGATTTGCAGATAATATGGATACTGAGGAAGAAATATTAAAAGAGCAAAAGGGAGACCCAGATTCAGTTTATGGCTTCGGACACACACCATTATTTAAAGATATGATAGATTCTATAAATATGGATAGGCAGCCGCTCATTAATGGAGAAGAAGGCAAAAAAGGCATGTCTATTATACTTGCAGCTTATAAATCAAGACTTACAGGGCTTCCAGTAAAATTCCCAATGGGAGATTTCTCAACTATGGAAATGAAGAAATAGATTTATATATTAGATGAAAAGGGGTTATTTTCATGAATTATGTTTCAGATAAAAGTAAATTGGGCAATAATGTAATGATAGGACATTTTGTAGTAATAGATGATGAGGTAGTGATAGGTGATAATTGTATTTTAGGGAATAATGTAGTTTTGCATACGGGAACTGTTATAGAGGATAATGTTCGCATAGATGACAATACTGTAATAGGAAAAGAGCCTATGAGATCAGTAAATAGTATATTTAAGAATGAAGAAAAACTGCTTCCAGCAAAAATAAGTGAAGGTTGTCTTATAGGGGCAGGTGTGATTATTTATTGTGGTTGCGTAATTGGAGAGAAAACACTTATTGCTGATACTGCTGTAGTAAGAGAAAATGTAACAATAGGTTCAAGAACAATTATTGGACGTGGAACAACTATTGAAAATTTCTGCACTGTCGGTTCTAATTGCAAAATACAAACCAATGTGTATATTACAGCTTATTCACAAGTTGAAAATTATGTATTTATTGCGCCTTGTGTTACAACATCTAATGATAATTATGCGGCCCGTTCTAAGGAAAGATTTGGTAAATTCAAAGGAGTAACTATAAAAAAAGGTGGTAGAATTGGAGCAGGAGCAGTTATCCTGCCTGGTAGAACTATATATGAGGATGCCTTTGTAGCTGCAGGCAGTGTAGTTACAAAAGACGTGGAACAAGGCATTATTGTAGTTGGTAATCCGGCTAAAGTAATGAGAAGTGTACCAGAGGACCAATTGCTTAAAAACCAATAAAAGGAAGTATAAATGGGAAAATTTAATTTTAGAAATTTAGAAAAAATTGAATATACAATATGGAATGAATTTGTAGACAAATCTCCACAAGGGAGCATATTCGCTAAAACATTTTGGCTTGATGCAGTAGGTTCAAAGTATAATATATTGGGGTGCTTTGATAAAGGTGATAGACTAATAGCTGGTATGCCTATAACAAAAAGTAAAAATGGATATATAACGATGCCAAAGCTCACCCAAACCTTGGGTATAATTTTTAGCGATTTCTCTCAGATGAAATATGTGAAAAAAATTTCTAAAGAAAAAGATATAATCATGGAATTTGTAGATAATATATCTGGATTGAAATTTTTTGATTGTGGATTTCACTATAATTTCACTAACTGGATGCCCTTCATGTGGAAGGGCTATAAGCAGCAAACCAGATACACTTATGTAATAGAAGGTATCCAAGATATTGAAAAGGTACGAGGTGAGTTTGCAGATAGTACTAAGTCAGTTATTACTAAGTCTATAGGTCTTAACTTAAAGGTTATTGATAGTTTGACTCTTACAGATATGTATAGTATGCTGAGTAAAACTTTTAAAAGACAAAATATGGCGGTTCCATTTGATTTTGATTGGTTTAGTAAATTTGACGAAATAATTAATAAAAACAATGCAAGAAAGATGTTTTTCACAGTGGATTCGCAAAACAATCTGCATGCTGCATTATATCTTGTGTATGATAAAAATGCAGCATATTATCTATTAGGTGGTGCAGATCCGGAATTTAGAAGTAGTGGAGCAATGTATTTAAATGTGTTTGAGGCAATAAAATATTCCGCCAGCTTCACAAATAAATTTGATTTTGAAGGTTCAGTAGTTCCGCAAATAGAGAGTATGTTTCGCTCCTTTGGGGCGCTTCAAAAACAATATTTTAGAATTAGTAAAAATAATTCAATTATATTAAACTTAAAAGAGGACATTAGAAAATATGGAAAGATAATACTTAAAAGGGGATAATTAAGACTTACAATAAAGGAGAATAAACATGTTTAAGATAGGCAGTAAGGTTATAGGTGATGGAAATTTAACCTTTATTATAGCGGAGGCTGGGGTTAATCATAATGGAGACATAGGTATAGCAAAACAGTTAATAGATAAAGCTTTATTTGCAGGGGTTGATGCCATAAAATTTCAAACCTTTAAGACTGAAAAATTAGTAACTGGATATGCAGATATGGCTGATTACCAAAAGACTAATATAGGCAAAGTGGGCTCTCAGTTTAATATGTTAAAGAAACTAGAACTAACGCAGGAAAACTTTATCGAACTGCAAAGATACTGCATAGAAAAGGACATTATGTTTTTATCTACACCTTTTGATTTTGAAAGCGCAGATTTTTTAGCGTCAATTGGTATGGTGGCTTTTAAAATTAGTTCAGGGGATTTAACCAATATTCCATTTCTAGAGCATATAGCAAGATTTAATAAACCTATAATCTTATCTTCTGGCATGGCAACCCTATCGGACATAGAACAAGCTTTAAATGCTATTAACCTTTTAGGCAATAATGAAGTGGCAGTTCTTCAATGTACTTCAAATTATCCAGCTAAATTACAAAATGTTAATTTAAAGGCCATGAACACTATTAAAAATGCTTTTCAGATTGTGTCTGGATATTCTGATCACACTGAGGGAATATCCGTGACTATAGCATCAGCTGCTATGGGAGCCAATATAATAGAAAAACATTTCACTTTAGACAAAAGTATGGAAGGACCAGATCATAAAGCTTCTCTAAATCCTGTAGAGTTAAAAGAAATGGTTAAAGCAATTAGAGACGTGGAAATGGCACTTGGAACTGGAATCAAAAGGTATAATCCTAGCGAAGTAAATACTATGAAGGCAGCGAGGAAAAGTATTGTAGCCTCAAGAGATATAAAAACAGGAGAGACTATAAACTTAGCGGACTTAGATTACAAAAGGCCAGGAACCGGACTCTCACCTAAACTATATAGAGATATTGTCGGTAAAAAAATTAATAGAGATATAAAGATGGATGAGCAAATAGCATTAAATATGATGGAATAAAAATTAGCTGAATTCTTTTACATTTACATAGAATATGAGAATAACAATTAATAATTGTTATTCTCACAGATTGCTACAAGGAGGATGGATATGAAAAGAAAAATAGCAGTAATAACAGGTACAAGAGCGGATTATGGCATATTTTATCATGTTCTTAAAGAAATTGAAAAACATGATGTTTTGGACCTTAAACTTATTGTTTGTGGAATGCATTTATGCCCTGAATTTGGAATGACTATAAATGAAATAGAAAAAGATGGATTTAGCATAGCAGATAATTTTGAAACCATATTAGCATCTGATACAGGAACAGCTATGGCAAAATCTATCGGACTTTCAATTATAAGTATGGCTCAAAGCTTTGAAAGAATAAAACCAGATATAGTATTAATACTAGGGGATAGAGGAGAGATGCTAGCAGCAGCAACAGCAGCTATACACATGAACATTCCTGTAGCTCATATTCATGGTGGAGAAGTTACTGGAACAGTAGATGAATCTGTAAGACACGCTATAACTAAACTTTCTCACATCCATTTTCCTGCAAATGAGGACAGCAAACAGAGAATTATTAAATTAGGTGAGGAAGAAAAAAATATTTTTGTAGTAGGCGCACCAGGCCTTGATTACATCAAAAAAACAAAGTATTTATCAAGAAGTGAAATGTTAAAGAGATTTGAATTAAAAGATGATAAGATATTTTTACTAACGCAGCATCCAGTAACTACAGAAAGGGACATGGTTGAATGGCAAATAAGAGAAACACTAGATGCGGTTGTGGAACTTGGATATCAGACTATAGTTTCATATCCAAATAGTGATAATGGTGGTCGTGAAATTATTAAGGTTATTGAGGAATATAGAGCTAAATATCCAATATTAAAGGTATTTAAAAATCTAACTCAAGTAGAGTACTTAAGTTTTCTAGAAGTAGCAGAAGTAATGATAGGAAATTCATCATCAGGTATAATTGAAGCACCAAGCTTTAAACTACCTGTAGTTAATATAGGATCAAGACAGGGCACCAGATTAAGAGCTTGTAATATAATAGACGTGCCTTATGGAAAAGAATCTGTAAAAGCTGGAATTCAAAAAGCAATAGGTGATGAAAACTTTAAGAATGGATTAGAGACTTGTACAAATCCTTATGGTGATGGTAATGCTAGTGGCAAAATAGCACAAATTTTAAGTGAGGTAAAGCTTGACCTTAAACTTATTCAAAAGAGAATTACTTATTAACTTAGAAGTCAAAGTTGAGGTGATATTATGGAGAAAATTGTACTTGTAGGTGCAGGTGGGCACTGCAAGGTCATTATAGATATTATAAAAAGTACTTATAAATATGATATTGTAGGTGTAACAGATAAAGCTTATGGTAATGAGAAGTTTGTATTAGATATTCCTATAATAGGCGATGACAGCATTTTAAAAGAATTATATAACAGTGGTGTTAAAAACGCATTTGTATGTGTTGGTGCACTACAAAATATTTCAATTAGGGATAAGATATATTACAATTTGGTAGCTATAGGATTTAATATACCAGTTCTTATACATAAATATGCAATAGTTTCACCTTATGCAAATATCGGCTTTGGAACTTGCGTGATGCCTGGTGCAATAGTTAATCCGGGTGTTATTATAGAAGAAAATTGTATAGTAAATACTGGTGCAGTGATAGAACATGATTGTAATGTGAAAAGAAACACTCATATTTCACCTAGAGCTTGCCTTGCAGGAGGGGTGAGTATCGGGTGCAACACCCATGTTGGTATGGGAAGTTCTATAATTCAAACAATACATATAGGAAACAATGTAATTATAGGGGCTGGAGCTGTTGTTATTGAAAATATATTAGATAATGTAGTTGCCGTGGGAGTTCCATCAAAAATTATAAAGCGCAGGTGATATTATGAAATTTTCAATTGATAATTATTGTATAGGAGTTAGTTCTACAATAAAAGAAGCAATGAAAGTTATAGATAAAAACTTAACTGGAGGAGCTCTAGTTGTAAATGAAAAAAATGAACTCGTGGGAACTATTACAGATGGTGATATAAGACGTGCTATGCTTAAGGACTTCAGCATTAATGATAGTATAGAGAATACATATGCTAAAAATTATAAATTTGTTACAGAGCAGCATAGTAAAAAGAAAGCAAAAGAATATATGCTTAAGAACAAGATAAGACAGGTACCTGTTATTGATAAAGATAAAAAGCTTATAGATTTATATTTTTTAGATGATATATTATCTTATGATGTAAAAGATAATTATGTTTTTATTTTAGCAGGAGGCCTAGGAACTAGATTGAGACCACTGACCGAAACAGTACCTAAACCTATGCTAACTGTTGGTGATAAACCAATATTGGAGCTTTTAATAGAACAATTTAAAGAATATGGTTTTAGAAACTTTATTATTTCAATTAATTATAAAGGAGAAATAATTGAGGAATACTTTGAAAACGGCGAAAAATTTGATGTTAACATTGAATACATTAGAGAAACTAAAAAACTAGGTACAGCAGGCTCAATTGCCTTAGCAAAAGAGAAATTAATAAAACCTTTCATTGTTATAAATGGAGATATATTAACAGGAATTGATTTTGAAAAATTTTTGAATCATCATATAGAAAATAACTTCAATATAACCGTAGGTGTTAGAAATTATGAAATGAATGTCCCGTATGGAGTAGTAGTTACTGATAATATGCTTATAGAGTCTTTGGAAGAAAAACCTACATATAACTTTCACATTAGTGGTGGAGTATATGTAGTAAATCCTGAAGTTATAAAATACATACAACAAGATGAAGTTTATAATATGACAGATTTAATAGAAGATGCAATTAGAAATAAATATAAGTCAGGTGTATACGAGATAACTGAGTATTGGAAGGATATAGGACAAATAGAGGACTATAGAAAGGCCAACACAGATATTCATGAATTTTTTAAATTATAAAAATAGATTATTTTATGGGTCTAACTCCCTACTTTTGAGCCTAATACTAACATAGGCTCAAAAAGTGTAGGGAGTTGGCGCTACGGCTTGACGAAAAAAAAAATATCGGATAAAATTATAAAGGCGAGATTAAAAGACAAAGAAATACATGAATTTCGAAAGGGATGTTAAATTGAAACTTTTAGTAATTGGATTAGGATCAATGGGCAAAAGACGAATTAGTTTACTTAAAAAGTATTTTGGACAAGAAGTAGACGTTATAGGTTTAGATATGCGTTTAGAAAGAAGAAAAGAAACAGAAAAATTATATGGTATAATAACTTATTCAAATTTAGAACAAGCAATAAATATTGAAAAACCAAATGGGGTTTTAATATGTACGTCACCTATATCTCATGCTGATTTAATATTAGATTGTTTAAATAAAAAGCTTAATGTATTTACAGAGATAAATTTACTTAAAGATAAGTATCACGAAATAATAGATGTAGCAGAAAAAAATAATTTGGAATTATTTCTTTCTTCAACTTTTATGTATAGAAAAGATATTGAATATATTCAAAAGGAAGTACAATCAAATTTTAAGAAGGTTCATTACAGATATCACGTGGGGCAATATTTACCAGATTGGCACCCTTGGGAAAACTATAAGGATTTTTTTGTTAGCAATAAGAAAACAAATGGATGTAGAGAGTTATTTGCAATAGAATTGCCGTGGATACTAAAAACTTTTGGAAATGTTAAAGAATTAAAAATTATAAAAGATAATTTGAGTACACTAGATCTAGATTATGCTGACAGTTACTTTGTTTTGTTAGAACATGAAAATGGTACTAAGGGTATACTAAATGTAGATATAGTTTGTAGAAAGCCTGTTAGAAGTCTTGAAATTTATTCTGAAGAAATGCATTTATTTTGGGAAGGTACACCTAATAGTTTAAATAAATATGATATTGAAAAAAAAGAAACCATACAAATAGAAACTTATAAAAGTATAGATAAAGATAATAGATATTCTGCAAGCATAATCGAAAATGCTTATATGGAAGAACTAGATGTATTTATTAAAAAACTTTTAGGAGAAAAAAACAATGAAAGATACACCTTTAAGGATGATCTATACACCTTAGGGTTAATTGATAAGATTGAAGGTTTAAGTGAATGAAAGTATGTTTTATAGGTTTAGGATCTATAGGAAAAAGACATCTTAAAAATATTGTAAAGATATTTGAAAAATATAATTTACCTTTGGAAATTCACGCTTTTAGAAAAACTAAAAAGCCACTAAGTGAAGATATTAAAAATCTTATTAATTATGAGCTTTTTAATGAGGCGGACCTTAGTAATGATTATGATATCACTTTTATAACTAATCCTAATAACCTCCATTATGATTCTATCAAACTTATGGAGAATAAAACAAAATCTATGTTTATTGAAAAACCTGTATTTGATAATAAAGAATATGACTTAAATAAATTGAATTTAAGTAAAGATGGTATATATTATGTAGCTGGACCATTAAAATTTTCTCGAGTGGTACAAAATCTTAAACAAATTCTTATGAATGAAAGAGTTTACAGCATAAAAGCAATTTGTTCAAGTTATCTTCCAGAATGGAGGAAGGGTGTAGACTATAGAAAGGTATATAGTGCCAAGAAAAGCGAAGGTGGAGGAGTTTGTATAGATTTAATACATGAATGGGACTATATAACTTATTTATTCGGTTTTCCAATAGAAGTATTTAATATAAATGGTAAGTATTCACATCTTGAAATTGATAGTGAAGATATTTCAGTATATATTGGAAAATATGAAGACAAATTAGTAGAAATCCATTTGGATTATTTTGGGAGAAAATCACGAAGAGAAATTGAGATATTTACAGAAACAGGCACTATAATTGGAGATTTTATAAAGAATTGTATTAGTTTTTCTGATGGCAGAGAGACAATTGATTTTACAAAAGAAAATAAAGATATGTATGTAGAAGAAATGAAATACTTTATTGAAAGTGTTATGACATCAGAAAAGGGACATAATGATATTAAGCATGCTTATAAAGTATTAAAATTAGCTACGGGGGAGATTATAATATGAATATTTTGATAACGGTTTGTGGTAGAGCAGGCTCCAAAGGGGTTAAAAATAAAAACATTAGAAAATTTTTAGGGTTTCCACTTATCAACTATACTATTGCTGCTGCAAATCTATTCAAAGAAGAAAATCCTAATTATAATATAGATATAAGTATTAATAGTGATAGCGAAGAACTCCTAAATATGTTTAATAAAAATAAAGATATCGTATGCGTTGAAAGACCAAAAGAAATGGCTCAGAGTAATTCACCTAAGGTACCGGTAATAAAATATTCTTTGAATTATGTGGAAGAAAAGTTAAACAAAATATATGATTATGTTATTGATTTGGACATTACATCGCCACTTAGAAAATCAGAGGATATTGAAAATGCATTAAATAAAGCCATTAACAATTTGCAAATGGATGTAGTATTTTCAGTAGTACCCTCAAGAAGAAATCCATATTTTAATATGGTAGAAGAACGTAATGGAAAAATAAAAAAAATATTGTCTAGTGATTTTGTTACAAGGCAGCAAGCACCACAAGTATATGATATGAATGCTTCAATTTACTGTTATAAGAGAAACAGTCTACTAAATATACTAAAAAATTCTCCTCTTGAAGGTAACTTTGATATTGTATTAATGAAAGATACAGCAGTTATAGATATAGACTCTGAAGAGGATTTTGAATTAATGGAAGTATTAGGAGAATATTTTTTTAAAGGTGAATTTAATGAATTATATAAGTATATTAACAATATTAAGGCACTCCCAGATAAAATGTAATTAAAAGTAGAAATTTTGGTTATACCACATGCCGTAGATTAATGGGGTATGACGTTTATACATAGAATAATAACAAAAGGAGTAGATGAGATGAATTGGCAAGGGAAAAAAGTTTTAATTACTGGTGCAGAAGGCTTTATAGGAAGTCATTTAACAGAAAGATTAGTGGAACTTGGAGCAGATGTTACTGCACTCGCTCAATATAATTCTTTTAATAACTGGGGATGGATTGATACTTTCGATAAGAAGGTTAAAGATAGTATTAAAGTTGTTACTGGAGATATAAGAGAATATGATGGAATGAAAAGAATTATAAAAGGTCAAGAAGTAGTGCTTCATCTTGCTGCACTTATTGCAATTCCTTATTCTTATTTATCACCTATGGCATATGTAAGAACAAATGTGGAAGGTACTACTAATGTTTTAGAAGCTTGTAGAGAATATGGCGTAGAAAAAATTGTACATACTTCGACGTCTGAAACCTATGGCACAGCACTTTATGTACCAATTGATGAAAAACACCCAATGCAAGGCCAATCTCCATATTCAGCATCAAAAATAGGCGCGGATAAGATGGCAGAAAGTTACTTTAAAAGCTTTAATATGCCTATAGCTACAATAAGACCATTTAACACTTATGGACCAAGACAATCTGCAAGGGCTGTAATTCCAACAATAATATCACAGATACTTGCAGGAAAAAAAGAAATCAAACTTGGAAGTTTAACTCCAACTAGAGACTTTAACTTTGTTAAAGACACTGCTGAAGCATTTATAAAAATAGCTGAAAGTGAAAAAACTATTGGTGAAGTTATAAATGCTGGCTCAAATTATGAGATAACTATAGGTGAAACAGTTAAAAAAATAATAAATATAATAGGTAAGGATGTAAAAATTATTTGTGATGATGAGAGATTAAGACCTACAAATAGTGAAGTTAATAGATTATGGGCGGATAATACTAAAATAAAAGCACTAACAGATTGGAAGCCTAATTACACCATAGATGACGGGCTAGAAGCAACAGTAGAATGGATAAGAAATAACATGCAGTATTTTAAAACAGACATATATAACGTTTAACAAACGAATAACGTTTAATAAACGAATAACGTTTAACAAACAAATAGTATTAAGAGAAAAATGATGTTTAGCAAAAGAATTGTGTATAAAAAAACTAGGAGGTTTTTATTATGATACCTTTATGTATACCAGAAATTAGAGGGAACGAGTTAAAATATGTAAAAGACTGTATAGATACTAATTGGGTATCTTCAGTAGGAAGTTATGTTAATTTATTTGAAGAAAGATTTAGTGAATATGTAGGTAGCAAAAGTGCTGTAGTAACAATGAATGGTACAGCAGCTCTTCAGTTAGCATTAATGACACTTGGGATAGGAGAAGGAGCTGAAGTTATAGTTCCATCATTAACATTTATATCTCCTGTTAACACTATAAAATACGTTGGGGCAGAACCCGTATTTGTAGATGTATGTAGAGATACATTTGTTATGGATGCAGAAAAAATAGAAGAATTAATAACACCTAAAACAAAGGCTATAATGCCAGTACATATTTATGGTCATCCTGTAGACATGGACAGAGTAATGGAAATAGCTAAAAAGCATAATTTATTTGTTATAGAAGATGCTACTGAATCACTAGGATCTACTTGCAATGGGAAAATGGCAGGAACTATAGGTGATATAGGTTGCTTTAGTTTTAATGGAAATAAGCTTATAACTACTGGAGCAGGTGGAATGCTTGTAACTAATAATTTAGAACATGGCGCAAGGGCAAAATTTTTATCTACTCAAACAAAAGTAGTTACTGAAAATAAAGCATTTTACCATTCAGAAATAGGATATAATTTCAGAATGCCAAATCTTTTGGCTGCATTTGGAGTAGCTCAACTTGAAAATATTAAAGATTATTTAAAAATTAAAAGAGAAAATGCAATGTATTACAATGAACTGTTAGGTAAGATTAAAGGAATTACATTACCAGCAGAAAGAGAGAATGTAGAAAATTGTTACTGGCTATACTCTATTCTAGTTGAAGATGAGTATGGTATAACAAGGGATAAACTTATAGAAAAATTAAATGAACAAAAAATAGAGGCAAGACCTTTCTTTATGCCTATACATGATATGCCTCCATACAAGAGTAGCAGACACGGGGATTTGAGTGTTACGAAGGAGCTTTACGAGAGGGGAATAAATCTTCCTAGTTCGGTTGGACTTAAAAAAGAGGATATTAAAATGGTATGTGAAATAATAAAAAATTCTAAGAAATAACGTTGTTATTTCTTGGTTTTTAATAATATTTAAGTGTCGACATCATTAGTAAGCTACTTTAGTGTGGTTTATGCTATATTCTAAAGTTGAATAGGAGATGGATATGAATATAGATTTTTTAAAAAAACTATACAAAAGTAAATTGGTGAAAAGTGGAATTTGGTTTACTATAGGAACTTTTTTTGTTCAAGGTATCTCGTTTATAACAATGCCTATTTTTACGCGTATGCTTGGGACTACCGGTTTTGGAATAGTTAATGTATATACTACATGGCTTTCCGTTTTTACGACTTTAATTACATTAGGGTTAGTGGCTACAGTTAATAATGCCAAAGTAGATTTTAATGAAAATTATAATGAGTTTGCATCCTCTATACTTTTTTTAGCCACCATATTTGCTTTTTTATGGCTTATATTTGGATTTGTTTTTAAAAAGCAAATAGGGGGTATTATCGGTTTAAATTCTATATTAGTTGTGTTCCTTATTATTCAAAGTTTTTTTGGCTTTATTGTGGATTTTTCTAATGCTAAATTAAATGCTGAATATAAATATAAGAAATATTTAATTATATCAATAAGTAATGCTATTTTAAACACAATTCTAGCTATAATCCTTATTTATAATTTTAAAACTAATAAGTATTATGGTAGGATTGATTCGTTACTTATTGTAGCTTTAATTTATGGTACGGTTCTGTACGTAATTGCTATGAAAAAAGGCAGAAAACTGATTAATTTTGAATATTGGAAATATGCGATAATTTTATCTATACCAGCAATTGTACATCTTTTATCAGGAGTGATTCTGCAGTCTGTGGATACAGTTATGATAAATAGTATGTTAGGGGCAAGTGCTTCAGGTATATATAGCTTTGCATATAAAATTGGGATGATAATGTACATTGTATGGCTTGCTTGCAATAAAGCTTGGGTCCCTTGGTTTTATGAGAATATGAAAGAAAAAAACTATGATGATATAAGATTAAAAATTAAATATTATATTATGATATTTTCTGTAATGGGATTTGTATTAATATTTATATCTCCTGAGATAGGCAAGCTAATGGGAACAAAAGATTTTTACCCAGGTCTTGATTATGTTCCATTAATTATGGTAGGATACTATTTTCAATTTTTATACAGTATCCCAGCTAATCTTGAGTTCTATACAAAAAATACAAAGCTACTTTCCTTGGGAACTCTTATTGCAGCTTCAACAAATGTTGTATTAAATTACTTCTTAATTCCAAGGTACGGTGCAGTTGCGGCTACATGGACTACAATAATAGCATATGTTTTATTGTTTTTATATCATTATTTTATATCCTTACGCATATTCGATGTAAGAATATATACTTTTAAACCTTTTGCATATGGTATAACATCCATTGTATTTAGCAGTGTAATATTTTTTCTAGTGAAAAACAATTTAATTTTAAGATATGGAATATTAGTAGCAATATTAATAATACTTGGTTATCAGATTAAAAAAGTTAGTAAAAGATTAATGCAAAAATAAGTCTAAAGGTTAGGATGGAATATAATGGTTAAACTAATATACACAGCGCAAAAAAAAGAATTAATAATGGATGGACGAGTTGTAGGTTTATTCGAATATATAGGGAAAATTGACGTAGAAAAGGGAGCTTTTGAATATTTAACCTATTTAGAAGGTCAAGTGGTAAACGGGTTAAAGTTAGAAGAATTGTATTTATATGATAATGTACCATTATATATTTTTAATAGACCTTCAATATACAGAAAATTAAATGGTTTCATGTTCTGTATAATGGTTATAAGAAACACATTAAATAAAATAAATGAAGAATTAACAATACAAACCGATGATGATTTTATGGAAAAGGTCTGCGATGAGGTGTTCAACCTTCAATGTGAGAAAATTTATATTGAAAAAAATATTAGAGCTATAAGTAAAGGAAAATTACTTAGAAGGTTTATAAGGGGCATAGGTAGCTATTGTAAATTTATTTTTAGAAATTCATTCTTAAATAATAAAAACCATAAAGAACCATTTTTGGTTATTTCGCATGCTTCAGATTTAAATCCAGTTAAAGGCAATCCCAAGGGCTATTACGATACTCAATTAGGAAAAGTTATTGATAAATTAAAAGAAACTTATAACATCTTAAACTTTCAACAGTTAAACAATAAATATATTATAGATAAGACCCTAAATTTTCATGAAAATTTTATACCATTTGAATTGGTTATTTTCTACAAAAGGTTTAAAGCTAAGAAAAATGTAAATAATAGTTTAGTAGTGGATAATTTAATTTATATTGATAAATTTGATTTTCATTTCAATGAACTAAATCTTAAAGATATTATGTTGAATTACGTAATGAAGGATTTAAGAGAAAGCTATTCTTCATATTTATATGAACTCATAGTGGCAGAGAAAATTATTAAAAAATTCAAAATCAAAAAATGTTTAGTAGTAGGAGAAGGAGATAGAGGACGTTGTTTTATAACTGCAGGTAATAGGCTTGAAATAAGTACTTATGCTGTGCAACATGGAATAATAAATGAAACCTCATCTACATATATAATTAATTCAAAGTATAAAGATATTATAATACCTAAACACACATTTGTATGGGGAGAAAAATATAAAGAATTATTGATATCTCATACAAATATATACAATAAAGAAAATATTAATGTAGTTGGGCAAGTAAGAACAGACCGATTAATTCAAGATGGGTTTTTGAAAAAGTCAAAAAGAATTGGGTCATTAAAAATATTTTATGCAACTCAACCTTTTAGGGATTTACTTGAGCCGGCCACGTTAATGCTATTTAAAGCATTGGATTTAATGAAGGATGATTTTGAATTAATTATAAAACTCCATCCTGCTGATTTAAGTTTTGATTTTTATGAAGAAATGGTGGAAAAATTTCAAATAAAGAATTGCAAAATTATAACAGATGGAGATTTGTACGAATTAATTAAATGGAGCGATCTGGTAATAAGTGTTCATTCAACAGTAGTTGTAGAAGCAGCACTTATGAATAAACCTTCCATATGTATATTGCTCTCTAAATACAATGATAATGGTGGATTTGTTAAAGATGGGGTATCATTTGGAGTTAAGGATGAAAATGAACTTTTAGATTATATGGTTAAAATAAATGCAGACGAAATGCCGCTTAATAACGATATTCAAAGCTATATCCATGAAAATTTCTATAAATTGGATGGGAAAGTAACAGAGCGCATAATAAATGTTATAGAAAAGTGTCCTGAGTAAATGTTAACAAACAATAATGAAAAAGAATTTATAGTTAATTAATTTTAAATAATTAAAATTAACATAAAGAGTAAAAGCACTGGGGGAAATTTATGGACAAAATTTGTTTTTTAGCAGATGCACATAGTATACATACTAGGAAATGGGTTCAATATTTTTCCAAGATCTACAATGAAATACATGTAATTTCAATGAGAGAAACGGACTATGTGTATGATAGAAATGTACATGTGCATGTGCTAAAAAGTAGCATCACAAATAAGTTAGGTTACTTTTTATTAATTAAAGAGGTCAAAAAATTAGTGAAACACATTAATCCAGATATATTGCATAGTCATTATGCTACTAGCTATGGAATGTATGGGAGAATGTGCAATTTTCATCCCTTTGTAATATCTGTCTGGGGTAGTGATGTGTACGAGTTTCCTAAAGGAAATAAAGTTAAAGAATTGCTACTTAAGTATATATTGAAAGGTGCGGACAAAGTTTGTTCTACAAGTTATAATATGGCTGAGGAAACAAAAAAATATTGCAACAAGGATATTATAATAACCCCATTTGGTGTAGATATTAATAAATTCAAATGTGATATACCTATATTAAGTAGCAACTTTATTACAATAGGCGTTATTAAGGGATTGGAAAAAGTATACGGTATAGATTATCTTATAGAGGGTTTTTCAAAGCTTATACACGAATATTGTGGAACAAAAGAATTAAGACTTTTAATTGTTGGAGATGGTACTCAAAGAGTGGAACTTCAATCATTAGTAAAAAAATTAGATATAAGTTCAAAAGTTACTTTTACAGGTAAAATAGATAATGAAAAAGTACCAGAATACATAAATAAGATGGATATAGTATGTCTACCTTCATTAAGTGAAAGTTTTGGGGTCTCGGCTGTTGAAGCCTGTGCTTGTGGGCGTCCAATAATTGCTACAGAGGTAGGCGGATTAAAAGAGATAATTTTTGATGATTATAATGGACTTATTATTAAGCAAAAAAGTAGTGAAGATATAAAGCTAAAACTTATTGAAATTATTGAAAATGAAGCACGGATGATAGAATTTTCAAAAAATGCAAGAAAATTAGTTCAGGAGAAATACAATTGGTTTGATAACGCAAAAATCATGAATAATATTTATATATCGTTAGTAAATGGTAAAAGAAAGTAATATTAGATTGAAAACTACAAGTGATGTTTCAAGTGGAGTAAATATAATTTAAAGCACGAGAAAACTATAATGGAGGATTAAAATGAAATTTGCACAAGAGATTAAAGATTACTATTATTATTTAAAAAAATATATTCACATAATTATAGGGTTATATGCGGTTATAGAAATAGGACTGTTTATAAAGATTGGTTTATCAAATGGGCTAATGTTTGTTTGTAGTATATTTGTAACATTATTTTTAATTTGTGGTTTAATTTTAATGTTTAAAGATTTCGTTACATCAAGTAAAATTTATGCTATTTCAATTCCCATAATACCTATGGTATTGTATATTATGAATAGGTTACATATAGCGGGTATAGGTGAAGTAGTATATATAGCTTATATTTCAATATATTTAATCACTATGATTCGTGAATATAAAAAAGGAAAATTGGATTTTTCAAGACTTAAGGTTAAATACACCAAACTGAGTATTCTCTATATTATTTTGTTAATATTAGCTGTGATATCATCTTTCAGAAGCATTTTTTTATTAGAAGCATTTAAACTAGTGTTAATTAGTATAGTTTCTATGATGATCTATAGCATAGGAATGCTTTGCTATAAGAAAAACAATAAAGAGTTTTATAAAGATATTTTGCTTTATTTATGTTTAGGTGTTACCTTATCATCAATACCAGATATAATAGTAACATTATATAACTTGATAGCACGTGGTAATAATCAGCATCTTTATGGGGTATTAGGTAGTAATTTTATGCTTGGATATACTATAATGACAATTCCTTTTATATTACTGTATGCAATGAATAAAGAGCTGTCAGGAAAATATAATAAAATGTATAAATTATTATTATTGATACAAATAATTAATTTTAGCTCTCAAAAATCAAGAGGTATTCTTTTAACACTAGCTATGTGCTTTATTATTCTTTTTATAATTGATATAAAGAATTGGAAAAAATATATATTGGTATCTATTGTTGTTTTTTCTTGTATGACCTTCAATGTTATGCATAGATGGGATGTGGAACAAACAACAGAAGATATAAAAATAACAGGTTTAAGTAGCCTAGTTAGTAGCAATTCTCAAATATTTGCAAGATTAATAGCGCAAACTAAAAATCGAAGACCTATATGGGCTTTAGCTTTAGGAATGATTAGGGACCATACGTATTTTGGTGTGGGGCCAGGACAATTTAAATATTACTATGTACAATATGGCGGAAATGTTAAAAAAATGTATATAGATGCCCACAATATAATACTTGATTTAATGACAGAATTCGGGGTAATATTTACTTTTACTTTTATGTTAGCTTGGATAGGCGGATTATTAAAGTCAATATTGGATCTTATTAAAAATAAAAAGAAAGATTTCAGGGAATTTAAGTGGCCAGGAATTATTGGGCTTTTATGTCTCTTTGTTTATGGAAATATTACGGGGCAATCTTTTGTTACCTCAAGAGATCCAATAAGTGCAGTGCCTGCTTTTGTTTTTACTGTAGTGATGATATTAATGATATATCCAGAAGGAAAATCTGCTAGATAAGAGTTGAAACAATGTGAGGGGTTAATAATGAAAAACATATTAATTATAGCTTATTTTTACCCACCGCTGGGTGGTGCAGGAGTTCAGAGGACCTTGAAATTTGCTAAGTTTTTAGAAAAATTTGGATACAACGTAAACGTGCTTACTGTAGATAATGAAAAAGGTACCATAAAGGATGAGTCTTTGAAACTTGAATCAACTGATGGTATAAAGGTATTTAGGGCAAAGCAAATAGAAAATTTTATTGTAAGTGCTATAGTTAATAGGAAAGTAACTGATGTTAAAATTGATAACAAAGAGAAAAACGTAAAAGAATCCTTTAAAATTACGCTGAAATCTAAAGTTAAGAAAAAAATAAAAAAATACTTATTAAATGTTTATAGAAATATGTACATACCTGATGATAAAATTTCATGGAAAAAGGATGCAGTGAAATTAGGACTTAAAATCATTAAAGAGGAAAAAATAGATATAATATATTCTACGTCGTCGCCATATACTGGCCATTTAATTGCTTTAGAATTAAAGCAAAAATCAAATGTACCTTGGATAGCTGATTTTCGTGACCAATGGGTTGCTAATCCCTTCGTAGATTACTCAACCTATGCTATGAGTAAAAATGAGAAGATGGAGAAGGCAGTTATTGAAAAGGCGGATGCAGTAATATCTGTGAGCAAACCTATAATAGAAGATTTTATTGATAGATATAAGAATCAAGAAACTGATAAGTTTAAAGTTATTACTAATGGATATGATGAAGAAGATTTTGATAATTTTAATATGGATTTGGAAACGTCAAAATATATAATAACTCATAACGGAACTTTATATGGAAAGCGATCACCAAAAAATTTCTTAATAGCCATAGATAGGCTAATAGAAGATAAAAAAATAAGACAGATGGAACTAACTATTAGATTTGTTGGGCAAATAGGCAAGGATGCCCAAGAAGATATAAGATTTTTCATAGCTAAATATGATAATATAATTGAATTTATTTCATATTTACCACATAAAGAAAGTTTGAAAAAATTAGAATATTCTTCAGCAACACTTCTAATTATAGAAGCTGGTGTGGGTAGTGAAGGAATATATACAGGGAAATTATTTGAATATATAAGAAGTGGAAGAAACGTAATAGGAATTGTACCTCCTGGTGTTGCCAATGATTTAATTCTTGATACCAACATTGGATTTTGTTGTCATCCTGAAAAGGTAGATGAGATTTACGATGCTATATATAAATCTTATAGTATTTGGAAAGGTACACAGAAAAAATTAGATATTAATTGGGAAAAAGTTAAAAAATATAACAGAGAAAACTTAACTAGAGAACTAATGGGTATTATAGAAAGCTTATAGGAAGGAAGTGAACATTCTGATTTTTATTAAGAGAAACTTTAATAAAAGCCAGAAGTATATATGAAAATATTAACAGTAGTAGGAGCAAGACCACAGTTTATAAAAGCAGCAGCAGTATCAAATATCATTAGGAAAGAGCATGAAGAGATTTTAGTTCATACAGGTCAACATTATGATGAAAATATGTCAAAGGTTTTTTTTGAAGAACTTAAAATACCTAAACCTGATTATAATTTAGGAATTGGTTCAGGTGGACACGGCAAGCAAACGGGTGCTATGTTAATACAGTTAGAGGAACTTTATTTAAAGGAAAAACCAGATATGGTTTTGGTTTATGGGGATACGAACTCAACTTTCGCTGGAGCAGTTTGTGCAAGTAAATTGCTTATTCCAGTAGCACATATAGAAGCGGGACTTAGAAGCTTTAACATGAATATGCCTGAGGAGCAAAACAGAATATTAACAGATCATATTTCAAAATATCTTTTTGTACCTACAACTTCAGCTGTTAAAAATTTAAGTGCTGAGGGTATCACGAGTGGTGTTTATAATGTAGGAGATGTAATGTATGATGCAACTCTTAATTTCACTCATATTTCAAAAGAAAAATCTAAAATTATGGAAGAACTTAAATTATCAGAGGGAGAATTTATCCTAGCAACTATACATAGAGCAGAAAATACTAATGATATAAATAGATTAAGAAACATTATTGAAGCATTAAATGAAAGTGGACAAAAAATAGTATTGCCACTACATCCAAGAACTAAGAAGTATATGGATGATTATGGTTTAGTCTTTAAAAATAATATAAAGATAATAGAGCCAGTTGGGTATTTAGATATGATAAGTTTAGAAATGCACTGTAAAAAAATTGTTACTGATAGTGGTGGTGTTCAGAAGGAAGCTTTCTTTATGAATAAACCTTGTATTACTATGAGAGATGAAACAGAATGGGTAGAAACAGTGGAAAATGGCTGGAACATTATTGTTGGAACAGATAAAGCTAAGATATTAGATGGTATAGTTAACTTTAAACCAAATAAGGCTCAGCAAGATATTTTTGGAGACGGTCATGCAGCAGAGAAAATTTTAAAAATTATAAACAAATAATAGAGGTGAAAACATGCGTATTTTATTTTTAACTCAATATTGCCCCCCAGAGGTTGGGGCTCCTCAAAATAGAATTTTTGAGTTTGCTAAAAAATTAAAGGAATTTGGTCATGAAGTTACAATATTAACAGCATTACCAAATTACCCAATAGGGGAAATTTTTGATGAATATAAAGGCAAAGGGGTAGTAATAGAGGAGATTGAGGGCATAAAGATAGTTAGAACTAGTATTTATGCTACAAAGTCTAAGAGTTTTACTAAAAGATTAAGAAATTATTTATCCTTTACTTTTTCCTCCGTATTTCAAGGAGCTAAACATATAGAGAAACAAGATGTAATAATAACAGAATCTCCACCAATATTTCTTGGTTTTTCTGGGTATGTATTATCTAAGCTTAAAAAAGCTAAATATATTTTTAATATATCTGATTTATGGCCAGAATCAGCTATAAAATTGGGGGTACTTCATAATAAATTATTCATAAAGATGGCTGTATGGTTAGAAGAATTTTGTTATAGACGTGCAGCAGCTGTTACTTGCCAAACCCAAGGAATAGTTGATGATATAGTAGGAAGAGGTTTTGATAAAAATAAAGTACATCTTTTAACAAATGGAGTAGATACAGATTTATTTAAAAAAGAAAATAGAGATGAAGACTTTAGGAATGAGATTGGAATAGAAAATAAATTTGCATTATGTTATGCTGGTATTCATGGCCTTGCACAAGGACTACAGGTTATAATAAATGCAGCTGAGATAGTAAAGGATGAAGAAAATATTCAATTTGTTTTCGTGGGTGATGGTCCTGAAAAACAAGACCTAATAAATATGGTAAAAGAAAAAGATTTAAAAAATGTTACATTTTTACCACTTCAGCCAAAGACAAATATGCCTAAAATAGTGGCGTCTATGGATGCTGCAATAATTCCCCTAAAGAAGTTAGAACTATTTAAAGGTGCTCTACCTTCAAAAATGTTTGAAACATTAGCTTCAGAAATCCCTATAATTTTACCAGTACAGGGCGAAGCTGCAAAACTAATAAATAATGCAAATGCAGGAATTGTAGTAGAACCAGAAAATCCAAAAGAAATTGCAGAAGCGGTGTTAAAGTTATATAATGATATAGAACTTAGAAATAAGTTAGGTGAAAATGGAAGAGCCTATGTCATGGAAAATTATGCTAGAGAAAATATAACAAGAAAATTGGAGAAAATATTGACGAATTTATAAAAATCATAATGAATAATAAGTCCCTCACTTACAAATAGAAGTATTTTTGCAAGTGAGGGACAGATTTTGTATAAATAATATTATTAGAATATAAAGAGGTGTAAAAGATGAAAGCAAAGTATAGTATTTTATATTATTTGATGTGTGCTTATATAGTAATAATGCCTCTGATTCAGGAAGGAACAAATATAAAAGGAATACCTGTTTCAGATATTTTACTAGGGATAATTATCATCTGGTATTTTACAAATTTAGTTCTTAAGAAAGCTACTAGAGAAAGGTTTATATACGGGATTAAAGATCTCTTTAGTAATGTATTAAGTATTTATATAATGATATTATTAGGTATAATGTTATTATCTACATTTTATGCATTAGAAAAGAATTTAGCGTTAAGTGAAAGTGCCAGGTTCTTAACTTATGTATTTATATTTTTTATAATTAAATATGAATTTAATACAAAAAAATTAGTAAAGAATCTATTGGGATGTTATATATTCACTGCAGGAGTACTAAGCGTTTTTGGCATAATTCAATATTTTACAAAAATCGGATTAGATAAAAAATTTGTAGAACACTATGCTTCAGGATATAGTGTGGTTAAGATTGCTACGACTATGTTTAATCCCAATGCCTATTCCGCTTTTCTTATTCTAATTATATTTCCAGTAGTAATGCTTACAATATATGAGAAAAATAAAAAAATTAAGAGCATCTATGGGATAATATCAATTTTATTATTTGTAAATATAATTATGACTTATTCTAGGAGTGCACAATTAGGAGTCTGTATAGGCGCAGTGATTTTATGTGTAATTTACAGCTATAAGTTAATTATAGCTTTTGGTGGGATAGGGGTATTAACTTTATTTATGCCATCAGTTTTTGATAGGGTTCGGGATTTAACAAATGCTTCACAAAATGCCTCTAGATTTAAATTGTGGAAAACGGCAATAATGATGATTAAAGACCATCCGATTTTAGGTGTTGGTAATGGTAACTATATTAGTCGATATGATGAATATGTTAACAAGTACAAAGGTTTAAGCTATAATGCTTACACAAGATATCCTGCACATAACTCTTATTTAAAAGTTGAAAGCGAATTGGGCATAATAGGAATTGTATCTTTTTTAGCAATTTTAGTAACATCACTTTTTAGAGTGAAAAAACTGTTTACTACAACAGATGATAAATTTATAAAAGCTTTTTATATGGGAGCATTTGCATCAATGATTGCGTTTTATTTTATGAATATATTTGATAATTTATTTTTTGTACCTATGGCTACAACATATTTTTGGTTTTTAATAGCAACAGCTGAAAGTTTGTTAAACTCATCATTAAGGGATTCAAACATAAAATAATAAAACATATAAGTTTTTAAGGAATTTAGAAATGATAAAAATATCTAAATATTCATTGGAAAGTAGGAGTTGAAAGATGAAGAATAGCAAGATGATTACTATTGATAAGAAAACACACATTGATGATAAAAAGCTGCAATTTGCACTTAAGAGATTAATGGATATTATATTATCTTTAATTGGTATAATTATATTATTGCCTGTATATTTAATTATAATTATAGCTATTAAATTAGAGTCAAAAGGAGCAACAGTATTTAAGCAAATAAGGGTAGGTAAAGATGGAGAAAATTTTACTATTTATAAGTTTAGAACTATGATAATTCAAGCAGAAAGTAAAAGAACACTTAATATAGATCCAAACGATTTGGAAAACTTCGTATTTCAAAGTAAGTCAGATAGTAGAATAACAAAGGTAGGTAGTTTTTTAAGAAAGAGTAGTTTAGATGAAATCCCACAATTTTTTAATGTTCTTTTTGGACAAATGAGCCTTGTAGGTCCTAGACCTGAAATACCTGATGTAGTGAAGTATTATCCTAAAAGCTATCATCAAAGACTTTTAGTTTTACCAGGAATTACTGGACTTGCACAAATTAGTGGAAGAGGAGAAATTGAATTAGGAAAAACAGTTGCTTATGATCTGAATTACATTAAGGATTTTTCAGTTATTTTAGACATTAAAATTATGTTTTTAACTGTGGTATCTGTATTTAAAAAAGAAGGGGCTTATTAAGAAATCTCTACAATTGCTAATATAACCACTTATTATATTTAGTATAATTTCATTAGGGATCTATAAAATGTAGGTTATTTGGAGGGGTTTTATGAAAACAAAAATTTTAGATTATGAAATTTTTAATGATAATATAGAAGAATTATTTAAAAATATAAATGAATTGGAAAAGGTGCATATTATTTCAGGAAATCCAGAGGTTCTTCTTAATGGACTACAAAATAATGTATTGTTAGAGAATTTCACTAGTGAAAATTCAATTATTATTCCTGATGGAGTTGGTACCGTGATATGCTCTAAAATTATAGGGCAACCTGTGAGACAAAAAATTGCAGGTATAGAAGTCATGGATAATATAGTGAAAAAATGTGAAAAAGAAAATTCGGGAATATATTTGCTGGGTTCCACAAAGCAAACAGTGGATATGTGCAATATTAATTTACGAACTAAATATCGTAAACTAAATATCTTTGGGAGTCATGATGGATATTTCGATCTGGATAATTGCGAAGAAATACTAAGGCAAATAGAAAAAGTTAATCCAAAAGTATTATTTGTTGCAATGGGATGCCCAAGGCAAGAAATATTTATAGCAAAATATATGGACAGACTCCCTTGTAGCATATTTATGGGTGTTGGCGGAAGTTTCGATATTATAGCAGGTAATGTAAAACGTGCACCTAAATGGATGATAAATATAGGAATGGAATGGCTTTACAGAGTTGTAAAAGAACCATTTAGAATTAAAAGATTATCATCGATACCAAGATTTATTTTAATTGTATTAAAAGATAAGTATAAGAACAAATAATTAGGTATTAGGCGCAAAGAAAAGTATAGGAGGGGATCCATATTAAAGTTCTGCATATCATATCCGGCAACGATAATGGTGGGGGTGGAAACCACGTATTAAACATATGTGATAAAAGCAATAAATACTTTGAAAATATAATTGGTTGTTTGGGAGAAGGTCCACTATACTTAAAAGCTAGAGATATGGATGTTAGTTATAAACTATTTAACACGAAGCTTAATAATATGGAACTCGTGAATTATATAAATGACAATTCAATAAATATAGTAAGCTTCCATGGAGCAAAACCATTCTTAATGCATTTAATTTTAAAAAACAAATTCAAAGTACCTACAGTCGCTGTAGTTCACAGTGATTTTAGATATGATTTTATTAATAATAAATTAAAATATTTAATTTTTACTCCGCTTAGTATAAAAGGTCTAAAGAGCTTTAGCAGTTATATTTGTGTATCAAATAACTTAAAGAAGTTATTAGAAGAAAAAAAAATTAATGGAAGTAAAAATGTTGTAAATAACGGTATAGATATAAAAAAAGTTAGAAGTGGGATCTCAGCAGAAAATATAAGAAATAGTTTCAAATTTGGCCAGAAGGACTTTATATTTGTTATGGTTGCAAGATTACATCCTATAAAAAATCACAGACAAGTTATACTGGCCTTCAGCAAACTAACGCTTGAATTTCAGGATGTAAAATTAATTTTAGTTGGTGATGGGCAGTTGCGACCAAATTTGGAAAAACTAATATTGGAATTAAAACTACAAAACAATATAATAATGGTTGGGAATGTGTCTAATCCTATAGACTATATAAGCAGTTCTAATGTTAGCGTTTTAGCTTCATTAAGCGAGGGCGGAGCACCACCTTTAACGGTCTTAGAGTCAGGAATAGTCAAGAAATCTTTGATTTATACCGAAGTTGGAGATTTAGAATGTATACTGGATAAAAATAGTGGATATAAAATAAAGAATAAAGAAAGTGAAAATATTTATAAAACTATGAAAGAAGTTTATTTAGATAGGATAAATTTAAATATAAAAGGTGAAAATTTATATAACATTGTAGTGAATAGATTTACCATAGAAAAGTTTTGGGAAAATTATTTTCAAATATATAAAAATATATTAAAAAAAACTAATTTTTAAATTCACAAGAAGATGGAGTGTACCATGAAAGAAAACAAAGTTTTAAAAAGTTCAATGATTGTAATGTTATTTGTAATACTTGGAAAGGTGTTAGCTATAATAAGAGATAGTTTAATGTTTTCTAAATTTGGGGCTACTCATTCAGCAGATATATATGTATGGTGTTTTGGCGTGGTTTTTCTTTTTACAAGTCTAGGCTATGGTCTTAGCACAACAATAATACCTATTCTTACAGATTATATTGAGACAAAAGAATTAGATGAGAGAAATAGTTTTGTAAATAACGTAACTAATACTTCTATGATTATAACCGTAATTATCACGGGTATTGGAATATTATTTTCTTATTATATAGTGTTTTATTTTGCGAATAACTTGGCTAAGGACCCAATTATATTTAATCAAACTGTGAAGATACTCAGAATAATGTTCTTATCAGTTCTATTTTTGACACTTCAGGGCGTTGTGGCAGGAGCGTTACAAGCTCACAAAGAATTTTCTATTCCGGCTGCCATGGCAGCGGCAGCAAACTTAATATACGTAATTTATCTAAGTTTATTTGTAGATAAATTTGGGCTTACAGGGTTTGCAATTACAACGGTTCTAGCATTTTTTGTACAGTTCATAATTAATGTCCCAAAGTTTAAGAAACTAGGATATAGGTATAAATTTGAAGTTGATTTTAAGAATAAAGACATGATAAAAATGTTTTTGCTCATGATACCAATAATAATAAGTACTGCAACCATGCAATTTAATTTGTTTATTAATAGATCATTTGCTATGAGCTTATATGAAGGAGCGACTTCAATTCTTGAATGTGCAAATAAAGTAACGCTACTTACATATGAAGTTTTTGCAGTTGCTGTTTCAATGATAATATACCCAATATTGTCTACATTCATTGCTCAAAATAATCATGAGGAATATAAAAAATCCTTAGTTAAATCAATTAATATTATAAATTTAGTTATGATACCAGCAGCACTAGCAATAGTGATATTGAGAGAGCCTTTAATCAGCGTATTATATTTTAGAGGTAAATTTACCTTAAGTGATGTGAAGTTAGTTTCTGAGGCCTTATTGCTCTATTCTCCAACAATGCTCGCTTATGGAGTTAGAGACGTATTAAACAGAGCTTTTTACTCTGCAAAAGATACTAAAACACCAATGGTATATAGTATCGTTGGGGTTGCAATAAATATTATTTTTAGTGCTATTTTATTTAGGTATATGTCAGTGCCAGGTTTAACATTATCTTCATCAATTTCATCTGTAGTTATCACCTTATTATTACTAAGACGGATGAATAAAAAATTTAAGGGAATCAATTTTAACTCTATGCTTAAAACCTTGGTGAAAATATCTATAGCTGCAATTATTATGGGAGTAGTAATATATTTTATCAAAAAAATATTTATAATTAACTTAACATTGGCGTTTACTGTTAATTTAATGATTTTGTTTGTATGTTCAATTGTAGGAATAATATTATATTTTGCTGCCACATACATTTTGAAAATCGAAGAATGCGTTTATATATGGAATATATTTAAAAATAAATTTATAAAAAAATAACTACATTATTTATATAACAATTACACATACTAAAATTAAAGGAGTGTGTTATATGGAATTTTATGATGTTGTTGAAAATAGAAAAGGTATAAAAAAATTTAAAGATACCCCAATAAACCCTGAAAAATTAGCTAGAATGATTAATGCAGCTATGATGTCACCTTCATGGAAAAATAATAGTGGTTATAAGTTTATTTTAGTTGATGAAAAAAAGGAGCTCGAACAAATTTCTAAAGCTATAATGAATAATGATAATTTAGCATCGCAGTCAATATTAGATGCGCCTATGACTGCAGTTGTTGTGGCTGACCCTAATGCTTCTGGAGAAGTAGAAAACAGAGAATACTATTTAGTAGATAGTGCAATAGCCATGGAGCATTTTGTTCTATCAGCTACAAATGAGGGTTATGGAACTTGTTGGATTGGAGCAATTAATGAAGATGTTATTAAAAAAACTTTATCCATACCACAAAATTACAAAGTAGTTGCTATGACTCCTATTGGAGAAATTACAGAAAGTAAACAACATAACGAAAAGAAAAATGTAAAAGATTTTGTATTTTCAAATACTTGGGATAATGCCTATGTTGAAAATAGTAAATAAATTCTGTTTTGAATTATTTTAATATAAAACTCTATGATCTGTATATACAGACATAGAGTTTTTGTTTTATTTAGGTCCATTTAAATAAATAAGATGAAAAATTAACATAAAGATGGTACAATTTTAGTGTTATTCAATTATTTTTTACCTTAGGCACATTAAATAAGGGGGGTTACTATGGAAAAAACAAAGGGTTTTTTATATATTGTTTTATCTGCTTGTTCTTTTGGCATTATGCCAATACTCGCAAAATTGTCATATAGAGGAGGCTCAAACACATATACCACACTATTTTTCAGGTTTTTCTTTGCAGCAATTATGCTTTTGTATTATTTAAAATCTAAGGGGATATCACTAAAATTGAGTAAAAAGCAATTATATTTAGTATTAATTATAGGTGTATTTGGATTCACACTTACATCAATTAGTTTATTTACGTCATATAACTACATAAGCATTGGAATGGCTAGTATGATTTTCTATACATATCCTGCTATTGTTACTTTATTGTCATATGTGTTATATAAAGAAAAAGTTCACGGGAGACAAATTATATCTTTGATTATTTCATTAATAGGTATTTATATACTAATTGACAGAGGAAGTGTTAATTTTAATTTAAAAGGTATAGTACTTGCAGGAATAGCTGCATTAATGTATTCATTATATGTGCTGGGTGCATCTAATAAAGAATTTAAAACTATTAACAGCTATGTTTTAACTTTTTATATATCATGTGCATCTGCTATTGTAATGTTTATTGCAGCAAACACATCAAACAATTTTAAAATTCATATTTCTTTTTATGCTCTTGTGGCGATTTTATTATTAGCATTCATATCAACTGTAGTGGCTTTAATGGCTTTTCTAGAAGGCGTTAGAATAATAGGACCCTCTAAAGCTTCAATTTTTAGTACTATTGAACCTATAGTTGCATTAACTCTTGGAACATTAATTTTAGGGGAGCCTATTTCATCTAGAATTGTAATTGGAAGTATAATGATTATAATGTCAGTTGTGATATTAACAAAAGAATAATTAGGCTTTTAAATTTTTGTATATCTACGTGTTTTTAAGATGCATAACAGAATTGTAATAGTATAAAAATACATTAACGAGTTAAATAGCGATGCTTGATTGACAATGAAGATCTAATGATTAATAATAAAATAAGTAGTAATATTTTATTATTAATCATATATAATTTTTATGGTATGTACATAACATATTAAATTCTGAGGAAGGAGAATACAACATGTTAGATCAAAAAACTGTTGAAAAATTTATTGATGAGTTAGGTTCTAGCTCACCTACGCCTGGAGGTGGAAGTGTTGCTGCACTTGTAGCATCACTTGCTAGTGCATTAGGTTCTATGGTGTTTAATTTAACTGTAAATAAGAAGGTTTACAATGAGTGCAGTGATGAAGATAAAATGCTTGTTGATAAAAGCTTAGTTCTATGTGTTAAACATCAAGGAAAATTTTTAGATCTAATGAATAAAGATACAGAGTCATTTTTAACTTTGATGGCAGCTTTTAAACTTCCAAAGGAAAGTAGTGACGAAAAGGTTGTAAGAAGCGAAAAAATTAAGCAAGGGTATAAGGGGGCATTAGAAGTTCCTTTGAGTGTTGCAGAAGAAGCATATAAAGTTTATGAATATGTTGAAACAGCAGCTAAGTTAGGTAACAAAAATATAATTTCTGATGCTGGTGTATCAGCTTTAATGCTTCAAGCATCTATTGAAAGTGCAATTTTAAATGTAAAAATAAATCTTTCTGGTATCAAAGATGAAACGTATATAGAGAAAATAAATTTGCGATGTACGCAATTAGTGAAACAGGGAAGAGCAAGGCGAGATGAAATATTATCTGTTGTTATTGAAAGTTTGTAAGGATTATTTGTGAGAGTGTATAGAAAATAAATCAAGAGGTTCATAGTTCATCATAATATGCATTTATAATATAATCTAAGGGGTCTATAATCTAAATAAAAACTATGTGTAGCTATAACTTATAAATTTGTATGGGAGAAATTAATTAAGGTTAGTTGTAGTTACATAGCTGGGAGAAAATAAATGCTTGATTTGTTGAAACAAAAAATATGTGAACTACATAATATTATTTTAAGTCCAATAGATGATATGTTCAAAATAATTGCTCTAAAAAATTATAAAAAGGAAATGGAATCATCGCAAAAAAAAAGCTTTGGTGAAGTTTATTATGAGTTTATAAAAAACAATAAAGAAAAAGGAACAGTGTATACTCCAGAGCCTATAACCTCTTATATGATTAGTAACACTATAAAGGTGGAGCAGATAATAAAAAATCCTTATATAAAAATTGTGGATCCTTCTTGTGGAACAGGGAATATATTAATTTGCTGTTTCAAGTATCTTAGAAATTTATATAAGGATAATTTAAAATTAATAAATGAGAAAAATGGGTTAAATATAGATATTAAAAATATTGATAACCATATAATAACAAATAATTTGTATGGTTTTGATATTGATGATATAGCAATTAAAATTCTTATTATCGATTTATTTGATTTAAGTCAAGGGAGCATACTCAGTAATATTTTTAATAAGGATTTTTTATTATATGAAAATGAACAAAAATATGACATCTTTATAGGTAATCCACCCTATGTAGGTAAAAAAGCTATTGATAATGAATATGCAGCTTATCTGAAAATCAGGTACAAAGAGGTGTATAGGGATAAAGGTGATCTATCTTATTGTTTTTTTAAAAAAGCGCTAGAAGACTTGATAGATGGTGGAAAGTTGACTTTTATTACATCAAGATACTTTTTAGAATCACCAAGTGGAAAAGATTTGAGGAAAGTTTTAAAAAAACTTTGCAACATAGACAAAATTATTGATTTTTATGGAATAAGACCGTTTAAAAATGTAGGTATAGATCCTTTAATTATGTTTATAACAAATTATGTAAGTGAAGATAATGATATTGAAATCATAAAACCAATAAACGTTAAAGATAAAAGCAAAAAAGAATTTTATAACAGCGTCTTTCTTGAAAATGGTAGGGTATTCAAAGATTTTCTCCTCAATAAGAATAGATTAAGTGACGATGGGTGGATTTTAATAAATGAAAAAGAGCAAAATATAATAAAAAAAATAGAGCAAAAAAAATCCACGCTACTTGATAATATATGTAATAGTTATCAGGGGGTAATTACTGGTTGTGACAAAGCTTTTGTGGTGAGTAGTGAGATTACACTGAAAGAAAACATTGAAAAAGATATCGTAAAACCATGGATAAAGAGTAGTTATATAGAAAAAAATATGGTATCAAGAAAAGATAGTTACATAATATATTCAGATTTAATTTGTGATCCACAGGAGTATCCGCGTGCTATAGCTTATATAAAGCTTCAGAAGGGAAAATTAATAAAAAGAAGAGAATGTCAAAAAGGTATTAGGAAATGGTTTGAACTTCAATGGGGCAGAAATCAAACAATATTTGAAAGTGAAAAGATAGTTTTCCCATTTAAGGCAAGTAGTAATAGATTCGCTCTTGACAAAGGAAGTTATTTTAGTGCAGATGTATACGCATTAATTTTAAAAGAAAATGTCCCTTTTACTTATGATTATTTATTATATTTATTAAATAGTAAGATTTATGAATTTTATTTTAAGACATTTGCCAAAAAACTAGGTGAAGATGCTTACGAATATTATCCTAATAATTTAATGAAATTATGCATACCAAGTATTATGGATGATTATAAGGATGGAGACGAAAATTATTTATACGATTTCTTTCAGTTTAGTGAAGAAGAAAAAAATATTATACTTGAGGGAGTATAGTAGTTAAATATATAAACAAGGAATTTTTATGATGCAGTTGATATTGTTTTATGTGTAAGTGCAAGTGCTTGTACAAGTTTTAAAAGAATTATGAAGCTAATTATGAAAAAGTATGTATAATTAGTGTTAGGATGATAGTAAAAAAAATAATGTTTAAGCAAAAATAAAAAAATTAGGGAGTGATATCAATGAATTTAAATGAAATCTATAAATCAAAGATTATTTCGCTAGAGCAAGCTGCGACAAAGATAAAGTCTGGAGATAGAGTAGTAACAGGACATGCTTGTAGTGAGCCCGTAGACATTATAGATGCAATAATAAAGAATAAAGATGCTTATGAAAATGTTGAGGTCGTTCACATGGTTCCTATGGGTAAAGCTGAGTATACTAAAATTGGAATGGAAAAGAATTTCAAACATAATGCACTATTTGTAGGGGGAACTACTAGAGAAGCAGTTTCATCAGGACGAGCAGATTTTACTCCTTGTTTTTTTTATAAGATACCAGAATTATTTATTAAAGGTTATCTACCTGTAGACGTTGCAATTGTACAAGTTTCACAACCGGATGAGCATGGATATTGTAGTTTTGGTACAAATGTTGATTACACAAAGACCGCAACGCAGTGTGCAAAAGTAGTGATTGCAGAAGTAAATAAAAATATGCCAAGAACTTTTGGAGACTCTTTTATACATATTTCTGAAATAGATTATATTGTAGAAGTAGATCATAAAATTATAGAACTTAATCCACCTAAAATTGGAGATATAGAAAAAGCTATTGGCGAGTATTGTGCATCTTTAGTTGAAGATGGTTCTACACTTCAACTTGGAATCGGAGCTATTCCAGATGCAGTACTTTTATTTTTAAAGGATAAAAAAGATTTAGGAATTCATTCCGAGATGATTTCAGATGGAGTTGTGGAACTCGTTGAAGCGGGTGTAATTACAGGTAAGTCTAAAACACTTCATAATAGAAAGATAGTTGTTACATTTTTGATGGGAACAAAAAGGCTTTATGATTTTGTGGATAATAATCCGATGGTTGAAATGTATTCTGTAGATTATGTAAATGATCCAATAATAATTGCGAAGAACAATAAAATGGTTTGTATAAATTCTGCTATTCAAGTAGATTTAATGGGCCAGGTTAATGCAGAAACTATAGGATTAACTCAGTTTAGTGGAACTGGTGGTCAAGTTGACTTTATCAGAGGTGCAGCACTCGCAAAGGATGGAAAAGCTATCATTGCTATGCCTTCTACCGCAAGTCATGGAAAGATTTCTAGAATTACGCCTTTACTAGATGCAGGATCAGCGGTGACAACTCTTAGGAATGAAGTACAATATATAGTTACTGAATATGGTATTGCGAATTTAAAAGGTAAAACATTAAAAGACAGAGCAAGGGCACTTATAAATATTGCCCATCCAGATTTTAGACCCATACTAATAGAAGAATGGGAAAAAAGATTTAAATGTGATTTTATCACAAAATAAATATAATTACACAAAGGAGTGCATCATGAAAAATTTTCAATTAATTCCTCAAATTTACTCTTTTGATAATTTTAAAGACTTTGTTGAAGAGTTTAAAGTTGGTGATGGTGACTTAGTACTTACACATAAATTTATTTATGAGCCCTTCATGAAAGAACTTAATATAAAGTCAGAATTTATTTTTCAAGAAGAATACGGGTTTGGTGAGCCAACAGATGAGATGATTAACAAAATTATTTCAGATATTCCAAACAAAAAAATAAATAGAATTATAGGTATTGGTGGAGGAACAGTTATAGATATTGCTAAGTTAATGATTTTTAAAGATGTAGTTGATTGTTTAGATTTATTTGAAAAAAGAATTCCTCTTATAAGAGATAAGAGTCTAATAATTGTGCCTACAACTTGTGGGACCGGAAGTGAAGTAACTAATATTTCAATTGCAGAAATTAAATCTAAACATACGAAGATGGGCCTTGCTAGTGATGAATTATTTGCAAATCAGGCTGTACTTATTCCAGAACTTATGAAAGGGTTACCATTTAAATTTTTTGTTGCTAGTTCTATAGATGCATTAATTCATGCAATTGAAGCTTTTGTTTCTCCAAAATCGAATGCATACACCGAGTTGTTTTCAATTAGAGCTATAGAGATGATTATTAAAGGCTACATTGAAATTATAGAAAAAGGTGAAGAGCAACGATTAGCTTTACTAAAGAAATTTTCAACTGCTAGTAATTACGCAGGAATTGCATTTGTAAATGCTGGAGTTGGAGCAGTTCATGCTATGTCATATCCACTAGGTGGGGTTTATCATGTAGCACATGGTGAAGCAAACTATCATTTGTTTACTGAGGTATTTAAAATGTATAATAAAAAGAACCCAAGTGGAAAGATAAAGGAGATAAATAGCATTTTAACAAATATATTAAACCTTAGTGATGGTGAGGATGTTTACAAAGAGATTGAAAATGTCTTAAATAAATTATTAATGAAAAGGCCATTAAAAGAATTTGGCATGAAGTTAGAAGAAATAGAATTATTTACTGATAGTGTTATAGAAAAACAACAAAGATTATTAGTAAATAATTACGTTCAATTATCAAGAGAAGAGATGATTGAGATATACAAAAATTTATATTAGCTTATTGAGATGTTATAATAAATAGAAGCGAGATAATTAGGAATCTAATTATCTCGCTTCTATTTATTATAGAGCAATAGATTAAAATAATTAAAATTGTTTATCTATATTACATTAAAAGGTATAAAAATGGTTATAATATAAAAAAATGAAAAAATATTACAAAAAAAGAAGGAAAATCATGTAAGTTGTAGAATATAGAAAAAGGATATATTATTTAGAAAATACAGAAAAAATATTTTGATTTCAAATGATTCGGGGGGGAAGAAGATGCATTTAAATTTTGAAAATAGGGAAGATAAATTGATAGTTTACATGGTTGGAGAACTTGACCATCATAGTGCAGAAGAAGTAAGGAATATTATAGACGATAGACTAGAGCGAGATAGCTACAATAAATTAATAATGGACTTCGATGATGTAACATTCATGGACAGTTCTGGTATCGGGGTGGTTATTGGAAGATACAAAAAGTTACATATGAGAAATGGGAAAGTATGTGTGACTAACATTAAATCTTCAGTAAAAAGAGTATTTGAATTGTCAGGAATGTTTAAAATTATCATGTTATATGATGATGTTGAGCAAGCTGTAAACAACATTTAGTGGGGGGATTAGTATGGGTTACAATAAAATTAAAATTGAATTCTTAAGTAAATCACAGAATGAAGGTTTTGCACGTGTTGCAGTAGCAGCATTTGCTTCACAATTAGATCCTACAATTGAAGAAATTACCGATGTTAAAACAGCGGTATCAGAAGCTGTAACCAATGCAATTATTCATGGATACGAAAGCGAAGAAGAAATGATCACTATAGAAGCTATTATAAATGGAACGGAGTTAACTGTAATAGTTTGCGACGCAGGAAAAGGAATTGACAACCTAGAACTCGCTTTGCAACCCTTATATACTTCTCGCCCAGACTTAGAGAGGTCAGGAATGGGGTTTACTGTTATGGAAACTTTTATGGACAGCTTAGAAGTAAAGTCTGATAAAGGTAGGGGAACAAGTATAATAATGAAAAAAATATTTAATCCTTTAAGTTAGGTGGAATATTATGGACCAGAAAATAATAAGAAAAAATAATTATAATTATGAAGATAACATGCAGCTAATCCAAATGGCAAGAAATGGAGAACCGGGTGCACTTGACACATTAGTAGAAATGAACTTACCATTAGTTGCATCGATAAGTAAAAAATTTCTTAATAGAGGATATGAGTATGATGATATCTTCCAAATTGGTTGTATTGGCTTAGTAAAAGCTATTAATAATTTTGATACTAAATATAATGTCAAATTCTCAACATATGCTGTGCCTATGATAATGGGAGAAATCAAAAGATTTCTTAGAGATGATGGAATTATAAAAGTAAGTAGAAGCGTTAAAAATACTGCACGGCAGTTACATTATGATAAAGATACGTTAACAAAGCAACTGGGTAGGGATCCAACCATTGATGAACTATCGGACTTTAGCAAAATAGAAAAAGAGGATATAGTATATGCATTAGAATCTGCTAGCAATATGTTGTATTTATTTGATACAATTCACCAAGATGATGGTGCCCCTGTGCTATTAATAGATAAGTTAAGTGAAAAATACGAAGAAGATAATCAAGTTTTAGATAAAATTGCCCTTAAAGAGGCACTTAGAAAACTTGATGCAAAATCAAGACAAATAATTATGCTAAGATATTTTAAAGATAATACACAAATTCAGGTTGCGAAAATGATGGGAATAAGTCAAGTACAGGTATCGAGAATAGAAAAAAAAGTTTTGAAAATAATGAAGGAAAAGTTGAGCTAATAAAATAAGTGGATAAGATGAAATATATATAAGCAACTTTCAATGTCTAATCTTGAAGAGCTTATATAAAAATTCATCTTATTTTTTTGACTAAAAATCTTATATTCGTAAATACTAACATAAAGAATTAGCGTATTATATGTGCGCATAACAATATAATAAATGATTCCAATCTTAAAAATGACAAGGAGGGCATTTCATGAAGGTAGAGGAAAAAACTATAATAAAAAAATTCGATAAACTGAATTCTAATAACATCCCTAAACCTAAATTAGCACTACACTGTTTTAATGCCTTTTGGGTAGGAGGATTAATATGTGTAATAGGGCAATTTATAAGTGATATCTTTTCTCAAATGGGCATTCCTAAAGATGAGCTAGGCACTTATGTTTCTATAGTAATGGTGTTTTTAGGAGCTGTGCTTACTGGAATTGGTGTATATGATAAAATAGGTGATTTTGCAGGAGCAGGTTCTGTTGTTCCAATTACGGGATTTGCAAATTCAATTGTTTCACCAGCAATGGAATTTAAAAAAGAGGGCTTTGTTTTTGGTGTAGCGGCTAAGATGTTTACTATTGCAGGCCCGGTTTTAGTATATGGTATAGGTTCATCTGTAATTGTGGGGATTTTATATTACTTTTTAAGGTGGTGATTAAAAATGGGTAGAAGAATCGGTCTTCAAACTGTAGAAATTGAAAGTAAACCTAGAATTATAGGTACATATAATATAGTTGGACCTAAGGAAGGCATGGGACCATTAAAAGAGTATTTTGACAGAATTTTAGAGGATGATCTTAATGGAACTGAAAGTTTCGAAAAAGCTGAAACTAGTCTTTTATATACTGCAATATCAGAGAGTATAAAAAAAGCAAAACTAAAAGAGACGGATATAAATTATTTACTGGCGGGAGATTTACTAAATCAGCTATCTTCCTCATGTTTTGCAGCTAGAGATTTAAATATACCGTTCATAGGTCTTTATGGAGCTTGTTCAACTATGGCAGAGTCTTTAAGTGTGGGTTCGATGATAATGGAAGGAGGCATGGCTAATTACATTGTAGCCGCTACTTCATCACATTTCTCATCGGCTGAGCGTCAATTTAGATTGCCACTGGAAATGGGAAGCCAAAGGCCTCCAACAGCTCAATGGACAGTTACAGGTGCAGGTGCAATGGTATTGGCAAAAAAAGGAAACTTTCCATATGTTACTTATGTTACAACTGGAAAAGTTAAAGACTATGGAATAACTGATGTAAATAATATGGGAGTTGCAATGGCACCAGCAGCTGTAGATACTATTAAACAACATTTTATGGATACTGGTAGAAAACCTTCAGATTATGATGTGATTGCTACTGGAGACTTAGGAATTATAGGAAGAGAATTTACAGAAAAATTGATGTTAGAATATAAGTACGATATGAAAGGTCATTATATTGACTGCGGTGAGAAAATTTTTGATGCACAGAGTCAAGGGACTAATGCGGGTGGTAGTGGTTGTGGATGTTCTGCAGTAGTTGCAACAGGATACCTACTTAAAAATATGCTAAAAGGAAAATTCAAAAGGATACTTCTAGTTTCCACTGGGGCACTTCTAAGCTCAACTTCATCACTGCAAGGAGAAACAATACCGGGAATCGCACACGCTGTTTCAATAGAGTTTGGGGGTGAGTAAATGAATAATTACATTATGGCTTTTATAGTTGGAGGGATAATTTGTGTAATAGGGCAAATACTTATGGATACTACTAAATTAACTCCAGCTAGAATATTAGTTGTATTTGTAACCGCCGGTGTTATATTAGGTGCATTAAATATATATGATGTGGTTATGGAATATGGAAAAGCAGGTGGAAGTATTCCTTTGCCTGGTTTTGGATACAGTTTAGTAAAAAGTGTAATGAAGGAAGTAGATGAAGTTGGCCTTATAGGAGCATTTACTGGAGGTATAAAAGGAACTGCTGGTGGCATTACTGCTTCAATCTTTTTCGGATATATTATGGCTTTAATATTTAATCCTAAAAGTAAAGGGTGATAAAAAAATATGCTAACAAAATAAAGTATTTTGATAGCATATTTTTATTTTGTATTATCAGTTATGACCTTTATTACCGTTAGTTGGATCAACAGCTGGTGGGTCAACAACTGTTGGATCGGTGAGCGTCGGATCAGTAAGTGTTGGATCAGTAAATGTCGGAGGCAGTATAATTGGAGGAAGTACAGTTTGTTTTGAAAATGTATCAACTGCTGTTGGTAATACAAAAGCAGAGTCTTTTAATAATGAATTAGTCGGTGCATAAACTCTTTTTATAAAAACCCTTGTCTCAATTTTCCCAGGTGGCGTAAATTTTGATGCAAGAACATAACTACCATCTGGGGCAAGGGTTACTTTACCAAGAACATGTATGCTATCAGTAGTTGTAGGTTGAGTTCCATCAATAAATAGTTCTGAGTAAACCCTATCCCGTCGTGGGTCTGCAAAAGTTAAGGCAGAAGGTATATCACCTGAATCTTTTGATACAGACAAAGTGGATATGCCAGAAGGCATTTCTACGTTCTTTACTGGAAGGGATGCATGAGCTTTTTTCATAATTCCACCCCAAAGCGTTGCAGCATCATTACTACCCATATTCACTGTAGTAGCTTTATCAGTTCCAATCCAAACAGCAGCAGAGTAATATGGAGTTAAACCAACAAACCATAAATCTTTTGCATCAGAAGAAGTACCAGTTTTACCACGAACAGGCATGTCACCAAAAACAGCTCCTGGTCCAGTACCACCAGGGCTTACAGGTCCCTTTAATAAATCATACATTATATAAGCACTTTGAGGAGATAGAACAGGTGTTGTTTCAAATTTTGTTTCAAGCAATACTTTACCAGTCCTATCAACTACTTTAGTGTATAATCTTGGAGTAGTACGCATTCCGTTGTTACCAAAAACGCCATATGCCGCAGCCATAGTGAGAGGATTAGTTCCATTTGATTCTCCACCATTTAATTGGCCAAGAGCCATAGCAGCCGGACTAAGCTTATCTGTGTTATCTAGCTGTAATCCAAATTTTTCGCCATAAGAGGCTCCAGTCTTAAGACCAATCATATTCTCAATTTTCACAGCCGCAATGTTAACTGAATATTTCAAACAGTCTCTTAGTGTTAGGTACCCCTTATATTCATTAGGTGCATTTTTTGGATTATATCCAGGTTCAGGAATAGGTGAATCTTCAATTACTGTAGAAGCCGTAGCTATTTTTGAATCAATAGCAGGGCCATATACAGTTAGTGGCTTAATGCTTGAGCCAGGAGCCCTTAAGAAAGGAGCTGACGTAGATAACGTGGCTCTGTTCCAAGAATCAGGGACTTTCGTACTACGTCCACCTACAATAGTTTTAACTTCACCAGTATGATAATCAATAACAACAGAGGCAGCTTGTATGTCACCTTGTACTGAATTATCAATAAGTCTTTGTGTGGCATCTTGCATATTTCTATCCATAGTTGTATAAATTTTTACTCCATCATACATAAGCATTGATTTTGCTTCTGTTTTACTAATATTATATTGTTTCATTAAATCGTTAGTAACCTGAAGTATTACAGGTCTAGAGAAATACTCATAGTTCATTATATTTTCATTTGTTGGTGGAAAACTAAATCTTAAATCTTCAGCCATAGCAACATCTAATTGTTTCTTGTTTATTTTATTATACTTAAGCATATTATCAAGAACAGCTTTGGTTCTATTTGATTCAAATACTGCTTTATTTTTATATGCTTTAGATGCCAAACTATAAGAAACACTGGGATTCTGAGCAGCACTAGCTATAAATGCAGTTTGTTTTAAGGTTAAATCTTGAATAGATTTATTAAAATATTGCCTAGATGCAGCTTCTACACCATGAGCATTCCCTCCTAGATAAATAGTGTTCATATAAGTCTCTAAAATCTGAGACTTGGTTAAAACCTTCTCTATTTGAAGCGATAAGGCCATTTCTTGAACTTTTCTTTTTATAGAAGTCCTGTTATTCAAAGAATCTTCTAAAAATACTCTATATTTAACCAATTGTTGGGTTATAGTTGAAGCACCCTGAAGACTTCCACCACTTCCTTTAAATTTTATTTTTATATCATTAAATATAGCACCAAATAGTCTTTGTAAGTCAATGCCAGGGTGGGTATAAAATCTAGTATCTTCAATACTTATAAATGCATCCTGAAGGTTTTTTGGAACTTTACTAATGGGTACATTAATTCTTCTTTCTGAATTTGCATATTCATCCATAGGTTTTCCGGAATTGTCTACCAATACTGTTATCTCATCTAATTTTAAAAATTCATTAATATCTAAACTAGGAGCGGTCTTAACCATAGCTAGTACGACTCCTCCAATAGCTACAGTGGCTACTAAGGCTATAATTGCAATAGTCAAAAAAATGGTTTTAAAAATTTTCTTTCCATTTCCTTTATTCTTTTTTTGAGTAGCTTTTCCTTTTTCCATTTAGTATCCTCCTTGTATTTCTATAAAGCAGACAAGAATTGTAAAATGTTACATTGCCTTCTAGAAATTCACATTGTTTAACTATAATTAGCTTTTAATATTATACCATAAAATTGTGGTATTTATTAAATTGTGATTAATATAAAATATTGAGTTTGAAAAGGCATTTAATTCTTTACCTTAAAGCAGTTACATATAATTAAATAAATCCTTAGTTGGAGGTAATGAATATTAATAATAAAATTAAAATAAAAATATTAATAATTACAGGCATAATCATGATGAATTTTACAATATTTACATACATTTTCGATAAAACCGTGATGCCAACCGTAATGGCGGTGGCGGATGCGGAAATGAGGGCTAAAGCTACGGAGATTGTTAATAGAGCAATTATAAATGAATATTCCGACCAATTTAACTATGACCAGGTTATAAGAGTGGATAAAGATTCGCAGGGGAATATTGTAATGTTAAAAGCAGATACTCTAAAAATGAATAAAATAGCTTGCGATGTTGCTTTAGAATCGCAAAAGGAACTGATGAAATTGGGGGAGGTGGGTATTAAGGTTCCACTAGGTTATATAACAAGAAATAATATTTTATCTTATTACGGGCCTAAGATAACAATAAGAATGCAACCTATTGGTAGTATAGAAACTAAATATTCTTCTGAGTTTGAAAGTGCAGGAATAAATCAAACGAGGCATAAAATTTATGTTAAAGTAAAAACTACGGTGAGAGTAATTATTCCACTAAAAAGTAATGATATCGTGGTAACTAATGAAGTTCCAATTGCTGAAACCATTATAGTGGGAAAAACACCTAATACTGCAGTTCAATTAGATTTAAATGGTACAGGGTTTAAAATGGGTAATATCAGTGGTGATTAGAAGAGGTATAATAAAAATAAAGTACGCCCAGGCGTACTTTATTTTTATTAATCTTCCCAATTAAATACATATGGTACATTTCTATAGTAGTCTCCATAATTTAACCCATATCCAACTACAAAAACATCTGGAATTTCAAAGCAGCAATAATCAGGTATTATATCAACTTTTCGTCGATCAAGTTTATTTAAGAGTACACAAGATTTTACACTAGATGCTCCTAAAGATCTAACACGCGACATAATGAAATCCATAGTCATTCCAGTATCAACAATATCATCCACTATCAATACATCAAAACCTTCAATATTGTCGGGAATGTCATTTACAACATTTATTGATCCACTTGAATTTTCATCATCACCATAACTTGAAGTTGTCATAAAACCTATTTTTGTAGGAAGTGTGATCTCACGAACAAGGTCTGCAGTATATATAAAACTACCTCTAAGTAATGAAAGTACATATAATTTTTTCCCACTATAGTCTTTTGAAATTTCAGCACCAAGTTGTTTAATTCGCTGATCAATTTGTTCTTTAGATATAAGAATATTTCTTTTTTTGTTATCCAATGTTAATCACTCCTTGTATATATATTTACAATGATGTCACTATGGTATAAAATTATATGAAGGTTGTCAAGTATAAGAATAAGAAAACTTGTTAAAATATTAATAGAATGGAGTGATGTTCGATGATATATGGAAATATCGATGGAGTTAAAAATTCGATTTTAGATAAATTGGAAAAGGCATGCGAAATAAGGATTTCTAAAGATTGTATTTTGTCTGTTGAATTGGTAGATATACTAGTTGAAGTAACGCAAATTTTAGGTAGGGAAGTCAGTGCTGCAATAGATAGAAAAGGCAAAATAATTAGTATGGCAATTGGTGATAGTAGTACAGTAGATCTGCCTTTAATTGATATACGAGAGGGTCGTTTATCAGGGGTTAAAATAGTACATACACATCCAAATGGCAATTCTAGATTATCTGCCCTAGATATGTCAGCCCTAGTAAAATTAAAGCTAGATTGTATTGTGGCTATTGGAGTTACCGCTGAAAGAGAAAAATTGAGATATAACATAGGTTTTTGCGAAATAGATAATAGTATATTAATAGAAGATGAAGTAGGTCCAATAAACATAAATGAGGTAATGGAATATAACATTTTAGACAAAGTTAAATATGTCGAAAGATTAATGAAGACAAGTGAAATTGTTGAAGATGATATAGAAAGAGCTATTTTAGTGGGGATAGAAAGTGAAGAGGACTTATTAGAACTTACAGAACTCGCAAGGGCATGTAATGTAGAAACTGTAGATACAATACTGCAAAACAGACATAAAATAGATGCAGCTTTATATATAGGCAGCGGTAAAGCAGAAGAAATTGCAGTTTTAAGGCAAGCGTTAAGGGCGAATATAGTTATTTTTGATGATGAATTATCAGGTTCTCAAGTTAGAAATTTGGAGGAAGTGCTTGGATGTAAGGTAATAGATAGAACTACACTAATTTTAGAGATATTTGCTAGGCGGGCAAGAACTAGAGAAGCAAAAATTCAAGTTGAACTTGCACAATTAAAATATAGATTACCACGATTAATAGGACTTGGAACAATGTTATCAAGAACTGGTGCTGGAATTGGAACAAGAGGCCCTGGGGAGAAAAAGTTAGAAATAGATAAAAGACGAATAAGAGAAGGTATTTTTGATTTAAATAAAGAATTAGAAAAAATAAGAACTACAAGAAATGTTCAAAGAGAAAAGAGAAGTCGCGAAAGCATTTCAAAAGTATCTTTAGTTGGGTATACTAATTCTGGCAAATCAACACTTAGAAATGCATTGTGCGAAGTAGCAGCATTAAAAAGTGTAACACAAAAAGATAAAGTGTTTGAAGCAGATATGCTTTTTGCAACACTAGACGTAACAACAAGAGCTCTTTTATTACCAGATAATAGAGTGGCTGCAGTAACGGATACCGTAGGTTTTATAAGGAAACTTCCCCATGACTTAGTAGAAGCATTTAAATCAACTCTAGAAGAGGTGGTATATTCAGATTTGTTGCTACATGTTGTGGATGCGTCAGCTGACACTGCAGAATTACAAATAGTAGCTGTAGATGGAGTTCTAACGGAATTAAATGCAATTAATAAGCCAATGATATTAGTTTTAAATAAAATAGATATAGCCTCACAAGAAAATATTTTGAAAATTAAAGAAAAATATAAAAATTTAAAGTGTATCGAAATATCAGCTAAAAATGGTACAAATTTGGAAGAACTATTGAAAGAGACATGCAGGGAGCTTCCATATACGCTTAAAAAGTTTAAAGTACTTATACCATACACTGACCAGTCAATGGTGGCATATTTGCATAGAGGTTCAAAGGTTGATTCAGAAGAATATAATGAAGAAGGAACACTTATGTCAGTACAAGGTGACGATGAAGTTTATAACAAGTGTGAAAAATATATTTTAGTGTAACTCATACCTTTATTAATTTTAACATTACACTCTACAAGAGTAATTTTATTAGTTTTTGTGATAAAATCCGTTAAAAGTGTAATAAAACCTATAGTAAGTTTATATAATTAAATATTAGATATATCATTATCGTAGGATTAGGAGTAGATATGGGAGAGGAAAAATCGAATTCAGATAATGGAAATAGAATAAATAAAACAACAAATCAACAAGATGAAGTAAACAATTATGTAAAAAAAATTATAAATGATATGAATGAGGAATATAAGAATACTAATGAGAATGAATCTATGCAGCAGCAATTGTATAATTCCACTAGTGCCACTGGAACATCTGCTACTACTGATATATGCGATAATTTTGATATCAGATCATTGGCAGATAAGGTTACAAATATAAACATTTTAAGATTTGAATTAGATAGGTTACCGCTGGATTTTAAAGCAAGAGCTTATTTTGAAAATGATGTAAAACCATTAACGGATACTTTAACAGTTCTATCATTTGCAGCTCATAATTATTCATTTACTGCGAACAATTTGGCAGGTACAAATTTTGGCAGTAGTTCAAAAATAAAAGATGCGATAGATTTAGTTGAGGAAGTTGATGAGATTTCTGAAGATTTAATGAAGGTGTTGAGATGCAAAGTTGAGAATATGCTCAAACTTGCAAAGTATGATTGTAAATGATTTTTTATGATGATAAGGAGAATGGGTTTATGTAATACTAAACTTGATTCTCTTTATTTTGTTCTCTAGGAACGAAATGCTTGTAATAAAGAAAAATGTAGTGCTATAATGAAGGATAAAGGAATAACGCAAGAATTTTATGATAGAAATAATGTTAATAAAATATTCATTTAGAAAATTTGCATTTTAAGACACTAAAACACATTAGAAATTAATAAGCTATATAAACTTAAGGGAGGGAAAGGAATGACAAAAACTATTGTGCAATATCAAAAGGCTTTTAACAGTGTATTAGATAGACTAAAAATTGATGATACTGTTTTGTCGGTTATGGTTTTCGGGAGTATGGTAACAGGCGATTTGTGGGAAGAATCCGATATTGATTTTTTCGTAATTGTAAATGTGAATTTTGATAAAATAAGGGACATATATGCCGAAGAGAAGGGTATTCCAGTTCATATTAAACTTATGGGTAAAGAAAAGTTTATACAAATTTATTCTGATAATTTAAAGGGTGGATTTATACATAGAATTTTCTCATCTTCTAGGTTATTATTTTCAAAAGATATGGATATAACAGTGAGGTATGATGGTGGTAGGTTTTTCCCTGATGTTGATAGAGAACGATGGGGAATGTATTTTTTAGGTAAGCTCTTAAAAGATATTGGAGTATGTAAAAAATATTTGTCAAGCAATGGGATATATACAGCATATAGTACTGCTATAAGATGCATAGAGAAGTATTCAAGACTATTTGTTAACTCATCAGGTTATATGATTAGTAAAGATGTTATGACTATGGCCCTTAATTTAAACGAAAGTTTTAAACAATGCGTTGATAAATTGTTTTTTGACAAATCAAACACTGTGGAAACAATTAAGGAAACTATGACATTTTTAGAGCAAAGTATAAATTCGAGTATTAAGAGTAATTGTGCCTTGCTTTTAAACTATATGAGAGGAAAAGACAAGTTTTTAAGTGCAGAGGAAATTATGGCAGATGATTTGTTTAAGGATTTTGATATTGATATGGAAGAATTGCTTAATAAATTATGGGAAAGAGATATTATTAAAAAGGAAACTAGAGATTTTAAAATAGACAAGGAAAAAGTTTTGTTTAAACAAAATGTTTATTACGTCTAATATTTCTGAAATGAATGGGTGAAAATATGGTTAAATATGAAATCAAATTTACAAGAGAAATTCCTAAGTATATGGAAATATCAAAACATATTAAAAATTTGATTGATGAAAATAGCGTGGATGACGGCGAAAAGTTACCTTCAATAAGAAAATTATCAAAAATATTGATGGTTAATGATGTTACAGTAGTTAGCGCCTATAAAAAGCTTGAAGCTGAGGGATATGCATACCAAAAGATGGGTAGTGGAACTTATGCTAAAAGAAGAGATACAAACATAAGGTTTAAAAAGGAATATTCTAATACCTTGAAAAAAATTTCTGGGCAAGATTTTAAAAAATATGTAGATTTTACAGGGGAGATTACAAGCAGTGAATTTTTTCCTGTAACTGTATTTAAAGATGTTTTAAATGAGGTATTAGATAGAGATGGAACAGAGGCTTTTGCCTACAAGGAATCTTTGGGATATGAGGGACTTAGAAATAGTATAAGTAGTTTTTTTTGGGATAATAAGGTAAGCTCAGAAGACATATTGATTCTGTCGGGTGCACAGCAGGGTATTGATATAGTGTCTAAATCTATAATAAATGTTCATGATAATGTTGTTGTAGAAAAGCCAACCTATGGTGGTGCGTTATCGGTTTTTAAATGGAGAAGGGCTAACATATTTGAAGTTGATATGTTGGAAGATGGAGTGGATTTACTCCAATTAGAAGAGATACTTAAAAAGAATAGAATAAAATGCTTTTATGCCATGAGTTATTTTCAAAATCCTACAGGAGCCACCTATAGTTTGGAGAAAAAGCTAAGGATATTAGAACTCGCAGAGTTACATGATTTTTTTATTGTTGAAGATGATTATTTGTCTGAACTAATATATGATAATAAGTTATATAAGAGTTTTAAAAGCTTAGATATAAATGATCGGGTTATTTATATAAAGAGTTTTTCAAAGATATTTCTTCCAGGAATAAGACTTGGATATATGATACCGCCAGAGGAGTGCAAAGAGCTAATCCAAAATTCGAAGATTAATACCGATATATCAACTTCCAGTCTCATGCAACGTGCTCTTGATTTATACATAAATAAAGATCTTTGGAAAGAACACATAAGCCGCCTTAACATGGCATATAAAGACAAATATAACTTTATGATAAATTGTATAGAAAAATATTTAGGTGATAAGGTTACTTATTATACTCCTGGAGGGGGAATTCATTTTTATTTTAAAATAGCTGACAATTTGAAAAGTACTTCCATGGAATTGTTTTATAGGTGTAAAAATATGAAAGTTCTATTGACACCGGGCGTTTTATTTTATAAAAATGCTATAGAAGGAAATGATTATTTTAGATTAAGTTTTTCGGAAATAAAAAAGCCTGAAATAGAACAAGGAATTAAAATTATCTCAGAGTTATTAAGTGAAAAATAGATAAATATTTGCAAATTAAGGAGAGAAACTTTTGAAAAAAGGATTAATGGTCATTGACTGGTTATGCATTAGTAAGTATTCTCAAGAGGAAATATCTTATTTCTTGTTTTTGGAAGGTAAAACTATGGAAGCCATATGTAAAATTAGAAATTTAGATAATGCCATTGTACAAAAACATATAATTGATGGTAAAATAAAATATAGATTTTTGGTGCAAAGCAATGATACAGATGAACTTTTTAAGAAAATTGTTAAAGCAGGAAAAGAGGATAAAATCTGTTTCCTGAATTCACTTGAAGAGAATAATAAAAATAAATTAACAACGTTAATAAAAACTAATTATGTGGAGATGCATCCTAAAGATAAAGAGGCTGCAGTTTGGATAATAGGAGAATTAAAGGAAAAGTCTTGTTTAGATATTTTAATTAAAGCTTCAGTTCATAAATATATAAATGTACGCAGAATGGCAGTTTCAGCAATGGGAAAAATAGGAGATATAAGATCTGAAGGGGCATTACTTAGAGCCCTTGGGGATGAGAATCCACAAGTGATAAGTTATGCAATAAAATCTCTAAGCATAATAAAAAGTGAAAAAGCTATTTCAAAAATAAAGTACATATGCACAAGCACTGACAAAAAATATATAATTGATGCTGCACAGAGGTTTTTATTACTTATGGAGTAAACATAGATAAAATTAGAGGGTAACCTTAAATTTTATCTCGAACATTTAGTGATGGGTGGGAGAATTGAAATGAGTTACTTTACAATAAAAGATGAATCAATCGCTGAATTTAAGGAGAAAAAATCTATTTTTATTGGGCAGATTAAAAGAGTTGAAAGTGAAGATGAGGCAAAGAAATTCGTTAATTATGTTAAAAATAAACATAAACAAGCAAGGCATAATGTTTATTCCTATATAATTGGAGAAAATAAGGACATACAAAGGTATAGTGATGATGGAGAACCTAAAGGAACCGGAGGTATTCCTATGCTAGAAGTTTTAAAAAAGAGTGATATTACAGATGTAGTTGTGGTAGTTACCAGATATTTTGGAGGAATTCTTCTAGGTACTGGAGGTCTTGCAAGAGCATATTCTAAAGGTGCGTCGCTGGCTGTTCAAGAGGCGGGTGTGGTGGAAAAGGTTAAAGGTATCTCGCTTACAATACTAATTGAGTATGATCTATTGGGGAAGCTGCAACATTTATGTACTAAAGATAACTTTCATATAGAACATATAGAGTATACTGACAAAGTTAATATTAAAATATTGTGTCAGTTTTGTAATCTAGAAAAATTAAAGTCACAAATAACCGAAGTTACCTCAGGAAAAGCTTTGTTTTACGAAGAAAAGGCGAAAATGTACTTCAAATTGGAACATAGATTGTATGATAGTGAAATTATAGACTCTGTACTTTAACAAGTAATAGTATACATACTTTTCTTTTTATTTGAAAAATACTTTATTTGTATGATATAATAAAAGTGTAATGTACTTAAGACTAATTCATAGAAATATTGGTAGTTATTAGAAGTGGTCAGAAATATTTCACATACAAAATAGTTAGTTGGGGGGGAGTTCAAATGTCGGGACATTCAAAATGGCATAATATACAACAGAAAAAAGGTAAGATTGATGTTATAAGAGGTAAAGTTTTCACGAAATTAGGTAAAGAAATAATAATGGCTGCTAAAAATGGTGGATCTAGCTTGGAAATTAATGCTCATCTTAGAGATGTAGTTGCTAAAGCAAAATCTAATAATATGCCATTAGAAACAATAAACAGGGCAATTAAAAAAGGTGCTGGAGAGCTTGAAGGTGTAAACTACGAAGAAATAGTTTATGAAGGTTATGGGGCAGAAGGCGTTGCTGTAGTAGTTGTTACGCTTACAGATAAAAAGAATAGAAGCGTTGCTACTGTAAGGCATGCTTTTGACAGACACCATGGGAATATGGGAGCAGCTGGATGCGTAAGCTGGATGTTTGCTAAAAAAGGACAAATCATCATAGAAAGAACTGAAGTTATGGATGAAGACGAAATTATGATGCTAGCTTTAGAGGCAGGTGCAGAGGATTTTAACGCAGAAGAAGAAATGTTTGAAATTATTACATCTGTAGAAACCTTTGGACAAGTAAGAGAAGTGTTAGAAGCAGCAGGTTTTGAATTTGCGTCAGCTGAGATTACAATGATACCTGATAACATGATACCTATTAGCCTAGAAGGTGCAGGTAAGGTACACAGGCTTGTAGAAATGCTTGAAGACAATGAGGATGTTCAAGATGTTTATCATAATGCAGAGTACCCTGAGGAATTTGAGGGATAGAGTATATTGCTTGAAGTAAGCGATTGCAGAGCAATCCAAACTGTGATGACATACGTGAAAAACCGCAATTATGGTTTATGTTGATGGTATACGTTGCTTATTGATTTTATTGGGTTATGATAAACATATAATCACTTTTTATATAATTAATAAATTATATAGGGAGTGATTTTTTTGTTATTAACAGATGTATTAAGGGAGTTTATCTTTGAAATTCAAATTAAAAATTACAGCATAAGGACTCAGAAATCGTATAAAAATAGTAATGTTTTGTTCCAAAATTACATAAAAGAAAAGTATAATATTTTGGAATTAGAGGAGATAAATTATCTCCATATTAAAGAATATGTAAAATTTCAACATCAAAAAGGAAGAAAACCAACTTATATAAATTCAATACTAAAAACTTTAAGGTCATTTTTTGAATATTGTACCAAGGAATCGTATATTAACGTTAACCCTTGTAAAAAAGTTAGTTGGCAAAGAGAGGGTAAGGTTGTTATAGAGGCTTTCAATGACAGTGAGGTAATTAAAATGCTTCAAGCTTACAATTATTCAAATTATTTAAATGCTAGGAATAAAACTATAATGGCTACTTTATTTGATACTGGTATCAGAAACCTTGAATTATGTTCCCTAACAAGATTAGATGTTAGAGAAACAATTATAAGAATATTAGGAAAAGGAAACAAGGAACGGTATGTATCTATTTCACCAATGTTAAAGAAAATAATGATTAAGTATGAGAGAATAAGAGATTTCTATTTTACAGATAAAATTATAAATGATAATAATTATTTTTTATCTAATAATTGCAGACCGCTAACTGTGGAAGCTATTGAAAGAGTGGTTAAAATAGCAGGAGAGAAGGCTGAAATAAGAAAAGAAATAAGGTGCAGTCCTCATACAGCAAGACATTATTTTGCACAGGCTCAATTACGCAACGGATTGGACGTCTACTCACTCTCAAGACTTTTAGGACATGAAAATATTTCTATAACTAAGCGATATTTACAATCTATTCAAGACGAAGAAATTTTAGAATTGTCTATAAAAACAAGTCCATTAATGAACTTAAAGGGTAAGAAATAATTCATTAAATAAAAAAAAGGATATAAAGATAAAAGATACATAATCTGCATGTATCTTTTTTTATTTTTAAATAGTAAAATATTTAAGCCTTTAGTAGATTGAAGCAAATAGTTGTAAGTGAATTTTGTTTAAAATTTAAGAATCCACGGATGATACTTGAAGGATATATTGGAGATTTATAATTTTTTTAAAATTAAATATAGTGAAATTTAGAAATATATGTTGCAAATGTGTTTATGATGTAATAATATTATTATTATTATCGAATTACAAATTTTATGAAAAGAGTAAATATTATGGATGAAAAGATTGAATTGCTTAGAAAAAGATTAGAAAACTTAATATCAGAAAGCGATAGACTTATTAATGACGAAGTTATTAAATTAAGCCAAGAATTGGACAAGTATATTTCTCAATATTATTCGGGTAAAGTCGATGTCAAATTATAATATCTAATTTTTAAATAGTTAATTTGGTCAAATTATATATTTTTGTAAATATATATTATAATGTGAAGGAATATGGAAAGTTATGTAGAATATTAACTTATGAAGACATAGCTTATTTTAATAAGCTTGACATTAAATTTAGGAGAAGGGAGGGTTAAAATTGAAAAGATTTATTCGTAAAACTATGAATATGATAGGCTGTTTAGCATTATTTGTTGGAGTACTAGCTATTGTTCCAGCATCACTAATTAGTACACATCAGCCTAAATGTCCAGATGAATTTTTAGGTTAAAATTGTTGGCTCTTTTGGGAAGGAATGTTGAACTTTAATAACTATAATCCAGAAGAGTTAATACTTTATTGAGGAGAAGATGAAAATGACTAGAGAAATAATACTTGATATGTTGGAAGCACTAATATTATTAGGAGTTTTTAGCTCTCTAACTAATCAGAAAAAGTATATATTTACCAATAAAACAAAATCAGGGTTGTTTTGTATAATGTACGTATTTTTAACTTGTTTGAGCACATTTTATGTGAATAATTTGTATCATACACTTACAAATATAGTAGTATCTATTTTGCTTTTAACATTTATTACAAAAATAAGTCTTTATTTTTCGACTATCATATTTTCCCTATTTTTTACAATAATATTTACTACGGAAACTTTAGTTCAGTTCCTTGAAATGTTTATACTTAAAGTGGAGTTAAATCAAATTTTGACAGTTAATAAATACTTATTTATCTTGTCCGTTGGGTGTAAATTTCTACAGATAGTTGTGGTTATATTACTTTTGAAATTTAATGTATATTTTAAGGATAAATTGCTTAATAAAGAAAAATCTCTTTTTTCTGAATTTTTAATACAAATTGGAATTTTTAATTTATTTATATATATTTTAGTCTTTAGTGTTTTAGATGTTAAGAATAGCAAAATATATAATATGCTAATTTATAGTATATTTTTTGTTTTTTCAATAATTGCATTTTTATACTTAAAAGAAAGAGAAAAAATAATAAATATAAACAACAAATACAAAGTTCAAGAGCATCAAATTACAAATATGGAAGAAATAATTAATATTATTAGACAAGAAAAACATGATTATGCTAACCATATAAATGTTATACAAGCATTGTGTTGCTTGAACAAGCCCAATACCGTTGAACGAATAAATGAATATGTATTAAAACTTTCAGACATAATTCATTCATCATTTATATATTTAGATACGGGGAATGATTATATAGATGGTTTGCTATCAATAAAAAATAATTATGCAACTAAAAATAAAATAGAGTTTAAGGTAATAATTGAGGAGTCTTTTAGTTCGTTAAAAATTAGAGAAGATGAATTGATAAGTATTATTAGTAATATTATAGATAATGCATTTGAAGCATTCAAATTAAAACCATTTACTGAAAATAAGAAAATATCTATCACTACTTCTTTAGAGGATAGCAAGTTTTCTATTGAAATAGAAGATAATGGAGAGGGTATTCCTGAAGAAATAAAAAACAGAATCTTCGAAAAAGGGTTTTCTACAAAAACTAAGCAAAAAGGTGAACATGGGTATGGGTTATATATTACTAAACAATTAGTCGAGAATAATGATGGGAGCATAACTGTAGAACGTGCTTCGGGAAAAACTAAATTCTTAGTTAAATTTGTAATATAAAAGGATAGACGAATGAATAAATTAATCAGTTGTATTGTAAAAAAGATTTCGAAAACAAATCCTCAATTTACGGACTTAGAACTAAAAAAAATGGAATATGGATTACTTTGTTTCTTTGATGAAGTTACAAAAATTATTCCGTATTATATTATATTCTACTTATTTTCACTTCAACAATATTATGTAGTTGTTTTTGTGTTTTTCTGTCCAATAAGATTATTTTCAGGTGGATTCCATGCAAAAACTTATTGGGGATGCTTTTTTATTAGCTTTATAATTTTCTGGGTAATAATTATTATTGGTAAATATATATCGATAAATACCATTACCTCAATAATAGTATTAATTATTTCTGTTTTACTTGTGTGTAGTTTTTCCCCTGTAGATAATATCAATAAGAGAATAAAAAGTAAAGAACGAAGAACGAAGCTCAAAAGCTTTTCAGTAACCATAATTTTTTTGTTGAGTGGGTTGTGTTATCTGATACCGGGTAGATTTTTTGCTACGGCAGTACTATCTATTCTTATAGCTGTAATAATGATGATGATGGGCTACTTAAATAATGGATTAATTAAAAAATGAATATTAAACTAACAGCATCAATATAAGATATAGTGTATAAAGCTATATCTTTTTCTTTTATGTAATTACATGACAGTTTATGCAAATTATGAAGCAATATAAAGTAAGCGATGGAACAAACACCGCCATGTAAATTAACTTCCCAATTGATATACTTTAATAAAGTAATCGATGGGAGGTTTTATTTTGAGATCCACAACTAAAGACCAGCTTCTCTGGGAGCAAAGAATTTATGAAAGAACTAAAAGCGGAATGTCAGTTTCAGAATGGTGTAAAAACAATGAA
>NZ_DATCQT010000182.1:0-6742 GCF_036569345.1 Clostridium sp.
ACATAATACTTAAAATGTCTATCTTTAAAAATGAAATGATTAAATATGCAGAAAATAATAGCTTCAGAATTTAAGATATAGATTTTGAAAAGAGAGTATATTTTATATATCTTAAAAAATAGAAAATAGTTCGTTAGTTCATATTTAATATCAGATATTAAATAAATTGTGTAGGCAACTATTAAACATGTTTTTATTCTAATTAATATTTGGTAATAACTCTTCAATTTTAGTTTCGGCAGTAAAAGGGCAGTTGTCATTTTCCAACTGTTTTATTTCATTTATTTTTTCTTTTAATTTATTAACTTTGTCAATTGAAGTTTGTGATGATAAATCCCAAGTTACTAATCCTTCAACACTATCATAGAAATAATCCTTCAAACTAGTACTTAAATAAGAATAGTTCGAATTTATTAAATGTTTTTCAAGTGAATAAGAACTATATACATGATTATTTCTTGTATTCCAATATTTTATTAATCGAATCATTGGTTTTATTTTGCTGTTATTACTTATGTTGGTATCGGTTAATTTAATGTTAAATCCATTTGGGTCTGTTGATGTCCACTTTTCATATTCATTGTTAGGAGCTGGAATTTTATAATTATTGCCATAGTATGCTGCATCATAAGCAGGCACTAACTCAAAATTTATATGGTTTAACCGAAGTATTATTGTTGGATATGATTGATGAATTTCTGAAGTAGAATAACACTTTACTGCAAAAGCTCTTAGTTTATCTAGAAACGTTTGAGGTTTAAATTGATTATCATTATTAAAAACAATCATATAATCAATATCTGATTGTTTATCTCCTTTTCTAGGAAGAATTGTTCCTCTAGTATATGAACCAAAACAAAATTTTTCTTTAATATCATCTCCAAAATGGCGACTTAATCTACCTTCTAAAGTTTCTATTGAAGTACTTATGCTATTTTTTTCACTTGTATCCAACACTAAGTCACTAGATAATTTCTCCAAGTAACTATTAACACTCATTTCAAAATCCCCCCATTTTATTCCGTTATATTAAAATTATTTTTTAGTTTAGTCCAGTTATTCATAATATCGTTATTTAATTCATTAAATATATTACTATTCAAAAACACCTTTAAATTTGAAATATTTGACTCATACTCTACAATTATTTTTACTATTTCTCCTTCATATTTTTTTATAGATTTATGATTATTACTTAACCCATCTGAAAACATGTTAAGTATTTCATTATATAAATTCTCTACCTTTGAATTGTATTTTTTAAGGGCAATTAAATTCAATATAAAATATTGAGATAAAAATAATTGCAGAATAGGTAAAGCAGTATTACTTCTACTAAATCCGTAAATTGCAAATATTAAAATTACTATTGTTAGCAGAATGTTTTTACACACTTCTTTGTCTTTCATCTTTGTTGAAACCTCCAAAGAAATCAAAGAACTTTCAAAAACATTAACTATCAATTTGTAGATACCATTTTCAATTTCTTCACTGTCATAATAGCCAATAGACGGCTTCAGTGAATACATAGTTCCAAATGAATTATCAAATAAAGCAGTTCTTCTTTTTTCCTCTGCTTTTTCTTGATAAGAGTCAATGGTGTACTTTAATATACTAATAATTATAATAGAAAATATACTAATATAATTTACAACATTACTTTTATTTAACAGGCAAAATACTATGGAAAAGATTAAAACAATCCAAAATGTAAAATTATAAATTTTTCTATACTTTGAGGCTTTATTAAAATAGTCTGTTTGTGGCGTGATTTTTGACATTAGTTTCCTCCTATGATTTGTATAAGCTCAGACTATGAAATCTTATAATATTCTACTGATTCTCCTCTATATCGATATGTTTCACAAAAATATTATTCTTAACAAGAAGCTATAACAATATTATACCATATTATTCATATTGTGGAGCTTCTTAAAGAGGTTGTACCTATGGTTTATAGGCGTGTACTATAAAAGTATTTATAATACTTTAGTATGTTTTATCTGAACAAACAAATAAAAATACAAAATTATATTTTGAAGAAATTTTATTATCATATTTCACACATCAGTGTCATAACTAAAAAGTATTGACAAAGGTAAAATAATAACCTGCAATCAATGTATCCAAAGGTGTCAAAACTTATGCTCAAATATAAAATCTATAAGTGAGGTTTAATAGTTTATGGTATATAGATAAGCAAGGATTTTGTATTGTTATAAACATAAGCCGATTCATAAAGGGTTTTCACACCCAAATATGAACCGGCTACAATTGATTAACTAACTGGTATAGTAAATACAACCATTAGGATCACATCTATAGCAAGAATTAGAATCATTCTCGCAAGTGATTTCATGTATTTTATACCTCCAGCTTATATATTAAATTTATACAAGTATTATATGCAATTCTAAAACGTAAGTATACGTCTATTGCATTTCTCTTCTCCCTAATTAAAATAACATAAACCTCTATATAATGCAAGTATAGTCCCTGTAGCTCGATAATGCTATTATTTACTCGTTGATTTTATATTATTCTATCTTTATTATTTTATTCATACCTAAAAAGAATTCCAAGACCAATTTTAGCCTTTAATACAGTCATATCAATAGTTTAGATATGATCACTAATATTTAGTAGAGGTTAGAGTGAAATCTCAATAACATGATATTGGTGAACATTATTATTTTCATTCTAGTTTTACTAATGCTGGAACTGTTGAAAACCCTGACCTCCATATATCCTAGTTAAAGTATAGAGATTTTATATTATACTAATCTCTTTATAAATTAGGGTTTTCTTCTCTATTTTTTAGAATTTTTTTATTCTTAGGTATAATTTATAACCTCAATTCCAACTAAGTTCGTATTAGAGTAACAAATGAAATTATGAAATATAAAGAATTATTAGAGGAGGGAATTATAACAGAAGAAGAGTTTTCTATTAAAAAAAAAGAATTATTGTTTTCTATTAGAAAATTTTAAATGGATTATTGATTATTTACTTATAAAACCTTATAAAACACCCTCTCATAATGTAATGGGAAAAGTGAAAAAAAGTACATAAAAGTAGTGTATATTCTCAATTAGACACCTTTTATGCAGTGAAAATAGTGATTTATTACATATACAAAAGTATGAATGAGGGTATAGGCTATTTATAGTGGCATACAATATAACGAAAATTATGTTGTATAAAATGAGTTGACACATATTTCATATAGAAGTAATGTAAAGACTAATATATATAATTTTTATGAGGGGGATATTTATGGCAGTAACTGAAAATTTTACAAAGTTTTGTTCTGATTTAAAAATGAGCAGCGATAAAGTAAAGACTATTCGAGATAGATATCATAAAATAACAACAAGGATTAATTTAGATTTTTGGAATACAAGTTCAGAGACAAATAATAGTCTTTATGTTGGCTCTTATGGAAGAGGCACTGAAATTTCTACCAGTGATATTGATATAATTGTACAGTTACCATATGCTACATATACAAAGTTTAATAATTATTTAAGTAATGGACAATCTGCTTTATTACAAGAGGTTAAGGACGTTTTACAAAGAACTTATAGTACATCATTATCTAAAGGTGATGGGCAAATTATTTCAATTACTTTTAGTGATGGAATTCGTTTTGAAATTGTACCTGCGTTCATAAACGTTGACAATAAAAGTTATACTTACCCAGATTCAAATAGTGGAGGCACATGGGAAACCACTTACCCCAGAAGTGAAATTGAAGCTATAAATTTAATGAATAGTGCTACAAATAAAAATTTAAAGAGATTATGTAGAATGGCTCGTGCATGGAAAAATAACTGTAATGTACCTATCCATGGAATCGTTATAGATACTTTAGCATACAAATTTATCAAAGATTCAGCGTATAAAGATAAATCATATACTTATTATGATTGGATGAGTCGTGATTTCTTTAAGTATTTGAAGAATATTGATCCTTCTACATTATATTGGTCAGCTCCTGGAAGTAATCGTCATGTTTTGAGAAATAATGATAATTTTCAAACTAAGGCTTTAAGTGCATATAATAAAAGCTTAGAAGCAATTGAAAGTGAAGCGAATGACTATACAGCAAAACAAAAATGGAGTGACATTTATGGAACGAAATTCTTTAATTAGCCAAGGGTATAAATTAGAGTCTCAAATTAGAGAAGCTTACGGTCGAATTGTATATACAGGCACATGTCACGAAAAATGTATTGGGAGACTACTAAAGAAAAATGAATTACTTAAAATAGGACAAATTGTTTTATCAGCTCTAACCACAGGAAGTTTTATTCTAACTATAATATCTAATAAAAAAATATCTGGGATTATTGGAGCATTATTATCATTGGCATTGCTTATGCTAAATACATATTTTAAAAATTTTGATTTAGTAGAAATTTCAAATAAACATCAAAAATCTGCTGATTTGTTATGGAAAATAAGAGAAGAATATGTTTCATTGCTTACTGATTATGAAATGCTTGAGCCACAAGAAATCATGTTGAAACGGGGTGAGCTTCAAAATAGAACAGCAGAAGTATATAGTAATTCTCCAAGAACTGATTCTAAAAGTTATGATTTAGCACAAAAAGCTTTAAAAACCGAAGAAGAACAAACATTTTCAGAACAAGAAATTGATGTAATGTTACCAAATTCAATTAGACGTTCTAATCGCAATACAGATATTACTGATAACTGAATTTAAATAAAAAATCTTCAGGAAGAATAAAAAGAAGGCAATTAAATGCCTTCTTTTTTATTCCATTATAAAATTTTATCTTATCTGAGAAATTAATACAACATATCAAATCAACTTAGTATGAAAAGGAATCTTAACTAGAAATATTTTTATGTTAACCTAACAGGTAAATAAAAAAAATACTTAGATACCTTTTAATAGAATAAGCAAAGCGTTCGTTTGGAGTATGACCTAAGTGAATATATATAATATACCTAATGGTGTTTGTCTAGAATTGTTTTATTGATTAATAAACATTTATATGCTGAAGTCATAGATTACAAACGAACACTATAAAAGGCATACAATATAATTTTAATTATCTTGAATGCCTTTTAATTTTGGCAAATAGTCTTAATGTGAATGTAACATTTAAAAAAAACGAGGATATTTTATCTTAAATAAATTACTAATTTATTTATTCGTTATTGATAAGTGTTATAGTTGCCATGAGAGGTGAATAACCAATGAGAGACATTCAAGTTTTTGAAAATATTATTTTAAATGATATTACTACTGTAGGGGATAGTTATTGTGCGGAATTAATCTTATGTACAGTTAAGGGTATAGAAACCGCGCTGATTAAGAAACATGATTCCAATCTATATTTTTTAGTAAATGACTACAAAGATGTTTACAGACTAATAAGACTTGAATACTTAACAACTATGGAATCAGGTGCATTGTTCACGCAGGATAAGCTTAATATTGCTAATAAATCTAACATTGCTTATATACCAACTGAAGTGGCTTAGAAGTACAGTAAATAAGTTTGAGTATGTGCTATGGTACCCATAGCTACTTATCTTGAAAAGGTGGGGGCCTGTAAATAATTTTGTGTAAACAGAATATAATGTACTCTTTCTTGGCAATAATTGAGATAAGTGATTATCAAAGATTGTAAGGAGGAGTATTTTTATGTCAAACATTTCAAAAGAAATTTTAAGGGATTATATCAATGAGCAGAAATTTACAAGTCCAGATGAGGTCTTAATAGCTATGAAGAGTATGTTCAGAGATGTTCTTCAGGAAACGCTAGAGGCAGAAATGGATTCGCAACTTGGATATGACAAGTATGATATATCTGAAAAACAAACTCCGAACAGTAGAAATGGTTACTCTAAAAAGACTGTTAAATCCGAACTTGGAGCAATAGATCTTAATATACCACGAGATAGAAATGGCGAATTTGAGCCTAAAATATTGCCTAAGTATCAAAGGAATATAAATGGTATCGAAGATAAAATAACTGCTCTTTATGCAACGGGAATGACTACAAGAGATATATCAGAGCAAATCAAAAATTTATATGAAGTTGATATATCTGCTGAAATGGTATCAAATATAACAAACAGGATACTTCCTTTAGTTGCAGAGTGGCAAAACAGACCGCTCGAAAAGACATATTCATTTGTTTTTATGGATGCAATACATTTTAAAGTACGCGATGACAAACATATTGTAATTAAAGCAGCCTATGTCGTATTGGGTGTAAATATGGATGGTGAAAAAGAGGTGCTTGGAATATGGATTGGGGCAAATGAAAGTAGTAAGTTCTGGCTTTCAGTACTTAATGACCTTAGAAACAGAGGCTTACAGAACGTATTAGTATTCTGTGTAGACGGGTTAAATGGATTTAAGGAAGCCATAGGTGCTGTATATCCTTTTGCAAAGATACAACGCTGTATAATTCATCAATTAAGAGCAAGCATGAAATATATACCATTTAAAGACAGAAAAGCATTTGCAAAGGATCTAAAAGCTGTCTATGGTGCAGTAAACGAGGATGAGGCATGTGAAAATTTGATTTCTGCAAAAGAAAAATGGAGTGACAAATATCCGAATGCAATAAAAAGTTGGGAAGATAATTGGGATAATCTTATAACATTCTTTGAATTTCCAGATTATATTCGTAGAATTATATATACTACAAATGCTATAGAAAGTCTAAATAGTCAATTTAGGAAAGTTACTAAGACA
>NZ_DATCQT010000183.1:0-37433 GCF_036569345.1 Clostridium sp.
TCATTCTAGGGAAGTAGCATAATTTAGAATAAAAGAATACCTAAATTATCCATTGTTCGTGTTTCGAAATGGTCTTTTTGTTGTGCAACAAAATCATCAACTGCTTTTTAAAATTTGTGCTTGACTTTAATTAGCTGGTCTGTATAACTATTGAAAACTGCATACTCCAACATTTAATAATCAGCACAATCATTCACAAACTCAAGTCCAAATGAATAACCTATAAATGAAGAAATTTTATTGATGGAGGTATTTGATTGGGATACTATATTAAAGTAGATGGAAATATAAAAATTTATGTAGAGGATATTAATCCAGGGGGCAAGAAAACAATTTTGTTTCTCCATGGTTGGCCTGGAAATCATAAGTTGTTTGAATATCAGTTTAATCAACTTCCCAAAATGGGATACAGGTGTATTGGTATAGACCAGAGAGGATTTGGTGAATCCGATAAACCTTTCACAGGCTATGACTACAATCGGTTATCAGACGATGTTAAAGGTGTAGTAGATGCACTAAAATTAAAGAATTTCACACTAGCTGGTCACTCAACAGGAGGAGCAATTGCTATTAGATACATGGCTAGGCACAATGAATATGGAGTATCAAAACTTGCTCTTTTTGCAGCGGCAGCTCCCAGTCTTATAGAGCGTCCATATTTCCCTTATGGTCAAAAAAAACAAGTTGTAAATGACATTATTCAAGGAACATATAATGATCGTCCTAATATGTTAAGAGGGTTTGGTGACATGTTCTTCTACCAACATATAACTCAGGCTTTCTCAGATTGGTTTTTTCAATTGGGCCTACAGGCATCAAGTTGGGGTACTGCATCAACTGCAAACACTTGGCTCGACGAAGAAAATTTGTTTTATGATCTCAGGAAAATAACCGTTCCAACTTTAATTCTTCATGGTATTCATGACAAAGTGTGTCTCTTCCCATTAGCTGAAGCACAAAAACAAGGCATCAAAAATTCCAAACTTGTGCCATTTGAATTCAGTGGTCATGGATTGTTTTATGACCAGAAAGATAAATTCAACCAGGAATTGACACAATTTATTGAGGGGTAAAGTTTATAAACCGAAGAATGGCTTAATAAAAACTAATCCCAGATAATATTCTCTTTAATAATTTTAGCAGGGACACCTCCAACCAAACACTGTGGTGGTACATTCTTTGTAACCACAGCCCCTGCTGCAATTATTGCACCATCTCCAATGGTTACACCTTTTAAAATCGTTGCTCCCATTCCAATCCATACATGATTACCTATATTAATTGGTTTTGACATTTCATATCCATCATATTGGATATTATGATTATCTGAATCCCTTATAGTCACCTTATCAGCAATAATAACATCATTACCTATCTTGATATGATTAAAACACATAATTCTAGAATCAGAACTCATATATCCACTGCCTATTTCTAATATAGCATTTTCTTGTATGGTCACAGAGGAGCCAGTATATATGGTAAATTCACCGTTTACAATTAATCTACTTAACTTTTTAGCTAAAAATATAGTTTCTCGGTTGGTAATTATATCCCAAAATGCTCCAACATTAAATCTTCCATTGATTATAATAGAAGAGCCTTTAGTAATCTTTATTATTGCTTTTCTATAAACCCAAACAGATATTTTCTTGTCATTATTTCCACAATAAAATATTGAAAGATATAATGTCTTAAGCGGATTAATTTGTTTTAATATTTTTAATATATTAATATAATTACCTCCTAGCCATTAATATAAGCGGCTGCATTTTAAATCAAGTCCAGCAAGTTATCTTTTTATTATTTACTAATAAATTCATCTCTCAATTGCAACAGTTTTTTTGATCTATCCTTAATCTTTCTTGCTGGTATTCCTACATTGATTGACCAAGGTTCTAAATTTCTATTTATTAGACTTAAAGCTCCACATGCTACCCCTTCTTTAATGTTAGTTCCAGGTAAAATAACACATCCTGAACCAACTACTACAAAATCTTCTATATTAACTTCACCACTAATAACATTAGTATAACAATCTGGAATCATTGGATTTGTCATAAATTCACCACTATAATCATCAGTCTTAGCATAAACAGATACTCTGCTAGATAGTGTTGAATAGTTTCCAATAAAAATTCCTTTATCTCCTCCAAAAAGAGCTGTATAACATGCAATATGGATATAACTCGCTAATTCTAATTTACCGCTTAATATACAAAAATCATCTATTCTAACATTATTACCTATACTCATATCTTGAGGTGAATAAATACTTACTTTTTTACTAATAAGTACATTTTCACCAACTTTTTTAAACCCAATTTCATTTAACTCATATAAACTATAAAATGAATTATACATAATATTTATTATTTCCTTTCTAATTGCAAATTCAAAATGATGTTACAAATCCTATCAACATCGTCTATACTCAAATCAGCATATAATGGTAGTGTTAGTACTCGTTTTGCAATACGTTGTGCTACAGGTGTTTTATTAACATCGAATTTGCCATGGTAACAGTCAAAACTATTAGTTAATGGGTAGAAATATTTTCTTGCAAATATATTATTTTCCTCTAATTTATCACATACTTCATTCCTAGTAAAACCAAATACTTTTTCATCAAATACAACTGGGAAATAAGCATAATTGGATTGAACATTCTCTTTATCTTGCATTATTTTAATTCCATCTATACCAAAAAGCCATTTACGATATCTTTCAACTACAGTTTTTCTTTTTAATATTTGCTGCGATATATGTCTCAAATTACAAATACCCATAGCTGCTTGAAATTCATTCATTTTTGCATTTGATCCAACACCATCAACCAATACTTCTGATTGAATACCAAAGTTTTTTAATTTATATAACTCTTTTCCAATGCTCTCGTCTGAAAATGTTACTCCTCCACCTTCAATCGTATTAAATACTTTTGTAGCATGAAAGCTAAACATACTAGCATCACCAAAGTTCCCAATGCCTTGTCCATTTACCTTTTCACCAAAGGTATGAGCTGCATCATAAATTACTTTTAATCCGTATTTACTAGCAATTCTCTCTATTTCATCGATATTGCAAATATGTCCATAAACATGGACAGGCAGTATAGCAGACGTTTTATCTGTTATTAAGCTTTCTATTTTTGTTACATCCATTGTATAGTCTTCTGGGTTAATATCACAAAATACAGGTGTTAAACCATTCCTAACAATAGCATGTGTAGTTGAAGCAAATGTAAATGGTGTTGTAATTACTTCACCTTTTAGGTTCATTGCTTGTATTAATAACTCTAATGCCATATGACCATTAGTAAACAATTGAATCTTATCCACTTCTAAATATTGAATAAGATCTTGTTCTAATTGCTTGTGATATTTACCCATATTGGTTAGCCATGCAGTATCCCATATTGATTTTATTTCATTTATGTATTCTTCCATTGGCGGCATTGATGAACGAGTGACGAATATTGGTTTATTATTCATGATTATTTACCTTCCTCTTATAGTTTCTTATTTTCAACTGTACTATACTAAATTATTCGGAAAAATTGTTCGTTCTTTTTTGCTTAAAATTTTTGTCTATTGCGGCCTTTAATAAATCTAAAATATAAAGAAAACATTCAAATTTCAAAAGATATGCTACCCCAAAATAAAAAACTGCACCGACAATTATTTGTAATAAAAATACTAACCATAAACTAAATGATAGTAATGAAACCGCTAGTACTACAAGACTCATTGTCAAAGAAAGTAATATAGAGGGCATAATATCAAACATTTGCTCTTTATATGAGTAATTCAGCAATTTCTTATTAGGCGAAGCATTAATAACTGCTGAGACGAAAGATACTATAACACTTCCTATTAGCATTGCATATATGCCATAATGAACACTTATTAAAATAACCACTACTAATAAGATCTTTTTAAATATCTCTAATCTTAAAAAGATATCACTACGCCCAACAGCAGTTATAGCCTGTAAGTTTGCAGTAAAAATTGGCCATAATGCATAGGTTATACATGCAAATTGTAAGAACGGTACACATGGAAGCCATTTATCAGTTAACAAAAGTAAGACAAGCGGCCTGGCTACTACTGCAAGACCAACCATCATTGGGATAACTAAAAATGAGCTAGTTACTAGCATACGACGCACTATTTTTTTAACCTGAACCCGGTCATTTTGAAATTTTGACAATGCTGGAAACATTACTCCTACTATAGTCCCATCTATGTTATTAACCATTAGAGACGGAAAGCTTTGTCCACGATTATAATAACCGAGCATCGTGCTGCCAAACAATTTACCAATAATAAGCGGAAACAAGTTATTAAATAAAGAATCTAACAATCCTGAAATCAGTAGGTTTGAGCCAAATTTAAATAACTCTTTTATTTTTTTAAAAGAAAATAATAATTTAGGTCTCCAACGTACGGTAAACCACAAAATTATAGTAGATGTCACCTGACCTGATATTTGTGAAAAGACCAAACTCCATATACCATATCCTCGATAAGCCATTGTTACACCTACTAGAGCAGAAACAAAAACCCCGCCAAGGCTAACAATAAAACTCTTTTTAAATTTCATTTCCCGTGATATCACTGTAAATTGTATGCTGTTTATTACACCTAATATAAGTGTGAAAGATAGTATTCTGAGTATTTGTACAAGCATAGGTTCAGAATAAAATCTGGCAATAAGGGGAGCTGTGAAATACAGTATCAAATACAAAACTGCTGACATGGTTAAACTAAGATAAAATACAGATGAATAATCTTCATCATCTACTTCTTTTTTTTGAATTAATGCTGTTCCAAATCCGCTCTGTATAAACACGTTAGCTACTTGGATATAAACAGTAATTAGCCCTATGATACCAAAATCTTTTGGTAGTAATAATCTCGCTAATATAATTGATACAACAAACTGGATGCCCTGTGTCCCACTACTCTCCATGAATCTCCAAAATAGTCCGTATAAAACTTTACTTTTTAATGATTTGTTATTTGATGTCATATTTTATAATTCCTTTAAATTAGCGACATATAGTTTGATTTTTTTAGATGGCAAAGCAGCAGTTACTTTTAATACATCGAAAAAAGATAGCAGTTTTACTTTTATAGAAACCATGCCTAATATTTCAGTTAAATCTCTTACTGAATTGGATGTATGGATCTTAATGGTTTTAATTATCATCTCACTAACAAATTGTTTTTTTATGTAATCAAAATTATAATTGCTACAAGATTTTAAATATTTTTCAAGCATATTAATATAATGCAAAGTAATTTCTACTATATCTTTTCTATTATCTGGCATCTCAAATTGAGAAGTATAATTAGTTCCATCTTTTTCAATAACATACCTATACGCACTCATTGCTTCCCTAATAATTAAGATATTACTTTTTTTTAATATAAGCATTGCTAAAGTTCTATCTGCCATTAAATTGTGCGCGGTATATATAATACTAAAATCCTCGTCTTTATTAGTAAGAAAGAAATTATGAAATAGTAATGTAGCTGTTTGAATTGGCCATTCCCATTTAGTAAAATTATTCATTGTAAATTCTAAAGCTGAATCACTTCGATTTTGATTAGACATAGATAAATGTTCACCATTTTTATTTACATATTCAAAATCATGAGAAACGCCAACATATTCTTTGTGTTCTTCTAAAAAATCAACTTGAAGTTGAAGTTTATTTGAGTTAGTCCAAAAATCATCTCCCTCAAGTGTTGCTATATATTTACCTTTACAGTTCATAAACACATCATATAAATTTTTTGTTGCACCCACATTTTTGTCGCGCAATATAAGTTTGATCCTGTTAGGGTATTTTTTCTGATATTCCAACAAAACCGTTCGAGTATTATCTGGAGAGCAATCCTCTCCTATTATTATTTCATACTTAAAGTTTACGTTTTGCATTAGAATGCTGTTTAACGCTTGCCTAATGTAATTTTCATGATTGTACGTTATCACCGCTATACTTAATAATATCTCTGAATCATTATTCACTTTATTTGGCATATGTGTACTCCTTTTATTTCACAAGTTGAATTTACTCACTATTGCAAATATATTTTCTCCTGCAAGCAAGAAATTTTCAGGTTAATCAAATTTTTTTCCTGTATTTTTAATTATATCATAAAAAAACATATAATCAGTATTAACATTCTACAAATTCTAACAACGTTCTTCAAATATTAGTCATATTATTAACTTATTTATAATGTTTATAAATTTTACTAACTAATTTGATCAAAAATTTAGACTCCCTTTTAATTGTCTTTGCAATCTTTTTTGGTTTAACTTTCCCTTTCCCACCCTGCAATGCTTTTGCAATTAATAATCCGTATAATAACTTCGTATAAATCACTCCTCACATTCCTTTTCTTATTAATATACTTATATGTTATTAATTCTATAAATTCTACAAACTGTATGAATTATTAATATGATAAGTAAAAACCTACTAGATACGTCATAATTAATTTTAGGTATTATAACCCTCCTTTAATTATCACAACTCTAATAGGTTTATCATTGATTTTACATATATATATTTCATTTACCTTCTATTAAAATTACCTTCATTTTAAAAATTCTTACCACAAGCAACGATCCGTTTGCTACCCTTTATTAATTTACTTTTATCTATTCCAACTTTCACCTTTATCTTTTTCATCTATTTTCAACCTCACCTTATCAATAATTACACCTTAGTGCTTGTACCATATTTATTAATATTATCAACCAATTATTACCATTTTATTCAACTCTTTTATTAAAATTTATTAGCAATTTGTAAATAGATAACAACCTGGCTACATAAACAAATTCTGACACTTAAATATAAGTAAGGATTACCAGTGCGAGTAATAATGCTATAACTATTGTAATAGAATTATAAGATTCCAAAATATATTAGAGGGGTGGAGAATATTTTGAAGGTTATAGTAATTGGTGGTGGATGGGCTGGTTGCACGGCGGCTATCACAGCGAAAAAAGCTGGTGCAGATGTTGTTTTATATGAAAAAACCGATATGCTTTTAGGGCTTGGTAATGTAGGTGGTATAATGAGAAATAATGGTCGATATACTGCGGCCGAGGAGATAATAGCCTTAGGTGCAGGAGATTTCATACATTTAACTGATACATTTAGTAAACATAAAAATATTAATTTCCCGGGGCATAAAAATGCATGGCTGAGCGACACAAACAAGATTGAGCCAGCAGTGGCAAGATATATAAAAGCTATGGGTATTGAAGTAAATATGATAACAAGAGTAGTAGATGTTGAAAAAGAAGGAAATATTATAAAAGGGATATATCTAGCAGATAAAACATATGTAAAAGCAGATGTGTTTATAGAAACTACGGGGTCCTCAGGGCCAATGAATAACTGTATAAAATATGGTAATGGATGTGCAATGTGTGTTTTGAGATGTCCATCTTTTGGAGGACGCGTAAGCATAAGTAGCAAAGCAGGTATTGAAGATTTACAAGGTGAACGTGACGACGGCGTATATGGAGCGTTTAGTGGTTCTTGTAAGATAGCTAAGGGTTCTTTAGCCGAAAATATTGTAAAAGACCTAGATAAAAACGGAGTTGTTGTTATAAAAGTCCCTGAAGAAGATGTTAATTTAGATAAACTTAAACAAAAGGTATGTCAGCAGTATGCCCTAAAAGAGTTCGCAGAAAATGTAATTCTAATAGATACAGGTGATGTTAAACTTATGTCTCCCTTCTACCCATTAGAAAAATTAAGAAAAATTAAAGGATTCGAAAATGCAAAATATGTAGATCCATATTCCGGTGGAATAGGAAACTCCATAAGGTATTTGTCCATTGCTCCAAGAACTGATAGTATGAAGGTTTTGAACTTAGATAATTTGTTCTGTGCTGGAGAAAAGGCTGGGCTATTTATAGGACACACAGAAGCCATGATAACAGGTGCACTAGCCGGTCACAATGCAGTTAAGGATTATTTAGGACTTCCCCTTTTAGTTTTACCAAGGACGCTTGCCGTTGGAGACATAATAGCCTCTGCAAACGAAACAATGAATACTAAAGAAGGAAGAAAAATCAGATTTACATTTGCAGGAGCAACGTATTTTAAGAGAATGCAGGAACTTGGACTTTATACTTTGGATATAGATGAGATTAAGGGTAAAGTAGAAAATTTAAATTTAACTAATATATTTAATGAACAATTTATTTAAAATAAAAAAAAAAGCTAAAAGTATCTCTACTTTTAGCTTTTTATTTTAACCAATGTTATTTGCTATAAATGCTAACCAAGTAGGATACCAAGTAGGTTGAAAATGTAATCCATCTGTAAGTCGTACACTTTTGGAAGTAACGTTTATACTTCCAGTATTTAAGAACGCTACATGATTTGCTGATGCTATATTTTTAATAACGATATTACATATATCAATATCAGAATTTCTTTTATCAGATGGTACATTAACTTTAAATATTGGCTCTATAATAATTCTTGCATATTGATATTTCTTTTTAGCTGTAACCACTAAGTCATTGTATAAATTCTTGAAGGTAGTAGAGTTTAATTTAGCTTTGCCTAAGTTATTAACGCCACACATGATTATTACTCTTTTAGGATTTATAACAGTACTTGCTACGAGTAAAGCTTTAACTCGAGAGATAGTAGCTCCGCCTTCAGCTATTAGTTGGTCGGGATTCATATATCCGTATAATCCCATTCTGGAAGTTATAGAATCACCTACAAATACATCATTTGAGAACTTATCTTTATAGTTAAAAGGTCTAGCATTGACCATAGTAAATGATTTACTGTACAATACAGTTTTGCCAACATTTATATAAGCTTTTACTTTATAATAATAAGTTTTATCAGTTTCTAGATTAGAACTAACATAACTTGTTTTATTAGTAGCTGATACAGGTACAAAACCCGTTGTATCAGATAATGATTTATAAACTACATAACCAGTAACTCCAACTACTTTGTTCCAAGTAACAGTAATCCCATTGAATGAAGAAGCTTCAGCGTTAACTGACGTTACATCATTAGGTAATACAGTTGCACTAACAGATATATTAAAAGCACCGATAACTATGATAGTTGCAATAAATATTTTAAATGTTTTTATGATATAATTAAACATTATAATACCTCCATAATTTTGACCCCTTGCTTCTTTAGATAAGCTACTACTAATTTATAATCTTTATTGTTTAAATTTTATTGAATTAATTTTATTTTCCAAATTTTATCCCCCGTTTCTTTTTATTTGCTTTTTCCTCATTCCTCATTGACTCTTTCTAAATTCCAAAAAAATAAAAAGGCCCCAAAGCAGTCAACGCCATCTATTTGCTTAATAATATGTTTCAAAATTTCTTTCTTACCATTACCTCTAGAAAAAGCGAATATACTATAAAAAGTATTTAAATATCTCTAAATTATTGCTTCTCATCGATTCCTTGCCAACTTATTACGTTTTAAGTATACAAATAGTTGCAAAAAACAAAAAATTTAACAATTAAATAATTTCTTATTTTAAATCCTTTACCTATATTAATATCCATAAAAAAAGAAGCATTCCTGCTCCTTATAACTTTCACACAAATCCTTAGTAAGTTCACTTAGGGTTAACCTTATCTAAGAAGCTTTGTCCTGTATACATGATGACCTACTTTAAGTACTGTGGCTGGTAGTAAATCTTGAAAATATACTTAATAAAAAAGAACAATGAGAAAGCAGGGATAATATTTTATCTCTGCTTTCTCATTGTAAATTATAGTATCCTTTATTATGTTTTTATTACTTGCAGTACCCATTTTAGTGTTTTTAATTGAAAGTAATAAATCATTATTTTCTTTAAATCGTTGATATAACTAGGTTTACATTGGAGCTGAAAAAGGGGATCGAACCCTCGACCTACGCGTTACGAGTGCGTTACTCTACCAACTGAGCTATTTCAGCATACATAATAAGTTTTAAAATCCATATTTATTTAATAACTACGCAAACTTTTATTTAATTCCAATCCCTTTACATCCCTAAATGAATTAGTAGCAATCATAATAACATCAAATATAATCCATATTCCAAAACCACCAGCAGTTATAAGCATTAGAATTCCTGTACCAATTTTTCCTGTGTAGAATCTATGGACACCAAATGCTCCAAGGAAAACACATAACAATAAAGTTACTAACCAATTTTTTTTACTAATATTCTGTGAATAAGTCATATTAACAGGTTCAATTAACAAATTAATACCACAGGTTTTACAAAAATTAGACCCCTTATCATTTCGTGATCCACACTTAGGACAGAACATCTAATCACCCTTCTCATATTATTTGGAATGCTCTACTGGTATTTTATCATATGTAGAAACTTTTTACTATATATATGAGATTTATCTGCTTAATAATCATCTCTTGTTTAAACTTTTTTCCCTAGAGAATGCTATAACAAAATTATATGTGACTTAAAATATTTTAGTTAGCATTCTCAACGGAAAATAGAGTTAATCTCTATGAATTACATCAAGTCTTGCAAATTTACTGAATTGACCTATCCATGCAAGTCTTACTGTGCCTACAGGACCGTTTCTTTGTTTTGCTATTATAAGCTCTGCTACATTTTTATCTTCAGTTTCACTATTATAATATTCATCTCTATATAAGAACATAACAAGGTCAGCATCTTGCTCTATAGATCCTGATTCTCTAAGGTCAGATAACATAGGTCTATGGTCAGTTCTTTGCTCTGGCGCACGTGATAGCTGTGATAATGCTATAACTGGACACTGCATCTCCTTCGCAAGTGCTTTAATAGATCTTGATATTTCTGATACTTCTTGTTGTCTGCTTTCAGAATTACTACCAGACATAAGTTGAAGATAATCTATAACTATCATATCTATTCCATGTTCCATTTTTAGTTTTCTACATTTTGAACGCATATCCATAACAGAAGTTCCTGCTGTGTCATCAATGAATATTTTGGCAGCAGCTAATGGACCAGATGCTTTAGCTATGTTTTCCCAATCTTTATCTTCTAAACTACCATTTCTTAATTTAGTCATATCAACATTTGCTTCGGAGCAAAGTAATTTATATGCAAGCTGCTCCTTAGACATTTCAAGAGAAAATACCGCTACGCTTTTTCCACCCCTAAGCGCCGCAAATTCAGCTAAGTTTAGTGCAAAGGTAGTTTTACCCATAGATGGCCTTGCAGCTATTAGAATCATATCACCCTTTTGAAATCCAGCAGTTTTTTCATCGAGTTCTGGGAACCCACTAGATATTCCTGTTGTTTCTCCTTTATTATTAAAAATTCTTTCTATTTCTAAGAAACCTCTCTCAAGAACTGTATTCATTGGTTCAAAATCACCAGAATTTTTTTTCTCTGAAATGTTAAAAACCTTTTGCTCTGCAAGATCCATTACTGCATCTACATCGTCTTGCTTATTGTAGCAATTTTCCATAATTTCAGTAGAAGCTCTAATGAGTTTTCTTAAAATAGATTTATCATCCACAATTTTTATATAAGAACTTAAATTAGCCGTGGATGGTACTGAGTTACTTATTTCTGAAATATAAGTAACGCCCCCTGAAGAATCTAATTTTTCAGAAGAACGTAAATGCTCAAGTAATGTAATCATATCAATAGGTGTGTCCTTTTGATATAATTCAAAAATGGCGTTAAATATAACTTTATGAGAATCTCTATAAAAATCATCGCTTTTTAAAACTTCCACCACTCGTAATATGGCGGTTTTATCTATAAGCATTGATCCAATTACTGATTGTTCTGCTTCTAGGTTGTATGGCAGACTTCTAAGCGGTGTATCCATTTTTTTATCTCTCCTAAGGTAGTCTTTTATGCCCTGTTAAAAATCACTTAACAGGGCCATTAATTATATTTTTTTGTTAATTAGAAGTAACTTTACGTTACTTAAAAGACTAATTTCATTAGTTCTTCAATGTTCGATACTGTTTTTGTTTCAATATCTTTAAGGCCTGGAGGAACTTCCTTTTCATTTTCAATAGGCAGTATAACAAGCTTAATACCTTTTCTTCTTGCACCATAAATTTTTTCAAATATGCCGCCTACTGGTTTTATAATTCCCCTTAGGGATATCTCCCCAGTTACTGCAATATCCTGTCTTATTGGTTTATCTAATAATGAACTAATCATACATACAGTTATAGCTGCTCCGGCAGACGGTCCATCAATTTTACCTCCACCAATTATATTTACATGTATATCGTAATCCTTAATATCTTTATTAGTTGTTTTTCTTATTACGGATGCAGCATTAAATACTGAGTCCTTAGCCATACTTCCAGCGGTATCATTAAATCTTACTAGACCTTTACCTTTTTCCTTAGCCTCAAATACTGCTGTTTCTATTTCTATTGTTGATCCTATATATCCTGATACTCCAAGTCCATATATGTGGCCAACTTCAAATTTAGCCTCTTTACCTACTTCCTCATAAGGAGATAATCTACTTATAGATATAACATCTAATAAGTCCTTAACCTCTATCTTAACCTTAGAATCATCTTCCTGATTTCTATTATGCAATACATAACCGTAAGCATCTGATAAAATATTTATAGCTTTTCTTCCTTCAATTGTATATCTACCAATTGTCTCCGCTACTCCATCTGCTACTTCAACTTTTAATTTATCCGCAGCATTTACTACGATTTTTTCTATATCCTTCGCAGTTAATGGTTCAAAATAAACTTCAGTACACCTTGATCTTAATGCAGGATTTATTTCCGATGGTTCTTTAGTCGTAGCCCCTATTAAAACAAAATCTGCTGGAGCACCTTTATCAAATAAATATTTTATATATTTAGGTGTATTCTCATCTTCAGGGTCATAATAAGAAGATGAAAACTCAACTCTTTTATCTTCTAATACCTTAAGTAATTTATTTTGAAGTATATTATCAAGTTCTCCTATCTCATCTATAAATAATACCCCTCCATGTGCATTTGTTACAAGACCTGGTTTTGGTTCTGGAATTCCACCCTCAGCTAGATCTCTTTTACTTCCCTGATATATCGGGTCGTGCACTGAACCTAAAAGAGGATTTGTTATCTCTCTTGGGTCCCACCTGAGTGTTGTACCATCTACTTCTACAAATTTAGCATCTTTATCGTAAATCGTGTAACTTAGCTTTCTAGCTTCCTCAAGAGCAAGCCTAGCTGCAGTGGTCTTCCCAACACCTGGTGGTCCATAAAGAATAATATGTTGAGGGTATGGCGATGCCATTTTAGATAAAAGAGATTTTATAGCTCTTTCTTGCCCAACTATCTCACTAAAACTCTCTGGTCTTAACATAGCTTGTATATTTTTAGTAAGTTTTTTACTATCAAGTGCTTTTAAATCATTATATTTTTTAAGGGTTTTTGCATTTTCAGGTCCCTTTTGTTTCTTGATTATACTAAGCCTTATTTCATCAATATACTTATCTTGTTTTTCAATAAGATTTCTTTCTACTTCGGTTTCAATCTTATTCTGAACATATTTTTTAGCTATTTCATCAGTAAGCCACTCATTAGTACTATCTAACACCTCGTGTACATTTTTTTCATTAGGCACTATCTCTATGCCCTTACCATTACTTACAATTTTGTTTAACGCATATAATCTTTTATACATATCTTCGCTTTTAATATGTTTTTGAAGCTTAAATTTTATAGTTTTAGCTTTTATACTTCCCTCATCAATTATATTCCTCATTATTTCATATAAAACGTCAATTTGTGTATCTAGTGGTAATGTATCTTTTGCAACAGGTTCTCCAATTTCATTTACAAATAATGTTTTCAAACTTAATCCGCCTAAATAAATAAAATTATCGTTTATTTACTAAAGCGTTTCCCCCTTTGTTTTATATGATTATTCCTCACAAACAAGAACTTTTATCTTAGTAGATATTTCTGGATATATTTTAACCTCTACTTCATAAGTTCCTAATAATTTAATTGTGTCTGTTACTATTTTCTTTTTATCAATATCTAAATTGAATTGCTCACTTAATGCTGCTGCTATATCCTTATTCGTAATTGCTCCGAAAAGTTTTCCATTTTCTCCAGCTTTACCAATTATTTTTACAACCTTATCTTTAAGGTCACTCGCTGACTTTTGTGCATCCTCAATTTCAGATGTTTTCTTTTTTCTTACTATATCATTCTTTTTATTTAATATATGCATATTTGCGTCTGTAGCTTCCTCAGCTAAAAGCCTAGGAAATAAGTAATTTCTGGCATACCCATCCGCAGCATTCACCACATCATTCTTTTTACCCATACTTTTAATGTCTTTTAATAATATAACCTTCATTATTTTTCATCCTCCCTAATGTATTCATCTATTGCTTCATTTAGTTTATCCACTACTTCTTCTAGTTTCATTGAAGTAAGCTTTGTACCTGCCATAGTCATGTGTCCACCACCACCTAATGTCTCAAGTATTAACTGAACATTTATATTTCCAATAGACCTTCCACTAATAAATACTTCATCATCTACTTTAACAATAACAAATGATGCTTCAATACCAGTAATATTTAAAAGTTCATCCGCTGCTTGGGCAGCTATTAAAGTATCTTGAGTTACTTCTGGGCAAACTGCTATGGCAATTTCATTTTTAATTTTCGCTGATCTTATAATATCAGCTTTCTCTAAGTAAACTTCTATATTGTCAGAAAACATTTTTTTAACATCCATTGTGTCTGCACCGTGACGCCTTAAAAAGGCTGCAGCTTCAAAGGTCCTAACTCCTGTTTTAAAAGAAAAATTCTTTGTATCCACACATATTCCTGCCAAAAGACTTACCGCTTCTATATGCTTGAGTTTAGGCCTATCTACCATGTATTGAATCATCTCAGTAACTAATTCTGAAGTAGATGATGCGTACGTTTCCATATAACTGAGGACTGCACCTTGTATAAAGTCTTGTGATTTTCTATGATGATCTATTATAACTACTTTTTCAGCCTCTTTGACTATTTCTATACTTTGCACATGACTTTCATTGTGAACATCTACTAATATTAGCAAGGTATTTGTATTTTTAAGGCTTCTAAATTTTTCACTTGCTATAAAAGCGTTTTTATATTCTTCATCGCCAAGTAATATATCCATCATGCCTTTTATACCGCTATTTACTCCTTCAAGAATAATATAGCATTCTTTGTTTAAATTTTTAAAAATACTATATAAACCAATAGCCGCGCCTAAACAATCAGGATCAGAATTTTTGTGTCCCATAATAAAAATTGCATTACTCTCATTTACTAAATCCATTAATGCATGAGCAATAACTCTTGCACGAACCTTAGTCCTTTTTTCTACTTCCTTTGTTTTTCCTCCAAAGAAAGATAGTTTATCACCCTTTTTCACGACTACTTGGTCCCCACCACGACCTAAGGCAAGTTCTTTTGCAGAGGTTGCAAATTCATAGTTTTTAAGTGGTGTATCTTCTCCCCTACCTACGCCTATACTTAAAGTTACAGCAAGTTTATTACCATTATTTATTTCGCGAATACTATCTAGTATATCAAATTTCTTTTCTATTTCTTTTTCAATATACTTGTCTTGAACTATAATAACATATTTATTCGATGTATACTTTTTTACCACAGCATTTACGCTCTGTCCGTAACTGTTTATGGTCCGCTCAATATCTGCAACGAGCAATGGCGCTTTATCTTCTTCTGTAGTTTTAACAACATCATCAAGATTATCAACTTCTACTAGCATAACACTTTCACGATTACCATTGATTCCTTTAATTAAGTTGTCTTTTTCAGTTATATCATAAAAATATAAAAGCATAATCTTATCTTTAACACTTTTGTTTTCGTTTGTATCCACAATATTTGTGTAAATTTCGTAGCTTTTTTCTTTTATTTTAATATTTGGGAATATACTTCTCTTACCCTCTAAAATTTGTTTTAGATTGAGTTCCTTAATTATATCTCTAATATTTTTATTTAAAAGATCTTCTCCTTCGAGCATTGAGGTTACACTTTGATTGTACCATAAAATGTTTCCCATATATCCTATTATTATTAACGGAAACGGAAGTTTTACTAAAGTACTTGTAGTCGCTATATCAAGTTTGGATGAAAAATTTTCAATAAATTTTTTCCATTCACTTTTTTTAATCTTAGAATTATAAATATTATACACTACTAGTACTGCATATAGTGCAAGGGCTAGTAACCCTACTTGATAATGTCCGTAATAAAATATTATATATATAAGTAGGGCCATAGTTACCATATATATTTTGTTGTTTACATTAAAGTAATTGTATTTATTATCCACGATTAGCCCCCAATCATTTTCTTTTAATTCTATATGGATCAAGTTTTCTAAAATCAAAAGCCATCTCCACTAGCCCTATTGAAAAGTAGATATTACCTAGGGGTGAGATTGATGTTAATACTAAAATTAATATTACTACTAATTTAGACAAATGTCTTTTAACTCTTAAAAAATATGTACTAGCTGCGAGTCCATTTGCAATAAATATGAATTGAGTAAGAATTTGAGAGGAATTTTGTATATACTCCCCACCAGTTATGTGTTTTGCGTTCATTATTATGCCTACACATACCGTACCTATTAATACAGCTCCTACTATGTTAGAAACACAAAACTTACTAAAGGGTAAAACTTCTTTCATTTTATAGTTTAGCCTCTTTAGTATTGCCTTAGCTACTATGTAATTCAAATAAGCTGATATAAAAGAGAAAATAAAAATACTTGCAGGTATTAACATTAAAATTAAAGAAACATCTAGTTTTTTTATCACATCGTAATTTTGATTTAAGAGGTTCAACTGACTTGCTGTTATTCCCTGCTGGGTATAAATTGTTTTTAATTCATTAAGAGATCCATTCATCGTAGACTTCAAAAGCTCTAAATTTTTTGCAAGAAAATCTATAAAACTTACTTTTTCTATAAATAACATAGAAAACGCTATTGTTAATATATTAGATACAGCAGATCCAATACCCAAAAATAATAAAGTTGTTGATGATGTTTTATCTTTCTTAACAGAATAACCAAGTGCTATACCAACAACACTACAAGATATAGCTGCATATATTGCCATTATCGGATTATATACTAATGAGGTAATAATTATACTCAAAAATATAGCGGTAATTGTTACTTTCATATTATATCTTATATAGAGTATTGCCACAGGAACTGGTAATATTAAAGTCCCTATAAATGATACAATTGGCAAGTACCCCGTTATAATCATTATTATTGAAATTAGAACAGCTATAAGAGAGGCCTCTACAATTGCCTTTGTACTATACTTCTTATCTTTCATTTTTTCCTCCATTGCTTACCTTCCCTTTATATGTGTATATAGTTTACTTAGATCCTTTCCGTCCTTTTCTATGCTATCGCCTTCAACTATACCCACCTTTAGTTTCTTTTTCATACTCTCATCCACGGCTACACTGGAATATCCTAACCTCTCACCTAATATATATAAAAGTATTATTGCCCCTGAAATGCAGTCTAAGATGGCATCTTGAGCAACATTGCTTCCTTTGCTTAACAACTTGAAGAAATCACCTACTATACATAGTAGCTCAGCCTTCAAACTTTCAATTATCTTAACATTAGACATTATATTGAAATCATCCCTTTTCATATTATATCATCTCCTTTGTAGGCTTATGCGTATAACTCTATTTTAGTTAGTTTTCTAACTTTATGCAACTAAAGTTTATTTTTTTGTATAAAATTAACTATTTAAAATTCTTGTTTACAATTTATGGGTTACAATTGTAATTATACCCTAATAGCATTGTAAGATATATACTTTTCGATTTATATTTTAATTATTAACTAAAAACATTATTTATAATTAATAAAAATAAAAGCAGCTGCCTTAAGGCGCTGCTTTCAGTCATTTACTATTTATAGTAAAATTTTACTATGTATTAGTTTAAATATACTATTCAGTAGTAAATGGTAGTAATGCTATATTTCTTGCTCTTTTTATAGATACAGTGAGCATTCTTTGATGTTTTGCACAGTTTCCGGAAATTCTTCTAGGAAGGATCTTTCCTCTTTCTGTAACATATTTTCTCAATTTATTTATATCTTTATAGTCGATTGCAGTTGCCTTATCCATACAGAAAGCACAAACTTTTCTTTTCATTCTCTTTCTGTTGCCGCCAGCACCGCCGCCGCTTCTTTTATGTTCGTTCATAGCCATTGATTTTTTTCCTCCTTACCTAATATTAGAATGGAATATCTCCATCATCAATTGGTGTTATATCACTATCGCTGCCGAAGTCATGAGACCCAGACTTTGATTCGCTACTATTTCCACCTTGATTAGTATTCGTACCTGATTCTTTATTGCCTCCCCATTCAAGGAAGTCAACTTCATCAGCAATCACATCAGTAACATATCTCCTAGTACCATCTTTAGCCTCATAATTGCTAGTTTGAATAGTTCCAGATACGCTTAAAAGCTTGCCTTTACTCATATAATTAGCAGTAGCTTCAGCTTGCTTTCCAAATACCACTACTGGTATAAAGTCTGCTTCTGGTTGACCTTCTCGCTTAAATCTTCTATTAACGGCTAAAGTAAAACGGGCTACAGCTGTTCCTGTTCCTTGAGCAAACTTTAACTCAGGATCTTTTGTCAATCTACCAACTAAAACAACCTTATTCATAAAAACACCACCTATTTTTCTGGATTTATTATGATATGTCTTATAACACTGTCAGTAATTCTGAATACTCTATCTAATTCTAACGGTAATTCAGGTTTTGCAAGGAAATTGATTAGTGTGTAGTAACCTTCACCAACTTTTTGTATTTCATAAGCTAATTTTCTTTTACCCCACGCATCAACATTCTCAATTTCTCCACCATTGTTTTCTATTACACCTTTAAACTTTTCAACGTTAGCTTTAACAGCTTCTTCGTCTAATGAAGGATGCAATATGAATATAGTTTCATACTTTCTCATTAATTTCACCTCCTCCCCTCGGACTAACGGCCATGCATTGCACGGCAGGGATTACCCAATAGATTATATCACTTAGTTTTACAAAAATCAAGGATTATCCTTTTATAGGTGCTTTTTCTTTTGTAGGTACTTTTTCATTTATAATTTTTTTCACTCCCGAATCAAATTTAATCCGTGGAAGCATTACTAATCTACCACAACCTATACATTTTATTTTTATGTCAGCGCCTAACCTAATAATTTCCCAATTTTTACTTCCACAAGGGTGTACTTTTTTCATTTCAACAATATCCCCCAAATTAAATACTTTCATTGTGCATCCCACCTTTAATTCATTATTATATAATCACAAAGTCTATATGGTCATAACCTTTATACTCTCTCCATCGCTTACAAAGATTTCTTTTACTTTTATATTTTCTGAATTTATAAGTTTAATAATACTTTGTATATTTTCCCCAGTTACCTTTAAACTAATCCCACAGCTTTTAGTTATAAATGTAGGTGTAGGAACCACCACTACCTTAATTGTATTTTTAATAGCTTCTCTTTCTGCTTTCATAGCTTCATGTGTATTTTGAAAGGTAACAATATAATATTTTTCATTATCTTTAGTCAATTTTTTTCACCCTATTTCTATCCTTTATATTTAAATTGCATTTCTTTATATTTTAATAGTATTACCTGCATCATTCATTAATTGTACAATATCATACATATTTGTTATTTCCCCTATGGAAATCTTATCTTTTAGGTTATAAAAATCAAGACAGGTTCCACAAACTAATATATTTGTTCCTCTTTGAATTAGTTTATTTAAGCTATCCAGTACTGGTGAATTATCAATGGTAAGTTTTACTCCTCCATTAATAAAGAGTAGATCATTAGGTATTGAATCTGCTTCTGATAATGCAAATATATAGCTTTTCATAAGAATATCTCCTAATTTGTCATCCCCGATTCCCAACTTATCAGTAGATATTACTATTGTAAATTTTTTCTTGTCTTCTATTTTTATATCTACTATTTTACTTTTTTCGCTGTTTTCACTTTTTTCTTTAGTTATTTTTATAAAAAACAATTCCTGTTTTTCTTCCACAACACTTTTATATCCACTACCTTGAGCTAGTTTTACTATATTGTTTTTAGCAACTAGATTATCCACAATAATTGTACTCTCTCCACTTTCAATTGAATCAAAATATTTTTTTGTCTTAACCACAGGTAATGGACATATTAACCCCTTACAATCTATTGTATTATTCATATTATTTTAGTCTTAAGTTGATTTTTTCAGAAAAAATAACCTAAAACAGTCACACCCCTTTCTGTATTTTACCGACTTCACGCATGTACATTTACATCACTTTATATTATAATATTGAATTATATGTTAATTTTATTATAGACTATTTTCAGTCTTTATTATAGGAAAACAAAATTTAACTTGTTATTAATAATATTTATAAATCTTGAATTTTCTATAGAAAACAATAATATTATAAGATTATTGTGTAAAATTGGAGGAACTTATGAAAATATATTTAGATAACGCAGCCACTACATTTCCTAAACCGCCAGAAGTTTATACTTCAATGATGAACTATATGATGAATATAGGTACAAACCCTGGACGTGGAGTATCTTCCGCCTCCCTCGCTGGAAATAGAGTTATTTTAGATTGTAGATATGCATTAATGGATTTTTTTCACTTCGATAAAGTTGAAAACGTAATTTTCACGCCAAACATTACTACTTCGTTAAATACTCTTATAAAATCCAGCGTGAAAAAGGGCTGGCACGTAATAACTTCTTCGATGGACCATAACGCTACACTAAGACCATTAAACTCTCTCCTTGAAAAGGGTGTTATAGAAGTAGATATTATTCCCTGTTCAAAACAAGGCTTAATTGATGTAGATGATTTTATAAATACTATTAAGCCTAATACAAAATTAGTGGTTTTATCACATGCGTCAAACATTATTGGAAGCATTCAGCCTTTAGAATTAATAGGTGAGATATGTAAAAATAAAGGCATTTATTTTATTGTAGACGCTGCGCAAACTGCAGGAGTATTACCATTAGACTTCTATAAATTAAATTGTAATGCCCTAGCTTTTACAGGCCATAAAAGCCTACTCGGGCCTCAAGGCACCGGTGGTTTTTTAATTGACGACGATTTAAACAAAGAATGCGATGCGTTTATAGAAGGTGGAACTGGTAGCCTTTCTTCTAGTAGTATTCAACCAGATTTTTTACCTGATAAATTTGAGAGTGGGACTTTAAATGCTCCAGGTATAGCCGGGCTTTTGGAAGGCATTAATTTTATCAACACGCGTGGGATAGACTCCATTCAGAGTGATGAAGAATTTTTGTGTAAAAATTTTATAGAAGGACTGTTGAATATATCTTCCATTAATGTTTATGGCATTACAGAAAGTTCTAAAAGAACAGCAACCATTTCTATGAATTCGACAAAAATCGACAATTCGGAATTAGGGTTTATTCTAGATAATGAATATGGAATTATAACAAGAACTGGCCTTCACTGTGCGCCGCTTGCTCATAAAACCATTGGCACATATCCATCTGGTACCTTAAGGTTTGGTATTGGCCCTTTTAACGATATTAAAGACATAAATTATACCCTAAATTCTCTTAATACTATTCTTAGAAAGGTGTGATTTTATACAAATGGAAAACATTCTAAAAAAAATAGATAGGTTAACTATTTTCTTTGTAATATATACTTTTGTTTTTGTTGTTTTTTTCGGAACTATAGCTTACACCCTTCCTTTTGTATTGGCTCTTATTTTAGCTTCGTTCCTTAGGATACCAACAAAATATTTGATTAAGAAATTCAAAATTAAAAATACTTTAGCATCATTGTTTACTACTACCTTATTTTTTACTTTAATTGTTGCCGCGTTTTCTTTAATCATCACAACTATAACTTCAGAATCAATTCAACTCGGAAAAAATATTCGATTATATATCACCTTGAATAAAGACATAGCACTTAATCTTTTTAACAATTTACAAAATTATTACAAAAATTTAGATCCAAGCATAATTAATAATATTGAATCAAATATAACTAATTATATAACCAAAACCATAAATTTTAGTATGAATGCATCCTCAAAAATATTTTCGCAAACCTTGGGTTTTATGTCCACTATACCCTACGTCTTAATGGTTTTATTATTTACTTTACTTGCTACATATTTTTTTACAAAAGATTTGTCTTCTTCAAACAGAAAACCATTTGTTCTAATTCCTCCTAAAAGGCAAGATAGAGTCCATTTTATATTTGACGAATCAAAAAAAATGCTTAAAAATTATTTACTTTCATATTTGATTATAATCTCTATAACATTTGTAGAAACATTAATTGTTTTTTTAGTTTTTAAAGTTAAATATGCTGTAACCTTAAGTGTGTTATGTGGAGTGTTTGATTTACTTCCTATTTTGGGTATAGGGACCATATATCTTCCTCTTATAATAATATTTTTTATTTCTAAAAATTATGTGGCTGGTTTAGGACTTCTTATATCTTATGTAATTATCACTATAATAAGACAAATTATTGAACCTAAAATTGTATCCTCCTCACTAGGTATTCATCCTGTAGCTGTTCTTGCTTCAATATTCATAGGATTAAAGGCAAATGGTATTATTGGAATGTTGTTTTGTATGTTTTTACTAGTATTTTACAATATTCTTAAAAAAGTTAAAGTTTTATAGAATAAAAAACCTCCTAAGTGGCTAAAATCCAAATAGGAGGTTTTATATGGTAGATAAAATTGTTTTAGATTCAATGTCAATAGATTGTACTTTTAAATTAAGAGATATTATAAGTGAATATATTTCCCCTATAGCTAAATGCTCACGTCCTATTGTTGTTTTATGTATTGGTACAGACAGATCAACTGGCGACAGTTTAGGACCACTGGTTGGAAACAAGCTGAAATTTTTAATTAGAAATAAAATTCATATTTATGGGAGTCTTGAGTGCCCCGTACATGCAAAAAATTTATGTGAAACAATTGATGAAATTAACTATGCCTATATCAATCCTTATATTATTGCAATTGATGCATGCCTTGGCAGTCTACAAAATGTAGGAAAGATTATTGTTGAAGAAAAGCCCTTGAGCCCTGGTGCTGCAATGAATAAAGATTTACCTAAAGTAGGTAACTTAAGCATAACCGGCGTTGTAAATATAGCTGGGGCCTTTGAATTTATGGTTCTTCAAAATACTAGATTATATACTGTAATGATGCTTGCTGATGCTATTTCCAATGGTTTATATCATTCAATACTAAAGACAGTAGGTGGCCGAAAATTGAGTTCCACTTATAATGATTACAATATAGAAGATGCAAAGGTTAATTTGTAATTACTTAAATAAATTTAAAATAGACAAATATAAAATAAAAGTATGTTTTATAACATATTATAATTTTACATTTGTTTATTTTTTTAAACTATAACATTCATATCTGTATACTAATGTTTTTAAGTGCACAGATTTTTTATATATTTCAACTTTAGTATATAAGTTCTTTAAAATATCGAACTGTAAGCTCTAGTTGTTAATATATATTCAATTTCATCAACAGTTTTACTCCCACTATCAATAATTAATGTTCCTTCTCTTTTTATATTGTTTTGCATATTAAAATTTACAAAATCACCATCTTTTAGATTACATATTATAGCATCACAACAGATATTATTATTTTTATTAGTTATAACTACATATCCTCTGTTAATTAATTCATCCTGTAAATATTCAAGCCCTTCTGACACACATATTACCATAAAAAACCTCTTTTGTTTTAGTGTTCCACAAAAGAGGTTTTTTATTACTATAATTTAAAATTAAATTTTGAATTGATATGATCTATTCTTTTTTACTTATAGCTTGTTCTAATACGTTCTTTTCTTCTTCAGATAATTCGTACCTTGATATCCCTTTTTCTATGGGTTTACCATAAGTAGTACTCTCATTTCTACCATAAATACTAGTTAATAAAACACCATTATTTCCACCATCTAACAATGCTATTGAGAAACTTAAGTCACTCCCCATATCATCAAAAGCCTTATATCTTATCATTGATGTCTTTTGCACACAAGTTTTTAGTTTACTATTTATTTGATCATACATTTGTTTCATAACTTCATTTTGATCTTTAACTCCATCAATTTTGTCTAAATAAGATATAATCATATCTTCTAAATTTTTATTATTTACCCCTCTCATTAGCTTTCTATATCTATTCTCCATCCTATTTAAAGCCGCATAGTTTATTATAATTATTATTATTAATATAAATACAAGAATTATAAGCCCTATTACTATATATATCTGTGTTTTATTTATGAAATCAATTATGCTCTGCATTGTAAATTACATCCTTTCCATTATGTTTCACGTGAAACATTATATATTAAAAACTTCTAAAATTCTTTCAAAATCTTCCTCTGAATAATATTCAATTTCAATTTTACCCTTATTTTTGTTTTTAGAATTTATAAAAACTTTGGTTCCGAAACGATTTTCTAATTTATTCGTTATATCAGTATAATATATGTTGTTTTGATTGTTAATTTTCTTTTCTTTTTTCACATTTCCAAAGTTTTTTACTACTTTCTCCGTTTCTCTCACATTAAGGTTTTCGTCTATAACCATTTGTGCAATTTGATATTGTAGTTCTTTATCACTTATCCCGAGTATTGCCCTTCCATGTCCTTCCGAAATCACTTGATCTATGATATAATCTTGAACTCTTTCATCCAAGTTTAATAATCGCATGCAATTTGTTATAGCCGTTCTTGATTTAGAAACTTTTTTACTTATTTCCTCTTGAGTAAGCTTAAAATCCATTATTAATTTTTTATAGGCTATAGCTTCTTCAATAGGATTCAAATCTTCTCTTTGAATATTTTCTATTAATGATATTTCTAATATTTCTCTATCGTCTATCTCCATTATAATTGCGGGTATTTCCTTAAGTCCAATGACTTTAGCCGCTCTAAATCTTCGCTCACCTGCAACAACTATATATACATCATCTTCTTTACTTAAAATAATGGGTTGAATTACCCCATGTTCTTTAATTGATTGTGCTAATTCGGATATTTTTTCAGGATCAAAGTTTTTTCTCGGCTGCTCTTTATTAGCTTTAATCAAATTCATAGGTATTTTAAAAACTGTGGAACTATCCTCCGCAATTTCCCCTTCTGGTATTAAAGCACCAAGTCCTTTACCTAGTCCAAATTTTTTAATCATTATCTATCATCTCCTTTGTCTTTCCAAAAATTCATTTGCTAATTGCTCGTAAGCATCTGCTCCCTTGCACTTATCATCATACAACATAATAGGCAATCCAAAACTTGGAGCTTCAGCTAGACGAATATTTCTAGGTATTGTAGTTTCATAAACTTTATCATTGAAATATTTTTTCACTTCTAAAACAACTTCATTACATAATTTTGTTCTATTATCATACATACTAAGAATTACGCCCTCAATCTCTAATTCTTTATTTAAAGATTTTTTAACCAATTGAATTGTATTTACTAGTTGTCCAACACCTTCTAGCGCATAAAATTCACATTGAATAGGTGTCAGAACACTACTTGCAGCAGTAAGTGCATTTATAGCTAAAATTCCTAACGAAGGTGGACAATCTATGAAGATATAGTCAAATTCACCTTCAACTTCTTTAAGCTTTTCTTTTAATATATTTTCACGATTACTTCTATTAATTAATTCTACTTCTGCACCTGCAAGTTCCATGGTGGAAGGTATTAAATATAAATTATTTACAAGTTCACACTCTTTTATAGTGTCTTTAATTGAAACATCTGATGTTAGTAAATCGTATGTAGATAGCTTTATTTTCTTTTTATCAAATCCCAAGCCACTTGTTGTATTTCCCTGAGGATCAATATCTATTGTCAGAATTTTTTTTCCTTGCATAGCTAAATAGGAACATAGATTTATATTTGTAGTAGTTTTACCTACTCCTCCCTTTTGATTAAAAACGCATATAGTTTTCATGACTACACCTACCCCTCATACTATTATTCTTAATTATATAGGCTATTTTATAATATAGTTTGCAATAAAAATTACTATACGTTCATTATATATTTTTGTTAATTGTTTTAATAGTGTTTTTTGTAATCTTTCATAAAAATATAAAAAAAAGCAGAATGTTTCACGTGAAACATTCTGCTTTTAACATTTATCTTTTAGGTATACGGATTATTACTTCTATACTATCTTCTAATTCCTTAGATTTATATTCAGCATTTATACCATATTTATCGAAAACTTGTTTGATAGTATTTATATAAACCCTAGGTGCAAAAATCCCTTTGATTTTTTTCTTTCCATCAACAGCTACTTCATCTCTACATAATTTTAATAATTCTTTCTCTATAAGATCTTCTGTGTTTTTAACATTAAGGGATTTATCAACAATTACTTTAAGCACTTTCTTTTGGATATTTATATTAGGTAACCTAAGCAATGCTCTGGCATGCCTCTCTGTAAGTTTATTTTCTACTAAAATACTTGTTATTTCCTTATCCAATTTTAATAACCGTAATTTATTTGCAATGGTTGATTGTTTTTTCCCTATCATTTGTGCTAAATGTTCTTGAGTATATGAATGATCTTGAATAAGATTATAATAAGCCATAGCTTCTTCTAAAAAATTCAAATCTTCTCTTTGCAAATTTTCTAGTAGAGCAATAGCTGCAGATTCTTTATCTGTAATATCTATAATAATTACTGGCACTTTTTCAAGGCCTATTTTTTTAGCTGCTCTAAGTCTTCTTTCCCCTGCAACTAATTCATATCTATTTTCCCCACTCTTCCTAACTGTTAGTGGTTGAATTATTCCATATGCACTTATTGACTGAGATAGTTCTTCAATAGTTTCTTCATTAAAATGTTTTCTAGGCTGATAAACATTTGGAGAAATTAATTCTATAGATACGTAATTTACATCATTTTGCATAATATACCATCCCTCAATTTTCCCTTTTCCCTTTTGAAATTTCCCTTTTGTTAACAATTCTCTATTTTTACCTTATTTCCTTTTTTTTTTATAATTTTTCGTACGACAAATTATAACACAACTCATCACCATAGGTGTTACTCATCACCATAGGTGCTGCCATCACTTACGTGTCGCTAATCATTAAGATAAAGGATTTCTAGTAACCATACCTGCTTTTCTAGGGTATTTTTTCTGGGTTCCAGCTATTTTTTTAATAATCACCAAATTATGGTTCAAATCACTATCTTCAATATATACCTTTTCTATATGTTCAATTTTTCCTCCAAGCATCCTTATTGCATTTTTGGATAACTTAATTTCATCTTCAACTGCAGGGCCCTTCATTGCAACAAAATATCCACCAACCTTTACATACGGTATACAAAATTCACTCAAAACTGTTAAATTAGCAACAGCTCTTGAAACTGCAATATCAAATTTTTCTCTATACTGAAATTCTTGCGCAAAATCTTCTGCTCTTCCATGGATTGCTTTAATATTTTCAAGTTGGAGATCCTTAATAACTTCATTTAAAAACTTAATTCTTTTATTCAATGAATCTAATAAAACTATATTTATTTCAGGTTTTATTATTTTCATAGGAATACCTGGAAACCCACCTCCAGTACCTATATCTATTACACTCTTCGCGTTCTTTAGCTGATCAAACTTAAAAACCTTCATGGAATCAATAAAATGCTTTTTTATAATTTCTTCATCTTCTTTAATAGCTGTCAAATTTATTTTTTCATTCCATTCCTTTATAAGATCTTTATATCTCATAAACTCATCATATTTTTTTTCATTAAATTCAAGTCCTACATTATTACTAGCTTCATTTAATATATCAAAGTATTTCATAACTCACCTCCATATTTCTCTTATACCATGTTGCTTAATCATCACCTGCGGTGCTGCATTAACAACTTCAGAATGAACTTAAGTCTTAAGATAAAGTTCTATATTTTCTAATGTATTCATTTACCTTTATAATATTGAAACTATCATTCTGAAATGTTGTTAAGCCTCTTCTGTTGCTCAAGATATATCATTAGGACAGACATATCCGCAGGTGATACCCCTGATATTCTAGAAGCTTGGCCAATACTCTCTGGTTTTATTTTACCAAGTTTTTGCATTGCCTCTATCCTTAATCCTTTAATTTTATCGTAATTTATGTCTTTTGATATAATTTTATTTTCAAACTTCTTAAATTGTTTGATTTGCTCTAATTGTTTTTGTATATAACCTTCATATTTCGACACAATATTGACTTGTTGTTGTATATATTTGTCTAATTTAGGTCTATCTGGATCGAGATTTTCAACAATATAATAATCAAGCTCAGGCCTTTTTATAAGTTCGTATAAACTAATAGGCTTTTTAAGTGGAGTAGAATTACAAGAAATTAAGAATTCCTCTATTTCTTTTTTATTTGTAACTTGCAAATGTTTTATTCTTTCAATTTCCTCTTCTATTCCAATTTTCTTTGCCTTAAATATTTCGTATCTATTTTCTTTAACCAAGCCTACACCATATCCTATTTCAGTTAATCGTAAATCAGCGTTATCTTGCCTGAGTAGCAACCTATACTCTGCTCTTGACGTCATCATCCTATATGGTTCATTAGTACCTTTAGTAACTAAATCATCTATTAAAACTCCTATATACCCATCAGATCTTTTAAGTATTAGTGGTTCCTTATTTTTAACACCAAGTGCTGCATTAATTCCTGCAATAATACCTTGCGATGCAGCTTCTTCATATCCTGAGCTACCATTTATTTGGCCAGCTGAGAATAATCCACTAATGTTTTTAAATTCTAGTGAAAGTTTTAAATCCGTTGAATCTATACAGTCGTATTCTATGGCATAAGCCGTTCTCATAATTTCAACATTTTCAAGTCCTGGCACTGTTTTCATCATTTCCACCTGAATTTCCTCAGGAAGTGAGCTAGACATACCTTGAACATACATTTCCAAGGTATTCTCACCTTCAGGTTCTATGAATATTTGGTGCCTTTTCTTATCTGTAAATCTCATTACTTTATCTTCAATAGACGGGCAGTATCTAGGTCCTGTACTCTTAATTGAGCCATTGTATAGCGGTGATCTCATAATGTTTTTCCTAATTACATCATGAGTATTTTCATTTGTATAAGTTAGAAAGCAAGATAGCTGATTACGACTTATATCTCCACTAATAAACGAAAATGGAACTACTTCATTATCACCAAGCTGCTCCTCCATTTTAGAAAAGTCTACTGAGCGTTTATTTACTCTAGCTGGAGTTCCTGTTTTAAATCTTCGTAGTGTTATTCCAAGTTCACCTAATGATTTAGAAAGTTCATTCGCAGGCTGCAATCCACTAGGTCCTTCACTATAACTAAGATCTCCAATTATAACCTTTGACTTTAAATATGTTCCAGATGCTATAACAATAGCCTTAGTAGTGAAGTATGCCTCATTTTTCGTAAGAACTCCCTTAATTTTTCCATTCTCTACCTCTATAGATACTACCTCTAATTGTCTCAATTGCAAATTTTCCTGATTTTCTAATACATTTTTCATTCTCATGCCGTACGCCTTTTTATCCGCTTGAGCCCTTAATGAGAATACAGCTGGACCTTTTGATTTGTTTAACATCCTTGATTGTATATAAGTATTATCAATATTTACTCCCATTTCACCACCAAGAGCATCTATTTCCCTTACTAAATGTCCTTTAGCAGTTCCACCAATATTAGGGTTACATGGCATCAATGCCACGCTATCTAAATTTATAGCACAAATTAAAGTCTTGCATCCTATTCTTGCAGCGGCAAGTCCTGCCTCACAACCCGCATGACCAGCTCCAATAACTATAACATCAAAACTTCCTGCATCATATTTCATATTTATCCCTACTTTCCTAAACAAAATTCTGAGAATATTTTATGTATAATATCTTCGTCTAAAGCATCTCCCGTAATCTCGCCTAAATTCATCCACGCATTTCGTATATCAATTGATGCTAAATCTATAGCCAATGTGTATTCTAATGCATTTAGTGATGATTCTAAGTTTTCCTTAGCTCGTATGAGAGATTGCTTGTGTCTATTATTTGTAACAAATACTCCTTCTGTTTTAATTTCACCATTAAAAAACAAATCTTTTATATGTTCTTTAACATAATTCAATCCTTCTCCAGTTTTTACAGAAATATTAGTTATGTATTTTGATTTTATGTCTTTTAATTCACTCTTCTCTATTTTACCACCTAAATCACTTTTGTTTAATAGTACAATACATTTTTTTTCTTTAATATATTCAATAATTTCTTTATCCTCAAGGCTTAATTTATTACTTGCATCTAATATTAAGATAACTAAATCCGCCTCATTTATTTTTTCCTTTGACTTTTCTACTCCTATTTTTTCAACTATATCACTAGTTTCACGAATACCTGCCGTATCTACTACTTTTATAGGTATACCTTCAATACTTATATACTCCTCTATAGCATCTCTTGTAGTTCCAGGCACATCTGTAACAATGGCTCTTTTTTCTTTTACGAGAGCATTAAGAAGTGATGACTTGCCTACATTAGGTTTACCCACTATAACAGTGCTTAACCCTTCCCTTAGAATTTTACCTTCATCAGCCGTACTGAGTAGCATATCTATCTCACTTATTATTTTAGTAACATCTTCGCTAACTTCTTTAGTAGTTACTTCTTCAATATCCTCTTCTGGGTAATCAACTGTAACCTCTATATGTGCAATTACACTAAGTAATTTATTTCTTATATTTTTTATTTCCCTGGAAATTGAACCCTCTGATTGTAAAAGAGCTGATTTCATACTAAGATCCGTCTTTGCTCTTATAATATCCATAACCGCTTCGGCCTGACTTAAATCAATTCTACCATTCAAAAATGCTCTTTTAGTAAATTCACCTGGATCTGCCATCCTCGCTCCTGCGCGAATAATTTCTTGTAGGATTCTATTAGTGCCTACTACTCCACCGTGACAATTTACCTCAATAGTATCTTCTGCAGTAAAACTTTTAGGTCCCTTCATATATGAAATAATAACTTCATCAAGTCTACTACCATTTTTATCAATTATATGACCATATCTCATAGTGTAAGATTTAAAATCATTAAGTTTTCTATTATTTTTACCTACAAATATACTATCAACAATATCTATAGACTTATCACCAGAAACCCTAATTATAGATATCCCACCTTCTCCTATACTAGTTGCTATTGCAGCTATAGTATCAAACTCTTTCATTAAACATGACCTCCTAACTTTATGAGTATTTATTATTATATCCCTATCAAATGTATTATATCTGATTAACTTCTGTTATTTGTATTATCTTCTTAAGCTTATCTTTAATAATATTCGTAAAATTCAAAAAGAATAATCTTATTTAATGGTAAAATAAACACTTTGAAACTTAAGAATATAATTAATATCATATTTAGTTTAATAAATCTAAAAAGAAAGCCCTTAGGCTTTCTTTAAATCAACTACGATTCTTCTATATGGCTCTTCACCTTCACTAAAGGTATAAATATATGAATCATTTTGAAGCGATGAGTGTATTATTCTTCTCTCGTAAGGGTTCATAGGTTCAAGTTTTAACACTCTTCCACTTACCCTAACCTTATAGGCAATCTTTGATGCAAGTCTTTTCAAAGTTTCTTCTCTTTTTGACCTATAATTTTCAGTATCTAATATTACTCTTTTATACTCTTCACTATGATTTTTATTTACGACTAAACTTACAAGGTATTGAAGGGCGTCTAGAGTCTCACCTCTATATCCTATTAATAACCCCATATTAGATCCAACTAAATCAATTCTCATTTCGTTATTTTCATCTTTAAGGTTTACTTCCGCAATCATGCCCATAGACTGTAATACTTCCATTAGAAAAGTTTTAGCTTCATTAAATCTATCTCTAATAATTGTAACTCTAATTTTAGCAGGTTTTACCCCTATAATATTTAAAAACCCCTTACTACCCTCATCTATTGTTTCCACTTTCACTTTATCTCTTGTAATATTTAACTTTATTAGGGCGTTATTGATTGCATCATCTACAGTTTTCCCCATCATATCTATAGTCTTCATACCACACTTCACCCGCCTTTCTAAATATCAAAATTAGGCACTTGTGTTAACTTTCTTTTTTTGGAAGTTCCATTTTGTTTATAACTAGAGTTTGAATAACTTGTACTAAGTTATTTACTACCCAATATAATACTAATGCACCCTTGAATTTAAGACTCATAAATCCCATGAAAATAGCCATTGCAGTAGTCATTGTTGAGCTTTGTTTAGACTGAGGACCATTACCAGGTGGTTGCATAAGTTTTGATGAAAAATATGTTGTAACAGTAGACAATATTGGTAATATATACATAGGATCAGGTTTTGATAAATCAGACATCCATAAGAAACCAGCACCATGAATATCTAGGTTATTAAACAAATAATATAAAGCGAATAAAATAGGCATTTGAACAAGCATTGGTAGACATCCACCCATTGGATTTACTCCATTTTCTTTATAAAGTTTCATAACTTCTTGCTGTGATTTTTGCGGATCCTTTTTATATTTATCTTGAACTTTCTTCATTTCTGGTTGAAGTAGACCCATTCTAGCAGTAGACCTAGTTTGTTTAATGCTTAATGGTAACAATAGTACTCTTATTATGATTGTGAAAACAATTATTGAAAGTCCAAATGATAAATTAACATTTGGAATAATCGTATTGATGCCGCTATGTATAATGTTAAAGAACTTTGTAAGCGGAACAATTATAAAATTTAAATTCAAATATAAAACCTCCCAAGCGATTATTTAACTGGATCAAAGCCGCCCTTATTATAAGGATGACATCTAAGTATTCTCTTAATTCCCATAATAGATCCCTTTATCACTCCATATTTTTCAATAGCATCTAAAGCATATTGAGAACATGTAGGGTAAAATATGCAACAAGGCCTTTTAAGAGGTGATATATATTTTCTATAACATTTAATACCCAGTATAAGTATTGTTTTCATTTTTAATTAGACCTGCCTTCTTAAGCAGTTTCTTTAAAGCAACCTCTATTTCATTATAACTTTTAGCATTGGAAGGATTCCTTGCAATAAATACCAAATCAAATCCTGCCTTTATTCCTTCATTGTTAAGTCTATAGCTTTCGCCAATTAATCTCTTAACTCTGCTTCTAATTACACTTTTTCCTACCTTTTTACTTACCGATATTCCACATCTATTAATATTTTTACCATTTCTATAAATATATAATACTAATAATAGGTTAGAAAAAGATTTTCCTCTTCTATATACTGTTCTAAATTCAGCATTCTTTCTAATTCTATATTTCTTTACTTTAAAATTCATAATTAGCCGCCCTCATTTCCGCAAATTGCAGAAAAAGGCCACATTAGCGGCCCTTATGCTGTCAATCTTTTTCTACCTTTTTGTCTTCTTCTTTGAAGAACGTTTCTGCCTGAAGCGGTTTTCATTCTCTTTCTGAATCCGTGTTCTTTTTTTCTTTGTCTTTTTTTAGGTTGGTAAGTCATGAACATATCTACTACACCCCCTTCTTTTAATCCGTTATTTATAACAACCATCTTCTAATCGCATAATTACGGTTTTACTATTAGATTATATAGTCACATAGTCGTAATGTCAAGGTAAGCATTTTTATTAGTATTGTTGATGTTTTTTATATTTATATGATTTTTTGTGGATAACTTCTTGAACACCTTGTTATTTTTTGATATTATATAAGAATGAACTGTGAATAACTTATTTATAAGTAAAGTTATTCACAACTTGTGGACAAAATTGTGAATAACTATTACAATGTTGTCTTAAACTTCTTTTTACTTATATATTTTTGACTATATTAGCAGATTTATTCATTATTTAGTATGTTAATAACTTTTTTGCTATATTGTTAATTATTTAAGGCCTAATAAAAGTATAAACATAGTTATTAACATGTGAATATTTTTATAGCTATTTATCAACAACCTACAATATATATTTTTTTTTGTTTATAACCATGTTTATATATTGTTTGTTTTTACATAATAAATTTTTTTTATTTGAACTGGAGGGTAGGAAATGAGCACCCAAATTAAAGATATCTGGGAAAAAACCTTAAATATAATAAAAGGTGAACTTACTGAAGTTAGTTTTAACACTTGGATTAAAAGTATAGAACCTATGACCTTAGATAATAATACTTTTAAATTAGGTGTTCCTAATAATTTCACCAAAGATATTCTTGAAAATAGATATAAGGATTTAATAATGAATGCTGTTAAATTACTTACTTCTAAAACATATAAAATAGAATTCTTTATATTATCTGAGGAAGTAGCCGAAATTGAAAAACCTAAAACGAGACGAGAATCCGAAAAAAATAATTTAATAGTTAATGATGAAATGTCAGCAACATTAAATCCAAAGTACACCTTTGATTCTTATGTAATTGGAAATAGTAACAGATTTGCTCATGCTGCTTCACTAGCTGTAGCTGAATCCCCTGCAAAAGCTTATAATCCTCTATTTATTTATGGAGGGGTTGGTCTTGGAAAAACTCATCTAATGCATGCTATTGGTCATTATGTATTAGCAAATAACCCAAAGTCTAAGGTTGTTTATGTTTCTTCTGAAAAATTCACAAACGAACTTATCAATTCTATTAAAGATGATAAAAACGTAGAATTTAGAAACAAATATAGAAATGTAGATGTACTTCTAATTGATGATATTCAATTTATTGCAGGCAAAGAACGTACACAAGAAGAGTTTTTCCATACATTCAATGATCTTCATGAAGCCAATAAACAAATAATATTATCTAGTGATAGACCTCCAAAAGAAATACCTACTTTAGAAGATAGGTTACGGTCTAGATTTGAATGGGGTCTTATAGCTGATATACAACCACCTGATTTTGAAACTAGAATTGCTATTTTGAAAAAGAAAGCAGATATAGAGAATTTAAACATTCCAAATGAAGTAATGGTGTATATTGCTACCAAAATAAAATCTAATATAAGGGAACTAGAGGGTGCTCTTATTAGAATAGTTGCTTTTTCCTCATTAACTAATAAAGAAATTGGTATAGATTTAGCCTCAGAAGCACTCAAGGATATTATTTCTAATAGAAATTCAAAGCAAGTAACTATTGAACTAATACAAGATATCGTGTCTAGCTATTTTAATTTAAAAATTGAGGATTTTAAATCTTCGCGGCGTACTAGAAACATAACTTTTCCAAGACAAATCGCAATGTATTTATGCAGAAAACTTACTGATATGTCACTACCTAAAATAGGTGAAGAATTTGGAGGTCGTGATCATACAACTGTAATTCATGCATGTGAGAAAATATCTAAACAACTTAAAGAAGATGAAAATTTGCAAGATAACATAGCTGAACTAACTAAAAAGATAAGTCAAAAATAGTAAAAGACCCTATTACTAACAAGTGTTGATACTATTTATATATAATCCTGTGCATAAAATAATAACAAAAATCTAGCTGTTGATATTGTGGATAACTGTAATTTTTTTTTGCATACTTATCCACAATTATTATTACAAAGCAATGATGCGCTGTAAAGGCTGGGATAGGTTTTTAACATATCAACAGCCCCTACTACTATTACTACTATAAATTATTATTATCTTACCTATCTTTAATCAATTTCCAATGTGGATAAGGAGGCCTATTTTACATGAAATTTATATGTGAAAAAAGTGTATTACAAGAAGCAATTTCTAATGTTCAAAAAGCTATTACTGGAAAATCAACTATGCCTGTATTACAAGGTATATTAATAATCGCCAAAAATAGAGAAGTAACTCTTATAGGATCTGATATTGATTTAAGCATTGAAGCTAAAATTACTGCAGATGTTATTGAAGATGGAACAGTAGTCTTAGATTCAAAGCTATTTGGTGAAATTATAAGAAAATTACCAAATAGTTCAGTAGAAATAAGTTCAGCAGAGAATAACTCTATTAAAATAGTTTGTGAAAAATCATATGCAACAATAGTACATATGGATAGCGATGACTATCCTAATTTACCTGATATCATAGAAAATATGATTTTTGCAGTTTCCCAAAAAGTACTGAAAAACATGATGAGAGGTACTATTTTTGCAGTTGCTCAGGATGAAACAAGGCCTATACTTACTGGGGTCTTATTTGAAATAAAAGATAAAAAACTTAATCTTGTAGCATTGGATGGCTATAGAGTTGCATTTAGAAGTGAAAGTGTAGATAACGATTCTAGTATAACCGCTGTAATTCCAGGTAAAACTTTAAATGAAGTATCCAAAATACTAGAGGAAACAGACGAAAATGTTAATATTACATTCACACCAAACCATATTTTATTTAATATTGGGAAGACTAGGGTAATATCAAGATTACTCGAAGGTGAATTTATAAAATATAGCTCAATAATACCAGAAGAGTATAATTTAAAAATCACAGCTAAAAGACATGAATTATTAAGCTGCATCGAGAGAGCTTCTCTTATGGCAAAAGAGGGAAATACAAATTTAGTTAAATTTAACATAGAAGAAGATAACATGGTAATTACTTCTAATTCTCAATTGGGAAAGGCTAGAGAAGAAATAAATATAATTCTGCAAGGAGAGCCTCTTCAAATTGCATTTAACTCAAAATACTTAATAGAGTTACTGAAAATAATGGAAGAGGAAGAGATCATTATGGAATTCTCTAGTGCTGTTAATCCTTGTGTTGTAAGAAATAAAGAAAAAAACAATTGCACATATATGGTATTACCCGTTAGAATAAGAGCAACCAATAACTAAAAAAATATATACAAAATAATATAAAAGGCGGTTTTAAAATGAATGAAATACAAGTAGACACAGGTATAATAAAATTAGATGCTTTTCTAAAATGGGCTGGAATAGCTAGTTTAGGTTCTGAGGCAAAATTTTATATAAAAAATGAGGAAATTAAGTTAAATGGTAAAGTTGAAGTTCAAAGAGGTAAAAAGTTAGTTAAAGGTGATATAATTGAATTTAACAATGAGAGTTATAAAATAGTTTAAAGTTTAATTTAAAATAAAAATTAAATTTAAATTTATAGAGACATTTATGAATGCACCGGAAAATTTAAAAAAATCTCCGGTGCTGACTTTATGTCTATATTAAAAAAAATTATAAGAATTTATTTACTCATATAAAATAATAAAATTATATATATATG
>NZ_DATCQT010000184.1:0-3872 GCF_036569345.1 Clostridium sp.
TGGAATTGACAAATACTTATGTTTCAAATATTCAAAACCCTAATTGGCAACTGAACCCTTCAACTACTTATCAATTTGTAGAGGAAACATATTACATGCGACAATAGGTGATCATTTAAGGAATAAACTTCACCTTGATAACAACGTTTTCTAATTCAAGAAATTGGGTATTTCTTACTTTATAGAAGGTGTTAAAATCTTGAATTAAGGCAAGATATTTTTTCAATAAATTAATTTTTCAAATTCAAGAATATTGATTTTTTATCTTTTATAGAGGTCTTGAAATTCCTGAATTGAGATTATCATTTTTCCAATTTTTAGTCAATTATTCCTTTTATAAGGGATTTACAAGTTTTTGTTATTTTTTGGAAATGATGATAGTTGATGTTTTTTGGTTCTTCATCCTTACTTCTTAAAAGGTGAAACTGTTAATTTAACTTTTCATTTTTGCTACACCTTTTCAATAAAATGGGTTATTAAGCCCCTTTTTTCTAACTGTAGCAAAATTTTAAAAATGATGATTCTTTCACTTTACTTCAACTTTCCCTTACTTTTTATACGGCAACAAGCCTAATTTGCACTTTTACTTTTTTCCAATTTTTGTTGAAAAACATCTATTATATAGACAATTACAAGAATTATGAAATTATTGGAAATCGCTATTTTTTGATTTGTTGAGGTTTTGGATGGTCTCCTCCCTTACTTCTTACAGGGTAAGACTTCTGATTCAATGATAAAGCAAGGTATGGAGTTACCGACAGTTGAGTTTTGAAATGCTATTTATAAAGGTAAATTGACTAAGTGTCGGGAGATTGATTTAAGTGTAAAATAATAAGTTTGATTAGGTTTTATCCAAATTGTTGCCTTTTAATGAGTGAATCTGTGAGTTGATTTACTTTGGTAGGTCAATTTATGGCAGGTTAAGATTTCTGATTTATACCAGGTCAAAACAAGCTAACTCTGCTAAATTTTTGATACGTTGAATATAATTTGTCTTAAATTAATTTGAAGCTACTAAAGATGTTTCATGACTAAATATTTACCCAATGTTCCTTAAGTTCCCAAAAGCATTCTGCTGTCGCCTTTGCATCGCACAATGCATTATGAACTCCAAAGAATTCTGTCCCAAACAAAGCCTTGTAAAGCGCCTCAAGAGAAAGATAATTATCATCGCCGTATTCGGGGTTCTGAAACAAACCACTTGTTGACTTCATTGTACAAATTGGTTTCGGATGTTTAAGGTAATTTTCAGGTAGTAAAGCATTATCCATTTCCCATTTTAAAATCTCTATATCAAAGTCAATGTTATGTCCGACAATATATTCTGCGAAACTTAAATGAACGTCTAATTCTAAAAGGACTTTTTTCAAATCAGTTCCAAACTGAGACGCTAAAGCACTTGTAATGTGATGAATTTTAATAGCTTTCAATGGAATTTCTATCGACCGTACATCAATTAAATAATTCCTTTCGAAAAGGTATTTACCATTTCGGTCATAAGCTACCCAAGCAATTTGTACGGCTCTTGCGGGCCGAGAAGTTTGAAAATAATCATCATTTAATAGTCCTGTCGTTTCAACATCAATAAATAAATACCAAATATCCTTATCTATTGATTTAGAATATTCACTTTTCGTATATCTTGAATGAGGTTGAGGTTTAATATAGAAGACACCATTATTTATATAAACAGATTCGGAGTCTATATAATCAATTAGATACTCGCTTGAGGCTGTTAGTGGTATTTCAAGGACACCTTCTTGCTTGAAATCTTCTTTGTCTGGAAACTCAACATAGTCCAGTGAATCTTCACTACTAGGCTTTCTTATTTCACAAAAATCGGTAACATTAAACGTATAATCGTTCCGTAAAAGTCTTTTAAACTGCAATTTACTATTATCATGCCCTTGATTATTTGAACAGACAAGAGCAGCCAAATTATAAATCCTTTCGATAGGAATGTATAAAATATCTTGAGTCGGTATTTCATTATGAAGGAATTTATATTCGCGTAAAGACCTATGTTTTGATGGGGGAATAACAACGTGATTTCGCCATCTTAATTCAAGTCTATCGAAAACTTCACTATAAAAGCCGCTTGAACAAAACGCTTTGGTTCTTGAGTCATTTGATCTAATATTATGTTCTTCTGCTCTTATAAAAATATGAAACCCTTGACAACTTCCAGTTAACGATATCCAATCATAATCAAAAGGTAATCCGAGGGTTTTTAAGCAAACTGTAATTAAATTGAAGTCTTTCACACCATCAAAATCTAAACACCGAATATTATTATTCCCTAAAATAACACCTAAACCGGTTGCAGAATCCCACTTATATGAAAGAAGTTCTTCAACAGTTTGTCTCTTTTCAATTAAATGATGCCATGAATGATAGGGACATTTTAGAAAATCTTGATTAATCGTTTCTTCGAAAGATTCTTTGCCGTTTATACATGAGACATTAAATCCTAAATTATAAAAATAATTCGCATGTAGAAATAACTGTAATTGATTAGGGTGCATAGTTCTTTTTATTGTCTTAAGATTTTTGGTTCCAGTTTCAGATACTAATTTATAAGAAATACGATAATCATTATATTACTTTGAATAATAAATTGGAAAACCAATCATTGCTAACAGTTATGTTTTCAATAATTTCAGTCTGGACTCAAGCTCAAATTCTTTTTATTACTTTAACTTTTCCAATCCAATGAAGTGTAGGCATAGTTTATTTTGAACTGATAAAGATAGTTAATCAATGTAGACCAGCAATCAAACAATTCGAAATAAGATAACCTTAAAAGAGGCTTATCTGCACACCACTGATAGGGATAGTTGCTCTGACAGGTTCAAAGGGTGTATTGAATGCTGACTTTACTTCAACTTTCTGATTTGGTTTAAGCCAAATGTAACTCAATTCAGGTTCGGTAAATTCAATAAAGTAAGGCATGTGATAACCATCAACTAATGTTGTACTGGTTTTATATCCATTGTAAAAATCATTGCTTAGGGTATTCATGTGAGCTATTTCACCTTGTAATGAGTTAAGCAGCATATTTATCAAAGCCATTTTACAACATGTACTGTCCAGGTCTGCACCATAGAATTTTGAATGACGATTAAGTTTTGCTGATGCTAAAAGCATTCTACCTGAACCACAAGCTGGATCACAAATTGTTTCTCTGCTTTCAAGGGCTTCACCTATAGTCATAGCTGAAATCATTTCACATACCGGTGTCGGCGTAAAATATTGACCATTGAAGCCATTAGAAATAGCTTGCATGTATAATTCACCAAGTGGATCGTTAAAATCTTCTGACAGATCACCTATTAAGGTAATGAGCTTTACTAACTGGTCAACCTTTGGATGGGATTTGTAAGTTTCAAGGGCCTGGTTTTGTTCCTCAATTGTGTTGTACTTCTTAAACGGTAACAAGGTCCAATCTATTAGTTCGGTAAATGCAGTGTGTAGAGATTGGCCGTAAGCGTATCGTTCAAAGGCTGTTAGCAGTTGTTTAATTTCCATAGCAGTAAGTTTTAATCCGAGTGAATTCTCGAACAGACGAACTGCTGAACAGACGAATTAAGGCAAGGTGGAGAGCTAAGAAAATGTGGAGGCTCCTGTAAGGATACCCATTTTCGTGATACTACCTTGAAACGTTAGTGGCTGTATTTGGCTGTTTCAGCTAACTTTGTGGAGAGAATCAATAACTCATTCCGCTACAATATCTTGCTGTGTACTTTGGAATGACAAGTAGGGCAAAGCGCCAATAAGTCTTCGATGGGTTCATTAAATAAATGTTCATAGGTAAGGTGATGTATGTCCACCGCAGGCTTTTGTTTACAATGTTGGCATAGGTTCATGTCTCT
>NZ_DATCQT010000185.1:0-85406 GCF_036569345.1 Clostridium sp.
TAATTAATATATATTAAGTAAGTAATTAATTGATGAGGTGTGTTAAATGGGCAATGACTTAAAAAAAATAATACATGAAGAAATTAACGAACCACTTATTAAAATAGTTGATAATTCCAGTAAAAAACCTAAAAAGATTGATTCTAAGCTAGTTGTCCTTTTGATTATAGTTAGCTTTTTAGCTGTATTTTTACTTTACTATGCATACAAAATGCTAAATATTTATTTCTAAATCATTTTATGTTTAAATCATAATTTTAACTGACGTCCCGAATAATTAATAACTTTAGATACGTTATTGAAAATAATGGAATGCATACTATACTCATCTATTTCACAAAATATAGATATAAATTAATTAATATCTCCCAAACTTATTATAAATTAAAGGGAATTATGGTTAAAATAATCTAAAATGCACAAGTCATAATAGCTGGGGGATTACAAGATATGAAAAAACTATTGAAAACTATATTTATTTTATTATTATTTTGTGTTTTATTACTATCTTCTCATAATTCATATGCCTCTCTACCAATGAATAATCAAATAGTTAGATCAGACAAAGTTTGGAATATCCAATTTAATAAAGAGCTTAAATTTGATAATGTGAAGAAATCTATAACCGTATTAGATAGTTCAGGATCAGAAGTAAATATAACCTTTGAGCTCGGTGACGATATGAAATCTATTTTAATTTTTCCCCCAGTAAAAGGATATAATTTAAGAGAACAATATACTTTGAAAATAGATACAGATATCTATTCAAAAGACAATATGAAGTTGCAATCACCAATACAGATGAATTTTAAAATTATTAATAACTTACTTATAGAAAACAATAAAAACATTAAAGTTATTTTTAATGATAATTGCAATAACTTAACTAAAAGTGGTTGGATCAAAGGTTCTGAATATACACAGAACTCATTTATATCAGATAACATTGAGAGTAAAAATTATTCCACTCCTATTCCATATGGGCAATATTTATTTTATAACAATATTCTAAATTCAAGTGCAAAAATTAATAAATATATCCAAATAGGTGCTGGTCCTTTTAATATAGAATTCGATGCTAAAATAACGAATTTACAAACTCCCTCGTCAAATCTTGGTTGGAGAGGCTTTGTAGTAGATGTCCTTGCTAATAATAAAAGATATTATTTTAGTTTTAATAGCAAAAATTCAGATAACAAAATAAAAGTAAACTTATTGAATAATATTTCAGGAGCAAATTCTTTTCAAACGGTAGATGCAATTTTGCCAAACGATAACAATATTCATAGATGGTCCTTAAAAAATGATGGGAATAAAACTATCTCATTATTATTAGATGGAAAAGTTATAGGAAGGTTTATTAATCCCCAATTACCAGCTGCGAGTCTTACTGATAGGGTTACCCTCTATAGTGATATGAATAATGCACTTACTGGTTTTAATAAAGTATATATTGAAAATTTCTCCATAGTTAAATCCTTATCAATAAAAAACTATACTCAAGTGGTTTATGAAAAGAACCAAACTATAAAAACTTCTATAACTATGGCATATGACGATAAAAAAATTATAAAAGATAAGCAATATTATATTAAATCATACTTATACAAAAACGATAAAATTATAGCACAATCTGACCCTGTACTGGTAGATAATATAAATATATCTTTAACTCTAAATAATATAACTCAATCAGGAGAAATGAAACTTATATTGAAGCTTGTTACTGGTATTACTCAAATTGAAGAAACATCAAAAATTATACATATTAACATTTCAGTTGCTAATTTAGAGCCAGGTCAGGCTATAACCTCTCACTCAGGAAACATATACTTATATACCCAAATGGGTAAGATGTTAGCAGAGGGCAAAAGTGATGCAGAGCACAGCGGGTGGGAATTAGGATCATACACTGATAATGAAAACAAAAAAAATGGAACGATAATAGAAAATGGAGAAAATGCACTTAAAATCAAAATGCCTGTAACTTTAAATGGTTGGTTTAGAATTTATGTAGGTTATGTTACTGGTACAGAAAGTTTTAAAATAGGTGTTACGAATGGTACTTCGCCTCTCCAAATAAATGGAGACATTTCTCTTGAATCTAAAGATTTATATGGTGATCAATGGATTAATGAAAAATCTACAATAATATCAAATTTTGATAATAATTCAATTGTGCTTTCCACAAACTCCTACCAAAGAGCGCGGATTGCTTATATTAAATTAATAGGTTTAACAGATGAACAGATTTCCTTATATAAAAAACAAAAGGAGAATAAAAATACAGTTATTTATGATTTTGATGGATATTCTGATTTCTTCTCTGGGAAATACCCTACTGTTGATATGCTTAAAAGTGAAACTGTAGATAAACTTGCTAATAAAAATGTTGGAGAAATAAATTGGTGTTTAGGAACTACAGGTATGTTACATTATAATAGTAAATATGCTGGCAAAGCATTTGTTGGTGTTGAAGAATTTGATGAACAACTAAGAGATGGAGATAAGTTAGCAAAATATCAAATATTAAATATCCTAAGTTCTGGAAAGTCCCCTTTAGAAATTGTGGCTCATAGAGGATTTGAAAAAGGAGTGAAGGTAAATGCTTCACTTAGAATGGATGCATTTTACAATCCAACTATTTACGGTGCTTTCAATGGGGCTATGTATAATGAATATAATCAATTCACTCAAGTTGGGAATTTTCCACTAAGCTATTACTACCCAGAAGTTAGAACTTATATAAAAAACGTACTTTTAGAAGCAGCTTCTTTTGATAATGTAGAAGGTTTAACATTAGATTTTTGCAGGTACCCAACAGTTTTTGGAAGTGAAACCCCTTCTGGCGAAAAAGTACTCATTATGAATGAATTTTTAAGAAGTCTACGAAAAGAACTACCTAAAAACAAAAGCATTACCATAAGAATACCCTATAATGATCCTATAAAATATGGCTTCGATATTGAAACTTGGATTAAAGAGGATTTAGTTGATACATTGGTACCATCAAGCATAGGCTTTGAAGAGTTCTTTAATATTAAACCTTATGTAGACATGGTTAAAAATACAAATGTAAAGTTATATATTGGTATTGCTGCTGATGTTAGTGGTCATGATATAACAAAGGAAGAAGAACAATTGGTAAAGAAAGGATTATATGTACACAATAAGGTATATTTAAATATTCAGCAATATTTACTACGGGCTTATGACATATATGAAGGTGGAGCTGATGGAATATTTTTATTTAACTCTAGCGCCGAACTTTATATTGACAATATCGCACCACTTGAATCATCGTTCTTGGGTGACAAAGTCCTAATTGAAAAATGGCATGAATTTGATTATATATCAGGTTTTGTAATAAACAAAATTAATGTCTTAAAGCCCCCCTTTTAATGATGATAACACTACACTAAAATCAGAACTTAAATATATTTCGGTAGTTTTTACTTTAAAAATAAATAGGTTTTAATAACATTATTTTACTACTTAAAAAGTGGTGTCAAAGGTAAATCAATGTGATATAATAAATTATAAGACGACATAAAATTGATTTAAGGGGTTGACAGTTCTTGGACAAAACACGATATACACTTTCTCAAGGTAATTCAATGCTGATAAATATACTCAGGTTATTTGCAGCGGAAATGGTGCTTTTCGGGCATAGCATCAGATATTTAGACTTGTTTCCTAGGTTGAATCCACCATATATGGGAGCTATTGAAAATTTTAGTGTTATTATATTATTCGTTATATCAGGCTTCTTAATCTTTTATTCCCTTGATAAAAAAAAGGACATGACTTTTAATTCTTTCTTTTTGAATAGATTTTCCAGAATATATTCTGCCTTAATACCATGCCTTATATTAATTGCACTATTAGATTTTATAAATTTGAAATACTTCAATTATCAATTGAAATATCATAATGCGTTTAATTTTAAAACATTACTTGGTAATATTTTTATGTTACAGGATTTGCCAATAAAAACTATAAATGGAGTTACTTCAAAAATATTTAATTTTAATTTATTGAATTTTAATAGCTTAACGAGTTTTGGTTCTGCTAGACCTCTTTGGACAGTTGCTATTGAGTGGTATATTTATTTATTTTATGGATATTTCTATATAATTATGATTAAAAAAAAGAAATTGAATATTTCTAATTGGGTTATATTTTTCTTAGTGAGTATTGTTCCTCTTTCCAATGTCATAACCGGTAGGGGAAATGGATTACTTTTGTATTGGTTAGCTGGTGGTACTGTTTTTTACTTAATTAAGAATATAAGTGGAAAATTCAACGTGCAGGTATTAATATTTTTAGGCTTACTAAGCTTCTGCTTTGCTTTTTTAGATACTTTACCTATTGCAGATTATTATGATACTAAATTTGTGCTTTTATTCTCTTTATCATTTTTTTTGTTCTTAGTAGCTTTTAAAGATAATGAAAGTAAGTTAGTGATTAAAGCAAATAATATATTAAAAAAGTTTACTAAATACTCATATACCTTATATTTAATACATTATTCGTTAATTGATTTATTGGTTCAAATCTTAAAATCAGAGAATAAGTATGTTGTTTTAGTGATTTGTATTATAACATCAAATGTTGTCGCTTTAATAATGTATGGATTTGGAGAAAAGTATAGTGGAATAATTAATATAAAATTGAATAAAATATTTTTGAATGTTAAACCTAATAAAAGTGACACTTTTTTAATGAAGTAGTTTTTTAACTCTAAAATGTTAATTACCTATTATTAACATTAACCCAATTATATAAGAACAAATAAAAAACTCCATGAAGTAAGTTCAAACAACTTATTTCTTGGAGTTTTTTAATTTTCACCGTCTAGTATAACCTCATTTAAAATTGTCATTAAAGCTGATACCATTCTCAATGCGTTCTATAAAATCATGTATATGCTCAAATAAAATCCCATATGCCATCCATACAGGTACATAACTTAGTGTAATTATTCCATAAATTGATAATGTTGTATTTGCATAGTTCCATGGGCACTCGCCTAAAATCAACCTAAGAAATAGTCCACTAATTAGTTCTACTGTAAATATAAGGACCATATATATTCCCCCCCGAGCCAAAAGGGGAAGATGTCTAATCCTATTATGAACAGGTTCAAGAAATACTGCAAGACCATATATAGGAAACATCCAGATGCAAGTAGTTCCCCTGAGTAAGACATCTCCCTTTAGCATAGCTCCAAAACCATTCCAAAAAACCTCAGCCAATAGTCCTATAAATCCGTATATAACAAATTTTTTCCACATGAGAATATTGTGTCTATTCTATTGCAAAATATACAACTAATTTTTTCAGATTTATATTATGCTATTGTTGGCGATTCTATGATACATTACTTATTGTAATTGTTCACTATATTTTGTATGGTTGTATCTAATAATGTCATAAATGCATTGTATTTATGTTTCAATATCTGCGGCCACTTCATCTAAATAGTTATCTTCTTGTTTTTCATCAAAATTAATTCTCATTTCTTCAATCACTAATGGTCTATTCATAACTCTAGTATTTATATTCATAATATATTCTCCAACTAAACCAATAAAGAAAAGTTGCATTGATCCAAAGAAAAATACACCTATAATTATTGGTGCCATCCCAATAGGAAAATGATTCCAATATATTAATTTTAATATTAGATATACTAAAGCAACTATTATACTTAATCCAGATAATGCAAATCCTATAAAAGTTGCAATCCTAAGACCCATCTTAGTATACGATGTAAAACTAAGCATAGCAGCATCGTATAATATATATAAATTGTTACTTGTTTTACCAGCTCTTCGTTTTGCTTGTTCATATGGAATATCTTTTCTTTCAAAACCTAATTCAGCAACAATCCCTCTTAAAAATGGTGAAGGATCCCCTAAATTTCTAAGGATATCAACAAAGCTTTTATCATATAATCCAAACCCTGTGAAATGTTCTATTTGTTCCACATTAGACATTTTTTTTATAGCTTTGTAATAACACGATCTTAGAAAATACATCAATTTATTTTCTTTACTTGTAGTCTTTATACCACAAACTATTTTATATCCATTTTTCCATTCTTTAATAAATTTAGGAATCATACTAATGGGATCTTGAAAATCAGCACACATAAGAATCGTACAATTACCTGTTGTTTGACATAATCCATAATAAGGTGAATTAAACTGCCCAAAATTTTTTGCATTAAATATAGCCTTTATATTATTATTTTTTCTACATAAATCCACTAATAATAATCTCGTGTTATCATTAGAATAATTATCTATAAATATAATTTCATAATCATAGATTACTAATTCATTTTTAAACAATTTAACAATTTCTTGACTTAAAGGAATTACATTTTCTTCCTCATTATAAGTAGGAATTAAAATACTTATCTTTTTCATTAAACTAACATCCTTAATTAATAAATTTTAAAATTTTCTTTATTCCCTCATCAAATTTCACGCTACAAGACCAAACTAAATTTTTCTTTAATTTATCTATAATCGGTTCAAAGCTTATGACACCTTCTTTATTATATGGTATTGCCCCAAATTGTAATTCACTTGTTGATTTACAAATATCTTTCATATCTATTACAAAATCTTTAAGTTGTCTACTTGTTCCACTTGCAATATTATATAACCCATCATTGCAAGATGTATTTGCAAGTAAATACATGGTTTTAGCTACATCTTCTACATAGATAAAATCCCAGCTTTGTACACATTGAGTTAAGGGTATACTCTCATTCCTTTTCATCTTATTTAGCGCTGACATAACTAGTGTTCCTTGATAGTCATAAACACCATATACACTAAATATTCTTGTCCATATAAATTTCATGTTATTTTCTCTAGCCATTATTTTTAGTGTTTCATATGCCCTTAACTTAGCCTTACCATATTCAGTAGTAGGTCTAGACTCATAGAGTTCATCAATTTTACCGACGCATTTTCCATATTCCGCCTGAGAACCAGCTCCTATAAATATGTTGCATCCTAATTCTTTTGCAACCTCCATAGCCTTTATTGCGTATTGGTAATTTTTATTCTGCAGTATAACATCATCACGGTAGGGAATTCTTGCTCCCTCCCATGCCAAATGATAAAATATATCTACTTTTTTATTTGTCATTACACCTATTATATCTTCGATTTTTTCCATACCTGTTTCAATAATTGTAAGATGATTACTTTCTGGTAGTCTATTAATTTTTTTTGAATTAGGTCTTACTACTGCTATTACATTACAATTATTTTTCAAATATTCCTTAATGATATGCACTCCTATAAAGCTAGTAGCACCAGTTATTACTACGTTTTTCATAATTATGCCTCTTTCTATTTTACTAAATTATAAACTAGTATTATTACTTCTACTTTAAACATTACAAATCTCCATTAATTTATTAAATAAACTTCTCTCTAAAAGTGGATCTTGATCATTAATCGGTCTACCCATAGCAAGCTTAGGATACAAATAAGTAGTATCAGTTAAGCTTATTTCTATAAAACAAGGTTTATTATCCAATAACATATCTTTGCATCTCGAAATTTCCTCTACAGAATTTATATTTGTGTATCGCAGGCCATACGCAATTGCAATTTTCTCAAAATCAGGAGTTGTATAACCAAATTCTTTTTTAGTTTGTACAAAATTAGATTCAAAGTACATTTCCTGAAAATGACGAATCATACCTAGTGATTTATTATTAAGCAAAACAATCTTAACAGGAATATCTTCTCTAACTATAAACTGAAGTTCTTGGATATTCATCTGTAATCCACCATCTCCATTAAAACTAATCACATTTTCACGGCTACCATAATATGCACCAATAGCAGCTGGCAATGAATACCCCATTGCACCATGTCCTCCAGAAAAAAGCATTTTTTGCTTACTCTTCATAACAAAAGATTGTGCCACCCATATTTGATTTTGACCAACATCTGTTGTTATAATAAAATTATTTGGCACATTATATGAAAATTCTTTTATAATATCAGTTTCATATTGTGAATCAATTTCCTTAAGTTCTTCTCGTATCTTTTTACATGAATTTATCCACTTCTCGTATTTATATTTTACGTCGAACTTTTCTGTATTCAATATTGATATTATTTTTTTTAAGTCTGCAACAATAGATATCTCGTCATCTTTAATTTTATTAGTAAGTTCTCCACTGTCGATATCTATTCTTAGAATTTTTGCATTTTCTGCGAATATTTTCAGATTACTTCCTGTTTGCCTACAATCAATTCTAGAACCAATACTAATAATTAAATCACTATTAGATATTACAAAATTTGCACATCTATTCCCATAAGCACCCACGAATCCGAAATTGTTATCATCGCCATCTGGCATTACATCTCTTCCGATCATACTTGTAACAACAGGAATTCCAGCCAAATCAACAAAATTTCTAAACTCATCAACTAAATTTGCACTGTTGATTCCATTCCCTGCTAGAATAACAGGTCGTTTAGATTTAAGTAGCATATCTAAAATAATATCTTTAATTTTTTTATAATATAAATTTGATTTTTCATCCTCTTCTGGTTCATATCCTTTTAATTTTTCCGGAATAATATTTGCTCTTTGAATATTCATAGGAATATCAATAAGTACAGGACCTGGTCTTCCATTACAACTTATAAAAAAAGCTTTTTCAAGTTCAGACCTTATGTTATTTTCATCATCAATCTTCACTGCATATTTTGTAACTGATTTTACAATGCTTACAATATCAGTTTCTTGAAATCCCTTTTGCCTAACAAGTAAGTCTCCCTTTGATTCGTAGGTATTAACCTGACCAGTAATAAATATACAAGGAATAGAATCAAAATAGGCATTTGCAATCCCTGTAATAAGATTTGTAGCACCTGGTCCACTTGTAGCGTATGCAACTCCAGGTTTCTTTGATGTTTGAGCATATCCACAAGCACAGAATGCAGACCCTTGTTCATGATAATTCACATGTGCCGAAATGGACTCCTTGTATTTATCAAAAGAATCCATAAGGTGTGTAACCATGCCACCAGGATAACCAAATACATCCGTTATTTCTTTTTCAATTAAAAAAGTTACAATATAATCACTTAATTTCATATTACAATTCCTCCTATACTTACTTAAATGCCCAGAATTTATTTAATAAAAAATTAAGGGGTATAGTAATAATTAAATTTAATGCTGGTGCAATTATTTTAGAAATATTTAAATAATCAACCATAGCTATTAGTAAAATTGTGCTCAATACAAATGTTGCACCGTATGACACAAAAGTTTTTATCATAGGTTTTAGATTGTTTTCATTACTCTTTTTAAATACAAATTTACTGTTCCAATAGTAAGCATTTAACACACTTATAAAGAAACCAACCGTATTTGCCACAATATAATTTATTCCAAAATAAATTAATATATAATAGGTAGCAAGTGAAATAAGAGTGTTAGAAAGCCCAACTATTCCAAATTTAATAAATTGCGCTGCTAGTTTCAATAATTCTTTTTTATTAACATTTAGCTTAGTAGAAAAATTCATCATTTAATGGCTTCTTTTATTGTCTTAACCATAAAATCAATCATATCATTGTTCATTCCTGGATAAACTCCTACCCAAAAGGTATCATTCATAATTCGGTCTGTATTTGTTAGATCACCAACAACACGATATCCTTCGCCACTAGCCCTCATCTCATCAAAACAAGGATGTTTTATTAAATTTCCTGCAAATAACATTCTTGTCTGAACACCATTGCTTTCAATATATTGAACAACTTTATTTCTATCTAAACCTTCTTTACATGTTATAAGGAACCCAAACCAACTTGGATCAGAATTTTCACATGAGACAGGTAAAATAAGCTTATCTTCAACCTCTAATAGACCTTCTTTTAATCTTTTAAAGTTTTCTTTTCTTCTCTCAACAAAAGAAGGAAATTTTTTAAGTTGAGCACATCCAATAGCGGCTTGCATATCAGTAGCCTTTAAGTTATATCCGAAATGTGAATACACATATTTATGATCATATCCAAAAGGTAATTCACCATACTGGTTATCAAAACGATGTTTACATAAATTATCCACTCCAGAAGGGCAAACACAATCCCTACCCCAATCTCTAAGTGAACGAATTATTTTATTAAGTAATGGATTATTTGTATATACTGCTCCACCTTCACCCATTGTCATATGATGTGGTGGATAGAAGCTTGATGTTCCAATATCGCCAATTGTACCTGTGAATTTTTCTTCTCCGTTTATTATGTATTTAGATCCAAGGGCATCACAGTTATCTTCAATAAGCCATAAGTTGTTTTTGTTACAGAATGCTTTAACTGCACTTAAATCAAAAGGATTCCCTAATGTGTGAGCAATCATGACAGCCTTAGTATTATCTGATAATGCCTTTTCAAGCATTGTTACATCAATATTATATTGTGGAATAGTAACATCAACAAAAACTGGAACCGCACCAAACTGAATTATAGGGGTGACAGTAGTAGGAAATCCTGCCGCAACAGTAATAATCTCATCCCCACGTTTAACAGCTCTTTCACCTAAAAGCGGAGACGTTAATGCCATAAAAGCAGCTAAATTAGCACTTGAACCTGAATTAACAAGACTACAATATTTAACATTTAAGTATTTAGCAAATTCACTTTCAAACTCATTTGTATATCTTCCTGATGTAAGCCAAAACTCAAGAGAGCTGTCTACAAGGTTAGTCATTTCAGCGTTATCATAAACTCTTGATGCATAAGGAATCCTTTGGCCTACTACATAGTCTTCCTTTTTATGGTATTTCTCACAATACTCACTAACGAGTTTTAAAATTTTTTCTTTATCCTTTTGTTCATTTAATTTATCTAACATATTTTATTCTCCCTCTCGAAAAACTCTGTTATTTGTTTATTCATACATTCATCAATATCATTTTTATTCAAATAACATTTTGAAAAGTCAACTGTTTTTTGAATTGCTGTTTCAACATCCCATCTAGGGCTCCACCCAAATACATTTTTAATTTTTGAACAATCCAACTTTAAAAAATTAGCTTCGTGAGGTCCTCCCATGAATTTGTCTTCCCAAGCTATGTTCTCTCCCCACTTTTTGCAAAACATGTCTACCAAAGTTCCTGTTGTTATACAATCACCGTCATTAGGTCCAACATTATAGTAACCTGCATATTTTATATTTTCATATTGCATTGATGCAATCATAAGATATACAGATAAAGGCTCTAATACATGTTGATAAGGTCTAGTTGAATGGGAATTTCTTACAATTATAGACTCTTTTTTTTCTGCTGCTCTAATACAATCTGGAATTATTCTATCATTAGCGAAATCTCCACCACCTATAACATTTCCAGCTCTAGCTGTAGAAATAGCAACTCTTCCATCTGTAAAAAAAGAATTTTTATAACCATGAGTGACAATTTCCGAGCAAGATTTACTATTCGAATAAGGATCAAAGCCATCTAACGGTTCATTTTCACGGTATCCCCATTCCCATTCATTATTTTTATAAACCTTATCAGTTGTAACATTTAAAAATGATTTTACATATGAATTTTTTCTTACACATTCAAGTATATTGACAGTTCCCATTACATTTGTTTCATAGGTATAAACTGGTTCTTTATAACTCTCAAGTACAATTGGTTGCGCTGCAAGGTGAAAAACTATCTCAGGCTTGTACTTATTAAACGTGCCCATCAACTTTTCCAAATCTCTAATATCACCAATTACCGAATTAACACCTTTTTCAATTTGTGAAATCTCAAACAAATTTGGTTTCGTAGGTGGGATTAAAGAATACCCAGTAACCTCAGCACCTGCTTTTACAAGTATCTTACAGAGCCAAGAACCCTTGAACCCAGTATGACCTGTTACTAAAACTTTCTTTCCCTTATAAAACTCCAAGTTTCTTACCATTTTTTCCATGGTGCTTTCCCACTTTCCCATAAAAATTCAAGCTGCTGTTTATCTCTCTGTGTATCCATACAGCTCCAATAACCTTCATGCTTATATGCCATAAGCTCACCCATTTTAGCAACTTTTTCTAATGGAGTTTTTTCGAATACAGTACTATCACCTTCAATATACTCAAAAATCTCAGGATTAAGGACCATAAATCCTCCATTTATCATACTACCGTCATCGTCATTTTTCTCTCGAAAAGAATCAATTGTATTATCCTCATTAATATCAAGAACACCAAATCTTTGTGCAATATTTATTGCTGTCATGGTAGCTATCTTTCCATGAGTTTCATGAAACTTAACAAGTTCAGCAATGTTAACATCACTAACCCCATCTCCATAGGTAAGCATAAATGGTTTATTACCAATGTATTTTTGAATTCTTTTTATACGTCCACCCGTCATCGTATTAAGGCCTGTATCAACTAATGTAACTTTCCAAGGTTCTGAAAAATTGCTATGTACAGTCATTTTATTATTTTCACTAAAATCAAATGTAACATCACTTCTATGTAAATAATAGTCTGCAAAGTATTCTTTAATCATATGAGCCTTATATCCACAACAAATTATAAAATCATTATATCCATAATGTGAATATATTTTCATAACATGCCATAAAATAGGCATGTCTCCAATTTCTATCATTGGCTTTGGTTTTAAATGACTTTCCTCTGAAATTCTTGTTCCAAATCCACCTGCTAATAGTACCACTTTCATATTTCAACATCTCCTATATATATATGATCCAAATTTCTAAAAACTGTGTATAATTACTCTCATGTCCACGTTTCCTAATTGTTCAAATCGACTGGTTTGTTATCTGTTTTTCGTGTCAACAATTATATAGATACCATAATACGACGTATAATATGTTTCATATTTAGGCTTATGATTAGCACGATTCATACGAGTAAAATAGTTGTTTGTACTTTGAGGATATTCAGGAACTATTACCTCCGTTTGACCCTTTTCTTTGGCTTCTTTAATCAAAGTTCGCCACTCGGTTGTGGTGGTTCGTAAAGCGTTCATCCACACATAACTTTTAACACCAATATACGCCAATAAACAAATAGATACAATGCTTACCAAACTGAGTTTAGCCAAGTTTTCATTAACCTTAATATTCCTAAGTAAAAATATCAAAACAAAATCCAGCCAGAGCAGTGTTCCATATGGTGGGGTGTATGGTACAAGGCCCCATATAACAATAGAAGCCACAATTCCAATTAAGTATTCAAAATTATTAATAAATAGCTGTTTCACTTCTCCTCTTGTTAATCTTACTAAAGTGAAAACAAACAAAAACAATAATATAGTCAATATAACTAAATTGAGATGACTTGTTCCCATGAGTGTTGCCATATGCACTTTCAAACTTAATTTCATTCTTGTCAATATACTGAGATGAAATACTAAACTATCATGACTTTGACGTATTCTGTTGAAATTTCCCGGTGCAAAAAAACAAAAACAGTAACCTACAAATAATCCGCTATGTATAAATATTCGCTTTATTCCTGCCTTTTGTTGATAAATGAAAACGAGTGTTTTAATCATTATTATTATAATACAAATAACACCTAATACTTCATGTGTAATTCCTGCAATAAATCCCAAAATATTAAATAACACGATCCATCTTTTCTTCAAAACGAATTTTCTTGAAATTAGCTTGTTTAGCATCACCATATATATTAGATAAAGCAACATTGTCAAAGCATACATACATGTCATCGTCCACATTGACATAATTCCCACTGCTGCATTATACCAGAATAGTGTCACACTAAAAACCAAAATTACCAGTGGATTTCGGACAATTCCTTTTAACGAACCAAACGCCAAAATACCACTTACAAGAACAATTCCTGTGTATATGATAACGCTGACTACCGCCGTAAATAATTGTCCGAACATTTCTAAAAATGGCACACATATTGTTCCTAAAATTCTTCCATTCCAAAGACTATATTCATAAGTCATTTTGCTCCAAACTTGGCTCCAAGATGTTATCAGGCTACCAATATTTCTGTTTGGATTATCTAAATATAAATTAATTCCAGTTACATGCTGTCCTAAAACATCATCACCAAGCGGCATACGATAATATATTAGCATAAACCAGAGAGTAGCAAAGAATAATATAATTACAATGCTCAGCAACTCTCTTTTATTAATTTTCAAAAATTTCACCCCCCATTAACCATGTAATTAAACCATTTGAGATAGTACCTATACCATAATATACTATATGGTGTTTATAGTATATAGTATATTACTTCCGTTCATCAGTTTTACATACATAATAAAAGAGTTAATTTTGGCGAATATCAGCAAAAGATACTACTTTTTCATCCTTTATATCAAATCATAATTATAGTTTATCATTTATTTAGAGTGTACGGGTAATATTTTATGTAAATATACTTATTATTTTCAAAATTACCACTTAAATGTTTAATCATATAAAATTAAATGAATATCAATAAATACATAGATAATAGCATTATATATTCCTTATGTCCTCTTTAAGCCTTGTTTGCTTAACAATTTAGCATTTACACCTTAATGGGACATAATAGCTTATATTGTAATATAAGCTATTATGTCCCATCTTAACTTCCATTTAAATTTATATTAATTTTTCCTTAAATATATCAGTTAAATTTAATTTCTCTACTTTCCTCTTAATTTCGTCTATATTCATTGTATAAAGTCCAAGTTCCTGCATTCTTTTAAAATACTCTGCTCCCGCAAAAGTATATCTATTTCTTCTGCCTTCTTTAGATTTCATTTTTTCATTTGCATAGGCTATTATATCTCCAACAGCTAGGGATCTTGGTAATATTAATAGAGGCATTCCTAAGCAATTTCTTATTGCATTATGACCTGCTAGTGCACCCGTTATCATAGCCTCTGTGTGACCTACAAATAATCCAGACTTTTCTCCTGCGCAAAACATATTATCTAGTCCTACAACCTTCATACTGTCCGTTCTCGGAGCTACCGATAGGTATCTTATGGAGTTCCCCTTTCCTCCTGCAATTGGATCAATATATTTAGCGTTTTCAAGCCCTTGAATTTTTCTTAATTTATCCAATGGATAATATGAAGTCATAAGTTTTGCATCTCCTGTATCTAATAAAATCATATTTTCTGCAAACTCTTTGATGGCATATTGTTGACACACCTTCACTTTAAGTTTATCTAAATTTACATCCTCTTCTGGAACTTTTAAAACAACCACTCCTGTCTCATTTAGCTTTTTCATAACATCATCACTTAAAGAAGACTTAGCCAGTTTACACGAACCGCTAAAAGCTCCATATACATCTTCTTCTCTTTCACCTTTTAAATCTTCAATACCCGCTCTGTAACTTATGCTTACTCTCGGACCAAAAGCTGGACATCTTAAAACACACATTGAACAGCCATTCCCGTATTTTAAGCAGTTTCCCATTGGACCTGTTGAACCTGTGGTTTCTATAAATACATCAGCTTCTACATATTTCCCATCTGATAGATAAATTCCTTTTATTTTATTTCCTTCTTTTTCAACATCTACCACTCTTGTTATCATATTTAATTCTATATCCATAGCTTTTAAACATTTTACCACCGCTGGTTCAATCATATTTACATCATAGAGCCAGGCATTTTTATGCGCAGGAAAATCAACATTCTTATGTCTACTATTCCCATCAGTAACATGTATTAAATCACCTGCCCCAAGTGCTATCAGTTCTTCAGCAGCAGTATATCTACCATTATTTCTCATTATACCACCTGCATTACCAAGCCCTAAAAGCATATCTGTTTTTTCATATATTACAACCTCAGCTCCTGCTTTTTTTGCTGTGATTGCCGCGCTGCAGCCAGACCATCCACCACCAATTATGATTACTTTCAAAATATTCTCCTCCCTTCCAATACATATTTAGGTTCCGTCTGCATTTTGCAGAGCCTTCTTAATTTAAGATCGTTATTTATTCTTGTACAACAACCACATATTCCTTCTCCACAGCACATCTTAGCATTATTACAACAAGAATATTTGATATTTTCGTCAATATCTTCTACTACCTTCATAAGTCCATAATTTAATACATCTGCAGCATCACAGTGAACTAAACTAATATCATTATTACTAATTAAATTATTTAATATATTATTAAACTCTTCTGTTATCTTGCCATTTACTATAGTATTGCAGTTTATAATTTTTGAAGCATATTTTTGTATATATTCAAAAACAAAACTATTTTTATATGGTGAATTATCAAGAATAACAATAATTTCATTATTATTTGCGTGCAAATATTTAAGCACTGGTATCATAGGTGCCTGACCTATCCCTCGTGCTACAATTAAGCACTTACTATTCTTAATTTTATATATGTTTTTTAGTCCTAAAGTACCATTCCAAAATGGCCCTTTTATTAGTAGTTCTTCCCCTACATTTAACACATTTAATGCTTTGGTTTTAGGCCCTTTAACTTCTATTGCAATAGTTATAGTATTATTTCTCGTATCAGTATCCACTATTGATATAGGCATATCAAACTTGGTTTCAGTATCTGGTCTACGTGCAAAAACATAACTTCCAACGTGAACCAATTCACTTACCAATTTATCACTTGCACACGCTTTAAATGTAACAATATTATCTTCAAATTTATTTTTCTCTAATATTTTACAATTGTAATATTTTCTACTTTCTTTAGCTTTATAGTTGTTTGAAGCATATTCTTGATAAATACATACTCCATTAAAATTGCAGCAGTCACAGAAATCTTTACCTGCTAGCTGTGAACATAATATACAATCTCCTGTTTCTGCCAGATGGCAAGGACATGGTTGAGACGCCAAACAACGATAATCACTAATAAATTCAATAATATATAGAGTTATAATTCACTAAATTTTATATTAATGACATAATATTCATAAAAACCTTTTAAAAAATCATTGAAATTTTTCTTATTTTCAGTTAAACTAATCTTTGAAGAAAGGACTGATTATGTGAAAAAACTTATTAAAAATCTACTGCCACTATTACTTATTGGTTCTATTCCTTTATCTAATTTATTTTATTGGACATTAAATAACACTCAAAGAGGCGTTTATGATTTATCTACTGATTTAGATAGATCTTTACCACTTATAAAAATATTCATAATTCCTTATATGTCTTTATGGTTTTTCTTAGCCATTTGTTTTACTTATTTGTGCTTTAAAAACAGAAAAGTTTATTATAAGATTATGGTTACTTTAGTACTATGTTATGTTGCTGCATTTATTACTTTTTACTTTTTTCAAACCACTACTCCAAGGCCCCTAGTTACAGGACATGATATATTCTCTAAATTAGTTTTATTTACCTATAATTCTGATAAACCATTTAATTGTTTTCCAAGTATACATGTAATTACTGCATACTTAGCTATGAAAGGAATTAATGCTACCAATGCTAGAAAATCAATAAAAATTCCAGTAAATATTATGGGATTTCTTATTATTATATCTACTCAACTTGTTAAACAACACGTAATAATGGATATTTTTTTCGCATTATTTTTATGCGATGTAATTTACAATTCTATTGTGTATGTTGAACGCCAATACAATCTTTATAATTCCAAAAAGACTTATGAAAAAAGTTATGAAGAAGATTTTGAAAAAAAATATACTATGGGCAAACAAAATATTAATCAATAATTAAAATAAAGCATAAAAGCTGCTAAGTATTTTTTAGCAGCTTTTATGCTTTATTTTATAACAATTTTATTGTCTTTTAATCTTATGGATATATTTGACCCTTCACTAAATTTATTTTCAAGATAATGCTCTGCAATTTCATCTTCAATGTATTTTTGAATAGTACGCCTAAGTGGCCTTGCCCCATATTTTTCATCATAACCTTTTTCTAGTATAAAGTCCTTAACATCTTCTGAAACCTCTAATATAATCTTTTTTTCTCTTACCTCTTCCATTACTTCCATAATCATTAAATCTACTATTTTGCGAAGCTCATCCTTTTTAAGAGGGGTAAATACAATAATCTCATCTACTCTATTCAAAAATTCTGGTTTAAAAGATTCTTTTAAAGCATCCTTCACACGAGCTTCTAAGATATCGTAATTATCCTGAACAAAACCAATGTTACTTGTTTTAAACTTAGTACCTGCATTGGATGTCATTATAATTACAGTATTTTCAAAGAAGACAGTTCTACCTTGACTATCTGTTAGTATTCCATCTTCTAGAATTTGCAGTAGCATGTTAAATACATCCGGATGAGCCTTCTCTATTTCATCTAAAAGTATTACTGAATATGGCTTTCTTTTAACTTTTTCAGTCAATTGCCCACCCTGATCATAACCTATATAACCTGGTGGTGCTCCTATAAGCTTTGAAACTGTATGTTTTTCCATATATTCAGACATATCAATACGTATCAGTGCTTCCTCGCTCCCAAAAAGCTCACAGGATAGTGCTTTAACTAGCTCTGTTTTCCCTACCCCCGTTGGTCCTACAAAAATAAAAGAAGATGGTTTTTTCTTTTTTCTAAATCCTGAACGATTCCGCCTAATTGCTCTAGATAAACTTATTATAGCCTCATTTTGGCCTATAACCCGTTTATGTAATCTTCCTTCCAAGTTTAACAACCTTTTTGCTTCTTTTTCTGTAATCTTTTGAATCGGAATTTTAGTCCATGACTCAATTACAAAAGCAATATCTTCTATAGTAATTTGAACTTCACTGCATTTTTTTTGGGTCTCATTAATATCTTCTTTTATTTTGCATAACTTCATCCTATATTCTGCAGCTTTTTCAAAATTTCCATTTACCTCTGCTTCCTTCTTATTCTTTTTAATTTTTTCTGATTCCTCTTTTAATCCTGCCAGTTCCACAAGGCCTTTATTTTTTAAATTGGCTCGAGAGCCTGCTTCATCAATAACATCTATAGCTTTATCTGGCAAGAATCTATCTGTTATATATCTTTCAGATAAATTTACAACTTCCTCAATTACTTCATCTGATATTTTAACTTTATGATATTCTTCATAGTAACCTCGTATTCCTTTTAAAATTTCAATTGTCTCCTCTATACTAGGTTCCTCAACTAAGACTGGTTGAAATCTTCTCTCAAGTGCTGCGTCTTTTTCTATATATTTTCTATATTCCTCAAGGGTAGTCACTCCAATGACTTGTATATCTCCCTTAGCTAAAGCAGGTTTTAAGATATTGGCTGCATTCATCGCTCCGCCTTGGACTTCACCAGCACCCATAATATTGTGTACCTCGTCAATAACCAATATTATATTTCCATTTTCCTTAGCTTCTTCAATAATTGACTTCATACGGCTTTCAAATTGTCCTCTAAATTGTGTACCTGCAACTACCGCAGTGAGATCAAGTAAATAAACTTCCGCATTAAATAATTTTTCTGGAACCTGTTTTTCTACAATTCTGCAAGCAAGGCCCTCTGCAATAGCTGTTTTACCGACACCCGCTTCACCAATTAATATAGGGTTATTTTTAGTTCTTCTGTTTAAAATCTGTACTACGCGATCTATTTCCTTATTCCTCCCAACAACCTTATCTACAGCATTTTGCTTTGCTTTGTTTGTTAGGTTTATTCCATATGTATCTAAATGTTTTCGTTTCTTTTTAAACAAGTTCTTTTTTAATTTGTCTTCAGATATTTCTTTAATCTTTGGGGAAGTTTCAGCCTCATCCTCTATAAAATTGTCACTTTTATCAGCTGGAGTAAATAATCCATTTAAAATATTTCCAATAATGTTTTTTTTATCATCACTTTCAATATTCATATCTGTTTCATCTAAATCCTGAAGATTCATATCTTCCAAATTCATATCTTTAAACATATTACCCATTTGCTCATTTAAGCTTTCAATATCCTCGGAAGATAACCCCGCTTGTTGCATCAATTGATCCATAACTGGAATACCCTTTTTTTTAGCACATTCTATACATAATCCTATAGTTTCAGTTTTTCCATTTTCAATTTTTGATGTTAATATCATTGCTATATTTTTTTTGCATATTTCACATAACTTCATATAACTCATCTCCATATTTTATGATGTATTGAATATTATTATAGTATATCATTTTTTAATAAGATTTGTTCCAAAAAATCGGATTGTTTAGTTAAATTAGCCTAAGTAATCATAATTTTTTCTATTAATTGGGTTATTTCTTCTAATGAAAGCTGCGACGTTATTAGCTTTGCAAAGGTCCGTGTATACCGTTCATTCAAAAGTTCTACTTCTCTCTCATTTAATTCTAAAAGAATTGTGGAATTAACCTTCATGATAATCCTCCAAATAAGCTATTATATTATAGTATGTATCTTTAAACTTAATGTTACAAAAATGTATATAACTAAATAAATTTAGTTATATACATTTTTACGTAATATTATTTTTTAAAAGACATATCTTTATTTTGTAAAGATATTATTGTTTATAAGATAAATAGTTTTATCTTTTATGGCTTTAGAAAAAAAATATTATTTTAAATCAATTATTGAGGAGTAAATAAATTGAAAATCGCTGCTATATACTCCAGAAAATCAAAAATTACGGGAACAGGAGAATCAATTATTAATCAAATTGAAATATGTAAACGTGAAGGTAATCATTTGGGTTTTGAAAAATTTATAATATACGAAGATGAAGGTTTTTCAGGTAAAAATATTAAAAGACCCCAGTTTCAAAAAATGCTCTCTGATTCAAAAGAAAAAAAATTTAATGTACTGATATGTTATAGGTTAGATAGAATAAGTAGAAATATCTCTGATTTTACTCTCCTTATAAATGAATTAGACAATTTACACATAAGCTTTATAAGTGTAAATGAACGTTTTGATACTTCAACACCTATGGGGCGCGCCATGATGTACATTGCCTCCGTTTTTGCGCAACTTGAACGAGAAACTATAGGAGAGCGGGTTCGTGACAATATGTTAGAACTTGCTAAAACTGGAAGATGGTTAGGCGGTCAAACGCCTTTAGGCTATGAAAGTAAAAAACTATTCTATTTAGATTCTCAGTTCAAACAAAAGACAATGTATACATTAGCACCTATAAAAAAAGAATTAGATGTCGTTAGAATAATTTACAACAGATATTTACAGTACAAATCAATTAATCAAGTTTTTATTTACATTTTTAAAAAGAATATCAAAACAAAAAACGGAGTCGATTTTAATAAGAAAAGAATTCAACTTATATTAAGGAATCCATTATATGTTAGAGCAAACGACACTGTTATAGAACATCTTCAAATTATTGGCATGAATGTAATGGGAAAAGCTGATAATAAGCATGGTATTTTAACCTATAATAAAAGTAAAGGTTCAAAAATTAAACGAGACATAACTGAGTGGATAGCTGCGATATCAACTCATGATGGTATTATTAGTGCTCCCCTTTGGATTAAAGTTCAACAAATATTAGATGAGAATAAAAACAAAGCTCCAAGGCTCGGAACTTCTGCTGCGGCACTGCTCACAGGGTTTTTAAAATGTTCCAAATGTGGTAAAAGCATTATTGTAAAACATGGTCATATAAGTGCGATAACTAATAAGAAAATTCAATACTATGTCTGCAGTACTAAAGATTATTCAAGAGGGGAAAGATGTAATAATCCTAATATCCGAGTAGATGAGCTTGAAAAAATAGTTGTTGATAATTTAAAAAATATCACTATACAAAAAAGCATTTTATTAGATGAGTTAAATAAAATCAAAAGTGAACAATCTAAAAATAGTTTCATGTTATCTGAAATAGATGGTTTACCTAAATTAATAAATATAAAACAAAGTCAAATAGATATTCTTGTAAATCAATTATCTTTAAGCAACGAAATGTCCCAATATATAACACCTCAAATTTCTAAATTAGGAATTGAATTAGAGAAATTAACTATTAAATATGAAAATTTAAAAGATATTTCTTATCAATACAAAGATGATAATTCGAATGTAAATAATTTTTTATATTCTTTAGATAACTTTTCATCAATAATAGATACCTTAAATTTTAATAACAAACGTTTATTACTTAATACTGTTGTTAAGTCAATATATTGGGATGGTTATAAAGGTATTGTAAAAATTGATTTAGTGCGTTTAAAGTAAACACTAAACTGCTTATCGCAGTTTAGTGTTTCTAGAACAAAATTCACTTCCGACATCAATACAGTCGTATGGTTCATAACTCATCAATATAACCTCCTAAAGTACTCTACTATTAAAATATTTAAAAAGGTTAAAATTGTTACAACTTAAATTGAGATAAATAGTAGAGGCTTTGCTGTTTTTTTATTTATTGAGAATTATTAAGTTCTTTATCTTATCCAAATTTTGTTTAAAATTGCTTTTCTTTTTCACTTCATTTTTGCTTACTAGAGCTTGTGTATAAAGGAGTTTATTATTTGCATAGATTTCTATCCTACCAACATTTTGTCCTGCTTGTATCGGTGTATATACTTTATATAGGGGCTTTTTAATTTTAAATTCAATTTTCTCATCTTCTTTTACCGGAATTATAATATCTTTATTACTTACTAATTGTAAATCATCAATTCCATTTTCTACACTAAGGCGCGCTAAAACATTATCTTTATTGATTATCTTTTTATATTGATAATTTTTTTCTATATAATTATTTATTTTTTCAGTTTCTTTCCACCTAGGTGTACAATTTAGTGTAACTATTATGATATCTCTATTTTGAATTTTAACAGAAGTTACTAAACATTTACCTGCTTTTCCAGTAAATCCAGTTTTTACTCCAGTAGCATTTGGTAAAAGATATAGAATCTTATTTATATTGTGATAACTTCTAGTAAAGTTATACTCTTTAGCATCAATATCTTTAGAACTTACTATATCATTAAAAAATTTAATTTCTTTTGCTTTTGAAGTAATTAAAGCTAAATCATATGCTGTAGAATAATGATTGCTACTATCTAGTCCATGAGGTGATTCAAAATTGCTATTTAATAAGCCAATTTCTAATGCATATTCATTCATAAGCTTTAAAAACTCATCAACACTTCCACTTATTCCTTCTGCAATTGCAATTGAAGCATCATTTCCTGACCTTAACAATAGTCCATATAATAACTCTTTTAAAGTTATTTCTTCCCCTTCCTTTAACCCAATTTCAGAACCGCGTATAGAAGCAGCCTTTTTTGATATAATTATTTTCTTGTTTAAATCTCCACATTTAATTGCTACTAAGGCAGTTATTATTTTTGTAGTACTTGCAATTTCAATTGGAGTGTATGCATTTTTTTCATATAAAACACGTTTTGAATCACAATCTAATGCTATAGCACTAATAGCATTAACATTTATATCTGTAGCATAGACATTTTGAATTAAAGTTGTAGATAAAAGAAACAATCCCAAAAACAATGATAAATATACTTTAAATTTCCTTTTCATAATTTCACCTCTTTTAGATTTTAATATATTTTAAAAATTTAAATACTTATAGATAATGTAAATTACAATACCTTATTGATATTTTTATATGATTTTGGGTATAATACCAGTTATTGAATAAAATCGGAGGTTACGATGCTTAAATATACAATAGTATTCATTTTAGTGATAACAGTTATATTATTTCCAATCCCTTTAAAAATAACTCTTAAATATATAAACAAAGTTTTGGAAATTTACATATATAATAAAGGATTTATGGTAAAAAGCCCTTTGAAAAAAACTATAAAAAACACTACAAAAGGTGTTTCAATAGATCCTTCAAAAGGAAACAAAATAGAAACTTTCTTGAGATCTTTAAATCTAAGTGATATAAAATTGATTATTCATCAAACTAAAAGCTTAAAGTTTAAGTCTACTTTCTCTTTAAATACTAAAATAGAATATGGATTAGATGATGCTGCTATGGTAGCTATCTTATATGGTTTAATTCATTCCACTTATAGTCTTTTGTATTTGATGTTAAAGAGTTTTGTAAAAGTTAAAGAGATAGATTTTAAAGTTATTCCTCATTTTGAAGAAAATGATTTATATATGGAAATTTCAAGTATAATTTATATCAATTTAGCAAAAGTTATTTATATGGCATTTAAGATGTTACCTTGCCTTGTAAAAATAAAACACAACAAATTTAATATTAAAAATTATAAAGGAGGAGATATACATGGATAATCATCCAATTGAAAACTTAATGAGGAGTACCATGGAAAATATAAAAGATATGATAGACGTAAACACCATTGTAGGGGATCCTATAAAATCACAAGATGGTACTACAATTATTCCTATTTCAAAAGTATGTTTTGGTTTTGCATCAGGAGGAAGCGAATTCAATAACATTAAAGATTCAGATTTAACTACTAAATATCCTTTTGGTGGTGGTTCTGGTGCTGGAGTCACTGTTAAACCTGTTGCATTTTTAGTTGTTAAAAATGATTCTATAAGACTACTATCTGTAGATCAACAAAATACATATGATAAAATCGTTGATGCTGTACCACAGGTAATAGATATTATTAAGGGTATGTTTAAAGATAAAACTGACAAAGATACAGAGCCTAGTGATAAAGAAAATTCAGATAAATAATTGCTTTTAATTATTAAATATAAAACTTTTGATATTTAAAATAATAACTCCACTATAATAAATTTTAAGTAAAAAATTTATTATAGTGGAGTTATTAACTATATACAAATCATCTTCCAAAAGTCTATTCAAAATGATCTAGATCAGTATTCGGCCTCAGATTGTCTTTATTAACATCTTCTAAATGCGGCATTTCATCTAGACTATGAAAATCGAAATGTTTAAGAAATTCATCCGTAGTTACATAAATAATTGGTCTCCCAGGAACATTTTTTCTTCCACTTTCCTTGATTAATTTTTTTTCTGATAAGGTATAAACAGCTCTATCACTCTTGACCCCTCTTATCATCTCAATTTCCACTCTCGTGATTGGTTGTTTATATGCAATTATTGCTAAAGTTTCAAGTGAAGCTTGGGATAAAGATTGCCTAATATTTGTCTTTAATAGTTTTTGAACATACTCACTATTACAGGATTTTGTAACAAATTGATATTCATTATTAGTGACTAAAATCCTAATACCTCTGCTTTCTTCTTCATATTTCAATCTTAATTCATTTAATAGCTCTCTTGTAAAATTAGTGCTGCATTCTAATATACTTGCCATTTCATTTAGCTTTAATGATTCTCCCGCAACAAACAACAATGATTCAATAATAGAGAAATATATGGATTTAGTAGAATTCTTTTCACTCTCTAATCTTTTAACATTAAATTCATTCATATTAAATTACCCTTTCTAAATATATATCTTTAAAATTACTTTCTTGAATTACCCTAACACTTTTAATTTTAATTAGCTCTAGTAATGCTAAAAAAGTAACGATAATTTCCAATTTTGATGAATAACCATAAATAAATTTGGTAAAATGAATTTTCCCAAAATAATCAAGTTTTTCTTTCAATTCTTCCATTTTATCTTCTATTTTATATTCATCTATTAGTATTTTTTTAGTGATAACATTATCCGTATCCATTTTATTTATATATTCTAACATTAAATCATTGTAATAATTATATAAATCCAAAATCGTAACATTCCTTAGGAAATCTATTTCTTTATTAGTTTCATTGTTTTCTTCGATTATTTCGGGCTTTTTACTAATCATTATACCAGTGTCCTGTTCCATAATTTTTAGGCTTTCTGCAATAACTTTGTATTTTCTATACTCTATTAATTTATTTAGTAATTCCTTTTCAACATCATTTTCTTCATCCTCGCTAAGTTCTTCTTTATTTTTAGGCAATAAGTATTTGGATTTTATCTCAATTAATGTTGCAGCAATAACAATAAATTCTGATGTCACCTCTAAATCCATTTCCTTCATGCTTTTGAGATACTGCATATACTGATTTGTTATTTCAACAATGTTTATATCATAGATATTCATTTCATTTTTCTTAATAAGATGTAATAACAAGTCAAATGGGCCTTCAAAATTAGTTACTTTTATACTTAATGGCATGTACACTCTCTCCTAAATAAATAATTAATTATAAAGAAATATTTAATTTACTTTTATTTCTCTATATCAAGTTTATTTTAATTATAATGCATCTTGGAAAGAATAACTAGTATCTTGTTATAATCTAAATTTCAATATTAATATAAAAACAATTTATCTTTATTAAAGGATAATAAATTATAAAAATTTAGCTTCTAAGCAAGTTTTTTGCCCAGAAGCTATAATTTTATTAAATTGATTTATCAAATAAGTCTAAAAAATTACTTTTAATATTATCCCATAATCTAGATTTTTTAATATCTCTATCGCTATAGATATTAATTTTACCGCTTAAATTATTGTCAATATATATTTCACAAATTCCAATTACTGCATCCTTTTTATATTCTTTAAGCCCTTCATTTATAACAAACTTCTTAGTAATTATATTTTTCTTACCTCTCTCAAGTGTTATGAGAAAATCCTTTTGTGCTTTGGCCATTAGGAACTTATCACCTTTTTTATTTAAAGTTACTTTTTCTAAGTCTTGATCTTTTGTTATAACTTTTTTAGTTTCAAATTTAGAAAATCCATAATTCATTAACATACTTGCATCACTATTTCTTATTTTATAAGTAGGGGCACCCATAATTATTGCAAGCATTCTTACATTGCTTCTGATTGCAGTAGCTGATATACAATATTTAGCCTCGTCTGTAAATCCAGTTTTAAGCCCATCACACCCATTAAAAAACCTAACAAGCTTATTATGATTTACAAGACCAATTGGTGACTTTCTACCTTCAGAGATAGTTTCCATATAGGTTCCAGAATATTTTAATATTTTAGAATGTTTTAATAACTCTCTAGACATAATTGAAATATCATATGCAGTTGTAAAATGTCCATCTGCAGGTAACCCAGTACAATTTTTAAAACTAGTATCTTTCATATTAAGACTTTTTGCCTTTTCATTCATCATATTTACAAAAGCACTTTCGCTACCTCCTAAATACTCTGCCATTGCCACTGCTGCATCATTTCCTGATGCGATGGCAATACCTTTTAAAATTTCTTCCACCGTTCTTATTTCGCCAGTATCAAGTATCATACTGCTTCCACCCATCTTTTTAGAGTTTTCACTTATAGTCATTTTGTCTTGTAATTTAATCTTACCTGAATCTATTGCCTCCATAGCCAGTAACATAGTCATTATTTTAGTTACTGATGCAGGTGCGAATTTTTCATGAGAATTTTTCTCATATATTATTTTTCCACTAGATGGTTCCATTAATAGTGCTGAACTTGCTTGCACTACAATTCCCTTAGTATCCTTATTTTCTCCTACTGCCATAGCTGATATACCAAAAAGCTGTGTTGTAAAAATTAATGATAAAATTAAACATAATACATTTTTAAAGCTCGTTCTCATATGCATCCTCCTCGAATTCCTTTCCGCTAGATAACAATTTTAAAATGCCATCTGCTCTATTCAAAATTTATAACATTATTTTTACCAATTTACATTGATATTATCACTATTTATTTGTAATAAATTAAAAATATTATTTTAACTGTAAAACAAAAAAAATCCACCTTCATAATAAATGAAAGCGAATTCTTATTTCTAATCATAATCTTTATGCTCTAGGATGAGTGTTCTTATAAATCTCTGCCAATTTACTCTTTTTAACTATTGTTGTATAAACCTGAGTCGTAGACATACTATTATGACCTAAAAGTTCTTGAACTGAAGTTATACCAGCACCATTTTGCAATAAATGAACAGCAAATGAGTGCCTTATTGTATAAGAATTTATTGTTTTTTTTATGTTTGTGTTTTTAGCATACTCTTTAATTATTTTCCAAAACCCTTGCCTTGTCATCTTGTTACCCTTTATATTTAAGAATAGTAAATTCAAATTATTAAAATTCATTTTAAATCGAATCTTCAAATATAAAGATAGACACCTAACTGCATGAGAACCTATAGGAATTATTCTTTCATTTTTCTTACCATTATTGCAACTTATGTATAACAATTCTAAATTAATATCATATATTGTTAAACTTAAAAGTTCTGAAACCTTTATACCTGTTGCATACATCAATTCTAGCATTGCTTTATCTCTAGACCCCTTTACCGTTAATTCCTGTGGTTGATTTAATAATTCATCTATTTCCTCTATAGTAAGAATTTGGGGTACATTCCTTTTAATTTTAGGAATAGAAAAATATGCTGTAGGATCATATTGTGCATAATCATTTTCAATAAGATATTTATAGTAATTTCTGATAGAAACTATACTTCTCGCAATAGAACTATTTGCGCGACCCTCTTTTTTAAGATGCTCAGAATATGCCATTATTGTTATGTTATCAATAATTTCTATAGTTTCATTTTTATTTTCTGAGAATTCTATAAATCGTTTAACATCCCTAGTGTAAGCTTCTACAGTGTTTTTAGTTAAATTCTTATTTTTTAAATTTTCAATATAGTTTATCAATAAATTTTTCATAATTTTCTCCCATATTTTAGAGAATATTTATATTTATATTAAGGTTAGACTTTAAAAAATAAATAAAATGTAAGAATATAATTATAAACTAATTTGTAATTATTATCAACTAATTTGTATACAACAACACTGTTTTTGTAAACATTTGTATTATTAATTAAATTGTGCAGCATATAATCTACAGCTTTGGGCATAAAAATCCCAATTATTAATAAAATAATGAAACATTTTATTGTTAACATAACAAAATGCAATAAATCTTTATGCTTCACTTAACTACACTTCCCAAATTATTAATAAGATTTTTAACAAAATATGGTGCAATATATGATTCTATAACTATTCCTATAAAAAGGAAAATTATTAATACAATAAAGATTACGCTATAATATATTAACCTACTTGATAGACTACTTGTCCATTGTTTATTAAACTTATTTTTAAGTAGCATTATAGAAAATTCCATTGATACTACTGATGCAAAAATAATGCACGGAATATAAATTATATTTTGAGGCAATACCCCTAGTATTGCAATTCCAATACCACTCTTTCCGAGCCCACTAATCATAAAACTAAAAGTAAACCCAACAGTAAATCCTTTTAATAAATCAATTATTAAAATTACTGGTATTCCGACAATAGTTAAGCCTAAAAACCAAAGAAAAATAATCACAGGGAGATTATTTTTAATAGATTGTAAAAATATTAATTTATAACTAATCCCACTAGTGTTTGTTGGATCAATAAAATTCGTCAAGTAATTCACTAAATCATTTCGTTCAAATTCCCCCATGTATTTAACGCTATAGATACCTAAAATTATACCTGTAAATACACAAAGAATGCTTATAATATACAACCAAAAATTCTTTTGTATATGTTTGTTTATATTACTTACTAATGTATTAGATGACATAAATTTTTCCCCCTTTGTTTATTATTTTATTTACTTAGTATCTACTCATAATATGTTGTTAAAATTATTCACGTTATTTTGTATATGAATATTATAACTTAGTTCATATTTATGATAGTAAAGAGGGTTATATGCATACTTAATTTAACATTAGTAATAACATAGTTTTTTATACTTCATATTTCCTTATTAAAATAATATAACCTATACAAATAAATTGTATAGGTTATATTATTTAATTAACTAACTCTGTTCTGTAATCTTAATTTATCGGCAACCATTGCTATGAATTCACTATTTGTGGGTTTTCCTTTAGCATTATGTATAGTATAACCGAATATTTTATTTATAGTTTCAACTTGTCCACGTCCCCATGCTACTTCTATAGCATGTCTAATCGCTCTCTCTACCCTACTAGCGGTAGTATTAAACTTTTTAGCAATGGATGGATATAATTCCTTTGTTACTGCAGAAAGAAGTTCTATATCGTTTACTACCATTGTAATTGCTTCCCTTAAATACATATAACCTTTAATATGAGCTGGAACGCCAATTTCATGAATTATATTTGTAATTTCAGCTTCTAAGTCCATTGGTTCGTTACGACTTTTTCTAGTTTCAGTTGTATCAATAAATGAAATTGATTTTTTACTGGTATCGCTAGAAATTGTATTGTTAAACATCTGTCTTATTCGTTTTGTAAAAACTTCCATATCAAATGGTTTTACTACATAATAATCTGCACCTAAAGCTATAGCTCTTTGTGTAATTTTATCTTGTCCTACTGCAGATAATACTATTATTTTAGGTATTGGATCAAGCTCCATGCTACCTAATCTTTCTAGTACACCAAGACCATCTAAATGTGGCATAATGATATCTAATACTACTAAATCTGGTTTTCTCTCTTTTATTAATTTAAGAGCCTCTATACCATCTTTTGCTATGCCTGTAACCATAATATCTCTTTGGCTTAACAAATAATCATTTAAAATATTGCAAAATTCTTTATTATCATCTGCAATAAGCACGCTAATTCTAGTTTCTTCCATATTATAACTCCCCCTCACTAATAAATTCCCATATCTTAACAAATATTAATTCGACAAAAGAATTACAATTCCTTCTTAAATTAAGAAATTTTACAAATAAATAATTATTATTCGTCTTTTCTAAAATAAAGGATAGCATATGCTATCCTTTAACTCCTAATATATATTTTACCCCTTTTTCTAAAAAAATACTAGCTATTTTGCTAAAATACCAGCATCTTTTAGCATCCATTCTATATATATTCCATATCCTACTTCAGGTTTATTTATTAATACATGGGTCACAGCACCTATAATTTTATTGTTTTGAATTATAGGACTACCACTCATTCCCTGAACTATACCACCAGTTTTTTCTAGAAGTCTTGGATCTGTAACTTTAATAACCATACTTTTAGATCCAGATGTATTTTGTGGTAATAATTTCTGTATTTCTATTTCAAACATTTCCGGTTCACTACCATTTATAGTTGTTAAAATTTGAGCTTTTCCTACTTTAATTTCACTTCTTAAACCTATTTTCATAGGCTTATTAAATTTATCATTTATAAGACTTTTAGTCCCATCTCCAAATATACCACATTCTGTATTTGTAATTATCTGACCTTTAATTTTGTCTTCATTTATAAAGAGACCTCTTAACTCTCCTGGGCTTCCTCTTGTTCCTTTTTTTATGGACACAATATTAGATGATACAATTACACCACTATTAACATTTAGTATTGTTCCAGTATCAGAATCCGTAATTGGATGACCTAGCGCAGCGAATTTTTTAGTTTTATCATCATATAAAGTTAATGTCCCAACACCAGCAGTTGAATCTCTTACCCATAGCCCAATTTTTTGTTTTCCATCGGAAGAATCCAGCGTTGGTTTTACTTTTATTTCAAACATATCAGAATTTTTACGTTGTAATTTAAGAATAAGTTCTGAATTTTTTCCTTTATTTACAAACCTCGTTAAATCTTCCGCACTATTTATTTCAACATCATTAATTTTTATTATACTATCTCCTATTTGTATACCTGCTTTTGCAGCAGGACTTGATACTTTACCATTAGCACCATTAATATCAGATAAAGCTACTACTAAAACACCTTTGATATTGAGTTTAACGCCAATTGGTTGACCTCCTGGATAAACAGTTATCTCTTGACTGTTTTTTGCAAAAGTTGATTTAACTGCTAATACCTTTTGAGTATTATCTATTTCACCCTTCTTTTTTTCTATACTAGGTTTAATAATAATACTACTTTTATCTTGTTTTGCAAATTGGCTCGTATACAAACTTTCTATAGATCTATTAAACATGGAAACAACTTTATTTTGAACATTAAAACATGAATATAAAGTGATTATTAACAGAGGTGTCATAACCCAACATAATATACTTACTCTTTTCTTCATAAGCTTTACCTCCTTTTCTTTTTTTGTCATTACTCTAAGTTACCCTCGAATTCTTTATATTATGCTATACCATAAATTCAAAAACAGTCAAACACATAGATTTAAAACTAATTTTTGATATATTTAAAATATCTTTCTTAATTAGAATTATTTCCACCTTTTTTTAAATTATTAATCTTAGATTATTTAAACTTTATAGTTTATAATGAATATTTTTTATTTGCTAAATTAAAGATTCAAGTAATAATAAAATATAAACTATGGTAATAAAAGAGCAAAAAAAATAAAGCCTTAATAATATGACTTTATTTTTCCCTATAACACATATTTTTATTAATGTTTTACAAAAAAATTACAAACTAATTATTTTCTTGTTTTTAGCCATGTTTATCATTTCTTTAGAATTTTCTAAGGTTAATTTTGTAACCTCTGTGCCACCTATCATTCTAGCAATTTCTTGCTGTTTTTCTTTATCATTCATTTTTATAATATTAGTATAGGTTTTATTATTTATAACATTTTTAGATATTAAATAATTAATATCTGCCATACTAGCTATTTGCGGCAAATGAGTTACACAAAAAACTTGATGGTTTAATGATATTGAATACATTTTTTCTGCAACACATTGTGCGATTCTACCACTAATACCAGTATCTATTTCATCAAAGATAACCGTAGGTATTTCATCTTTATCAACGAATACAGTTTTGAGTGCAAGCATTATACGTGACAATTCTCCACCAGACACAATATCCTCTAAAGGATTCAAAGGTTCTCCAGGGTTAGTAGATATACAAAATTGAACTTTATCACAACCATTTTCATAAAATTCGTTTTCTTGTTTTACTTCAATATGAAACTTACTTTTTTCAAGTCCGATGTAATTTAATTCCTCTTTTATTTTATATTGAAGATCTTTTGCTGTATCACATCTAATTTTATGAATTTCATTTGCTAGAATTTTCATTTCACTCTCTATAACAACTTTTTCTTTTTTAAGAATAGTAATTATTTCACTACTATTAGTTAATTCTTCATACTCAATTTCAATTTTATCTTTATATTGAAAAATCTCTTCAATTGTTGGACCGTACTTTTTTTTACAAATGTTAATTTGGTTTATTCTACCGTTCATATATTCTAATTCTTTTTCATCAAAATATATTGTGTCTCTTAAATCTCTTAGTTCCGCAATGTTTTGTTCTATATTAAAGTAGCTTTCTTCTAAAGAGTCTGTAATTATTTTTATTTTCTCCATGTGTTTTTCAATACTTCGGAGTTCTTTAATTGTCATGGCTAAATTGTCAAATACTGACGTATTTTCTTCATCACTGGTATATAACAATTCATAACTTTTTGATAAATGTTTTTCCAAATTTTCTGCGTTACTGACTATTGCATATTTTTCTAAAAGTTCTTGATCTTCACCATTTTTAAGATTGGCATTTTTAATTTCTTCTATCTGATAATTTAAGAAATCAATTCTTTTTTCCCTCTCACCTTCATTGCCTTCAAGTTTAAGAATTCTATTTTTCATATTAGTCATTTTTGTATATTTCTCATTATACCCAGAAAGAACATGATCAATCCTATCAGTTCCAAATGAATCCACATAAAATATATGATTAACTTTATCTAATAAATTATGGTTATCATGTTGTCCATGAATATCTAATAGATTTTTGCTAATGTGTTTAACCTTTGAAAGCAACATTGATTTACCATTTACTTTAGCAATGCTTTTCCCAGATTGAAATGTTTCGCGACTAATAAATACTGTGTCCTCATAATCAATATCCATCTCATCTAAAACATTTTTATTACTTTTGGTATCTATAGTGAAAATTGCTTCAACATAAGTTTTATCTTGCCCTGTTCTAATTAAGTTCTTATTAAATTTTCCACCTAACACATAATTTATAGCATCAATTAAAATTGATTTTCCTGCTCCTGTTTCACCTGAAAGAACATTAAAACCTCGTTCAAAATTAATACTCAATTTCTCAATTAAGGCAAAATTCATAATATTTAATTGTAGGAGCATACTAATTCCTCCTATTCACTAATCATTTTTTTAATTCTTTGGATTATTTCTTTTGTATCTTCTTCGCGTCGTACTAAAATAAAAACAGTATTATCTCCAGCTATAGTTCCTACAATTCCATTGAATTTTAACGAATCTAACGCTTCTGCTGCAGCAGCCCCAGCTCCCGAAATAGTTTTAAGCACTATAAAATTATCCACATGATCAACATAAATCACTGTTTGAGAAAAAATATTCACCAATTTATTTGATAAAAAACTATCACCGGGAGAACTAGTTGCATATTTGTGAGTTCCATGTGAATTCATAACCTTAATTAATTTTAATTCTTTTATATCCCTAGATACAGTTGCTTGAGTAATCTCAAATCCATTATTTTTTAATTCTTCCGCTAACTGCTCTTGAGTTTCAACCTCTTTTCCCTGAATAATCTCAATTATTTTTGCATGACGTGAAATCTTCATCTTTTTCTCCCTCACAATCTATTGTTCTAGAAATTATTTTTTTTCTCAAAATGTCAAAATAATTATAGTCATTAAATTTAACCAACCTACATTTTATATTAGAAACACTAACTACTATTTTTTCAAAATTATTTAACTCTATTACCCGTTGTCCATCTAAAGTCAAAAATATACTTTCATGTTCACATTTTATACTTATAGCTATCTCACTTTTACAGTCCAGCACTATAGTTCTCAAAGATAAAGATAGAGGACAAATGGGTGTTAAAGCTATTACATCTAAATTAGGATAAATTATTGGTCCCCCAGCAGATAAAGAATATGCTGTAGACCCTGTTGGCGTAGATATTATAAGTCCATCCCCTGTATAATTAATATAAAACTTGTTATTTATATAAATCACATATTTAACAACTCTCGCTAGTGTACCCTTTGATACAACTATATCATTTAAAGCAGTATAATTTTCACTCTCTCCCCGATTAGGCAAATTGCAATTAAGCATTATTCTGTCTTCAACATAATAATCATCTTCAATAAATCTTTTCATAGCGCTTTCAAATTCTAACATCTCCACACTAGAAAGAAATCCCAAATTACCAATATTCACTCCTAATATAGGTATATTAGGGTTATTTAAATTCCTTGATGTTCTTAAAATTGTTCCATCTCCACCTAAAGCAATAATAATATCCAAATGATCATACTTGATATTCTGAAGGCCAATGGCATCTTTAAATATAAATATATTCTTATCATCAATATATTTATTAACAATATTTTTTACATATTCACTTATTTTTCCATCTTTGTCCTTAGTGGTATTTATATTAATGCCAATGCTTTTCATATTCCCTCCTTGATCCTAATTTAAATCTTCATGAGCTTTATTAACTAATTGTTTTATATTGTCTCCAAGATAACTTACATAATATTCTTTAAGTTCATTTTCTTTATCTTTTGTAAAATAAATTAAATATTCAATGTTGCCATTTGGTCCTTTTATGGATGAGTAATTAACATTAATAACCTTTACATTCAGACATTTCAGAAGGTTTAGAAATTTAACTATAACTCCCACATGGTCACTAGGTTTTTTAACTACACCTTTTTTATTTACTATGCCTATACCTACTTCAAATTGTGGCTTTAATAAAGCTACAACACTGCCATCATTTTTTAATAGGTTGAGTAAATTTGGAATAACTTTTTCAAGTGAAATAAATGATACATCTATACTAGCAAAATCAGCAAGTTCACCTATACTATTTAGATACCTTATGTTTGTCTTTTCCATTGATACTACCCTCGCATCGGTTCGGAGCTTTTCATCTAATTGATTTGTTCCAACATCAATAGCGTATACCTTAGATGCCCCATGCTGGAGCATGCAGTCCGTAAACCCTCCTGTAGATGCACCTATATCAATACAGACTTTAGTTTTAAGATCAATGTCAAAGCAAATTATAGCCTTTTGAAGCTTCAATCCCCCCCTACTTACATATGGAATATCTTCTCCAATAAACTCAATTCTAGACAATAAATCTACCTTTTTCCCACATTTAGTACTCCTAATACCATCTACAAATATATTTCCAGAAATTATATTTTCCTTTGCTCTTTCCCTTGAAAATAAAATTCCCCTTTCAACTACAATAACATCCAATCTCTCTTTATTTTCCAACATAAAAAACTCCTCAAAAATTAACTAAATAACCTTATTTAAACTAACTTTAAAATACTTTCAAAAATTCCATCCACATCTAATTTACATAATCTATACAATATGTCAACTTTTCCGTGAGGAATAAATTCATCTTTTAGTCCTAAATTAATAACCTTTGTAGCGGTCCCCAATGAATTTACATATTCCAGCACTAATGACCCTAAACCACCATGTACAAGGTTATCCTCTATAGTCACTAAAGAATACTTTTTATCCACTAGCTCAGAAATTAGGGTTTTATCAATAGGCTTAATAAAACATGCATTAATTACAGTAGCTTCTACTCCAATATTGCTTAACTTTTCTCTAACTAAAATAGCATCTTGAACCATTTTGCCTGTAGCTATAAAAGCTATTTTTCCACCTTCAAAAATAGTTTCCCATTTTCCTTTCTTAAAGTCTTCAATTGGAGACATTAAAACGTTACAATTATCCCCTCCCCTAGGGTATCTTATAGCAATTGGGTAATCTTGTTTAACTGCAAATGTTAACATAGTTTTTAGTTCACTTATACATTTAGGGGCCATAATTGTCATATTAGGAATATGAGATAAATATGATAAATCAAATACTCCTTGGTGTGTTTCTCCATCTTGCCCAACTATTCCAGCTCTATCTATTGCAAAAATAACAGGTAACTTTTGAAGACATACATCATGTAAAATTTGGTCATATGCTCTCTGAAGAAAAGTTGAGTAAACTGCAAAAATGGGTTTTAACCCTTGCGTTGCCATTCCTGCAGCCATAGTAACTGCATGTTGTTCTGCAATTCCTACATCAAAAAATCTATTTGGAAACTCTTTTGAAAATGTCTTAAGACCTGTACCGTCAGGCATTGCTGCTGTTATTGCAACAATATTTTTGTTCTCCTTTGCAAGAAGCGTAATCTGCTCTCCAAATGCATCAGAATAACTTTCCGTGTGTCCACTAAGTGGCTCTCCACTTAAGCAATTAAATGGTCCAGGTCCATGAAATTTATGCGGTTCTTTTTCGGCAAATTTATAACCCTTGCCCTTTTTAGTTATGACATGAATAATCACTGGTCCATTTATATTATTAGCAAGCTTTAATACTTTACTTACTTCTTTAATATCATGCCCATCTATAGGTCCTAAATATTTTATACCCATATGTTCAAACAACATCCCTGGTACAATAACCTGCTTTATTCCATTTTTAAGTTTTTGAATTGAACTCACCATACCGTCACCTACGCTAGGTATTTTTCTAAGCGTAGCATTTATTTCCTTTTTTATTTTGTTATACGTTGGATCAATTCTAAATTGGCTTAAATACTTAGATATTCCTCCAACATTTTTAGAAATAGACATTTGATTATCATTTAAGACAATAATCATTTTGGTTTTTCTAAATCCAACATCATTTAAAGCCTCAAACGACATGCCTCCTGTTAGTGCACCATCACCTATTACTGAAATAACATGATAGTCTTCTTTCAATAAATCTCTAGCTCTAGCAATGCCGAGTCCAGCAGAGATAGAAGTACTACTATGACCTACATTAAATATATCATATTTACTTTCTTCTCTTTTAGGAAAACCACTTATTCCACCATAATTTCGAAGCAAATCAAATTTATCTTTTCTTCCAGTAAGGATTTTATGTACATAAGATTGATGACCAACATCCCATATGACCTTGTCTTTATTTAAATCAAAAACATTATATATACTTAATGTTAATTCCACTATACCTAGATTAGAGGCTATATGCCCTCCTGTTTTCGATACTTTTTCAATTAAAAATTCTCTAATTTCTTGTGCAAAAGCATTCAATTCTTGTATAGACATTTTTTTTATTGCATTTATATCATTATATTCATCTAATATTTTACCCATATATCTAGCCTCTTTTATTAAATATATTATTTTACCCACATTTATGGAAATATTATATCATATAATATTATTTAATTCAAAAGCTATTTCCAACTAGAAAACAATTTAATTACATTTAATACAAAAATAATTAATAACCAAAATTGTATTTTTAGTATTCTCTTTTTAATAAAAATTCTGTGAGTTCTTCTAAATATTTTGTATCTACCTTAAGCTTTTTTAACATTTCAAAACACTCCTGTGTCAAATCATTACACTTTTCTTTACACTTTTCTATACCATACATGGTTATAAAAGTGGTTTTATTATTACACTCATCGCTTTTTACATTTTTTCCCAAAATAGTTACATCACCAATTATATCTAATATATCATCTTTTATTTGAAATGCTAATCCTAATTTATCACCATATTTTTTTAAATTACTTAAATCCTCAGCATTCGCTTTACCTAGGATAGCACCACATACTATTGCCGCTTTTATTAGTTCTCCAGTTTTATTTCTATGCATATACAGAAGTTCTTCCTCTGATATTGCCTTTCCTTCACTTAAAATGTCACATATTTGCCCTGCTATCATCCCTTCGGCACCAGCAGCTTTTGCTAAGGATGCACTTGCTTTAATTTTATTTAAATCTCCATCTAAACATTGATTTAACATTATTATCATGGCCTCATTTAATAGGCCATCCCCTGCGAGTATTGCTATTGCTTCGCCATAAATTTTATGATTTGTAGGTTTACCCCTACGCAGATCATCGTTATCCATACAAGGCAAATCATCATGAATAAGTGAGTATGTATGAATCATTTCCAAGGCTGCTGCAAAAGGCAGAATTTCTCTATAATCTTTCATGTACATATCATATGTAAGAAGCATTAAAATCGGTCTTATTCTTTTTCCGCCTACTTTTATACTATAAATCATTGCTTCAAAATTTCTATTGCTAATTTCACGCTTTTTTTCAAAATATTCACTTATCCATTGTTCTACATCATCTTTCAGCAATTTTATATTCATTTTATCCCTTCTTTTCTTTTTAGAGTAAAAATAGTATAGTATAAACTAATTTTCAAATACCTTCTCAGAAACATCTGCAAGACTCACAAAGTCTTTTTCGCCTTCATCTGTTAATATCTTTATTTTACCTTCTGTATCGTTTAAAATCTTGTATAAACTATTGCAGATTTTTATACCTTCTTCATAATTAATCATCGTTCCTTCGAGTGTTATTTCATTTCCATCCATCAGCTCTACAATTTCTTCAAGTCTTTTCATCATGTTTTCATATGATTCTTTTTTCTTTGCCATTATAATTCCTCCAAACTGCTTAACTTAAATCTAGTGCAACCGTCCTTTAACGTAATTTTCACCTCTTTTATATTTTTAAGTTCAATAATTTCGCTAATAACCTCATTTTCATTGTTTTGTAACACTGCGTATCCTTTATTTAATACATTCAAAGGGTTATGCGCATATAAAAGAGCATTAAATTTGGATAATTTCTGCTTTTCTAGTGAAATTTTTGTATTAAATTTGTAATTTAGATTCTTTTGCAAATTATCAATAAGAGTATATTGATTTACAATAAAATTTAAAGGATTATTAATTTTTAAAGTTTTATTTAATAAATTAACTTTATTATATTCTTTAGTAATCTTAAATTCCACAGATTTTAGTAACAATTGCCTAAATGCTTTAATTTCATTATTTAAGTCTTTTATATTCCTTACAGCAATTTCTGCAGCGGCTGATGGTGTTGGTGCTCTATGGTCACATACAAAATCTGCTATAGTAAAGTCCGTTTCGTGACCAATTCCAGTAATTATAGGTATCTTAGAATTATATATTGCGTAAGCTAAGTTTTCCTCATTAAATGCCCATAATTCCTCTATTGATCCTCCTCCTCTTGCAATAATAATTAAATCTACATTTTTTAAATTATTAAAATATTTAATACCTTGTTCAACATCTGCGCTAGCATTTATTCCTTGAACAATGGATGGATATATAAGCATGTTTACCAATGCATTGCGTCTTGTCGCCACATTAATAATATCTTTAACTGCTGCTCCAGTTGGCGATGTAATTACTCCTATTCTAGTAGGAAATGAGGGTATATCTTTCTTGTGAGCTTCATCAAATAATCCATCTTTTTTTAATTTATCCTTCAGATTTTGAAAAGCTAAAAATAACTGTCCTTCTCCATCTGTTTCCATGGAGTCACAATAAAATTGATATGCCCCCTCCTTTTCATAAACAGAAACCCTTCCGCGAATAATAACATTCATACCATCTCTAGGTGTAATTCTAAGACCGGAAGCATGTGATTTAAACATTACACAATTTATCTTTCCAAATGAATCTTTTAATGAGAAATATATATGTCCACTAGAATGCAATTTCACATTAGATAGTTCTCCTTTAACATTAGCATTGTTTAATATAAAGTCACTATCTATTACTTTTTTAATGTATCCATTAAGGGCAGTTACTGTTATTACTTTAATAAACATTATCGCTCCATGCAGAGCAAGCATTTTTTATAAGCATTGTTGTAGTCATAAGCCCTGTTCCACCTGGTACAGGGGTAACATAGCCTGCTCGATCAATAACCTCGTCAAAACACACATCCCCAGTAATTTTATTATTTACCATTGTAGTTCCAACATCTATAACAATCGCTCCTTCTTTAATAAAATCACTCGTTACAAAACTGGGCTTGCCTATTGCAGCAACTAAAATATCTGCTGTTTTACAAATTTCCGCAAGATTTTTTGTTTTAGAGTGACATATAGTTACTGTTGCATCTTCATTAAGTAGCAATTGAGCTGCCGGTTTTCCTACAATATTACTTCTACCAATAATAACAGCATGTTTTCCTTTAATAATACATCCAGTATTTTTAATCATTTCAATGACACCCAAAGCAGTACAAGGAATAAAACTTTTCTCTCCCTTATAAAATCTACCCATATTTACATCAGTTAATCCATCAATATCCTTTTTATATGAAATTTTGGAAGTTATTTCTTTCTCATTAAACTTTTTTGGTAAAGGCAATTGAAGAATTATCCCATCCACACTATCATCTTCATTAAACTCTTCTATAATATCAATAATATCCTTTTGATTGCAATCTTTATCCAATTCAATGCAAGTATAAGAAATACCTAATTTATCGCAAAGATTATTCTGGCTTTTCACATATGATGCACTGCCTCCATCCTCGCCAACTAATATGGTCTTAATTGAGGGTACTCGCACACCCTTTTTAACCCTATCATTTATAATTAACTTAATTTCATTTCTGTAGTTTTCAACTATTCTCTTACCATTAACTTTAATTCCCATATTATCATCTCCTTTTATACATTTTTAAAATACTACTTAGTATTTTAAAATTCTGATTTAATTAAAAGTTCCTCTTTTAATTAAATAAAATAACTAGTCAAGGACTAGTTATTTTATTGTTATTTACTCTTACTTTTTCTAAAGCATCTTTGCTAATATACCATTTATAAAAGCTGGTGAACTATCTTCACCATATATTTTAGCAAGTTCAATTCCTTCATTTACAGAAACCTTACCTGGTATTTCTTCCTCAAATAATATTTCATATGTACTTATTCTTAAAATAGCTAAATTCATTTTAGATAGTCTATTAAGTTTCCACTTAATTAAGTGTTTTTCAATGTTTTTATCAATTTCCTTACCATTTTCATGAACACCGACTAACACTTTAGTAATGTATGCCATATCTAGATCCTTTAGATCAACATCTGTATTCTCTTTAAAGTTTTCAATTATATCCTGATAATTCTCTTTATTTATTGACATTTCAAACAGCAATTTCATTGCTGTTTCTCTTGACTTTCTTCTATTCATTAGTAATCCTCCCAATTTTTCATATAACATTACGACATAAATGTAATAATAGCAATAAACACCCTCTATTACGGAGGGTGTTTATTGTTATGCTTCTATTTCCTCTAGCTTTTCTATTTTGGGTAATACAACATTTTGTACATACACGTTTACTGCTGATACTGTAAGTCCTGTCATCAGCTCTACAGATTTTTTTACATTTATTTGTGCCTTTTCAGTGACTTCTGGGATTTTAACACCATATTCAACTACAACATGCAAATCAATAATTGCACTATGTTCTCCTACATTTACTTTAACACCCTTAGATAAATTTTTCTTTCCACTTAATATTTGTGTTATTCCCCCAACGAGACTAGCACTCATTCCAACAATTCCCTTTATTTCTGCAACAGCTAATCCAGCTATAACACTAACCACATCCTCAGATATCTTAACAACACCCATTTCTGTTTCATTTAAAATCTTATCTTCCATATTAGTACCCCCTTATTTAGCTTAGGTAAAACATGCAATGCTATACTTATTATATCAGATAAATATAGCATTTACAATTACTATTGTTTGATCTTAACTTCAATTTTTTCTAATTTTGTTTTATTCATTACAACATCGTTAATGCTACGAAGTTCCGCTTCTGTAAGTTGTTTTTTATCGGATTTTACGAGTATTTGTACCTTGTCATCTACTATGCTACACATTGCATCATCATACCCTAGAGCTTTTAGTGCAAGTTCGACGTCCGCTTCATTTTGTGAAGCCATCGATATGTTTAAGTATTTATCAGCAGCTGTTGCCTTTTGTTCTTTTGGAGTATTGGTATCATCTATTAAAGCTTTGATCGTTTGAAGAGTACTTGCATTTTCTTGTTCCCTTGATAATTTTGCTTCTACAAAATAGGTTGAAGTTGTAGCAGTTTTGCTTTGTTTTAAAGATATTGCACTTTTCTCAGTATTGAAATTTGTATCATTTACATATAATGGTCCATTCACCTTTGTTGCAAGATACCCTGCAAACACAATAAGCACTACCAACGTAACAATTATACCAGACTGTTTTTTATTCATAATGTTCCCCCCCATCTACCTTTCTAAGAAATTATATGCTACTAGTTCATAGGATATACATTAACTTTGTCTTCAGGCAAATTAAATAAATTAATTACTGCCTGTCTAATCCTAAGTTCAGTAATTTTTTCACCTGATCCCTGTGCTACTACGCAAACACCTGTAATAATAGGCTTGTATGTCTTTACAATTAGTGGTTCATTTGCATCTCCATTATTCGACATAACAACAGTACTTCCATTATTCTCTTGAGTTATGTTTCTTTTTCCACCTGTTGTATCATTTTCTACAGTAAGGCTTTTTGAATCATTAACATTTACCGCAGGAACACTTTCTTCTCCACTCTCAAAATATATCATAAGTTGTACCTTTCCAACCCCTTGAATTCCTTCAAGGGTTAACTTAAGTTTGTTTTCTAATTGTGCTTCATAATCACTTGTATCTATCGGGTTAGTTTCCGTAGCAACTTTATCCTTTTGTACTACAGGAGCTACAGTTGAAGTAGCTTTGGGTGTTTTAAAAAAACTACTTGCTAAAACTATTACTACAGCCACTAAAACCATTAATATCAAGTTTCCTAATAATTTGTCAGATTTTTTTGTTTTATCGTTTTTTTTACTTTCCCCATTATTATTTAACTTTGTTTTAATAAACTCAGTAATTTTACTAAGTAAATTATCATTGTTCATAGAAATCCCCCTCTTTTCTTGTTTTTATATACGAATTAAATATCATATATTTATGAATTTAATTTATAAACAGTAATGACAGCATTAGGTATTTTAAATTTACTACTTAAAAGCTTCTTTATTTTATTTCCTTGTTCATCTTGCAAAACATTTTTATTTCCTACATTTACATTTTTAGTATTTATTACTATATTTTTGATGTTTTGAACTCCTTTTTCCACAATTTCAATTTCAACATTTTTAATATCGAATGTTCCATCTTTACTATCATATACAATCTGTATATCAGCATTGTACTTATTTTCCGGATAAGTTTCTTCTAAACTCAATAAACATTCATTTTCTAGATTCTTTTTAAAATTTTCTGTAGTATTTATTATGTTAATGTCTTTATACTTTTTAATATCTACATTGGCGGTACTACTCTCCATGTAACTTGTTGCTTTACTTGAATAAGAATTTATATCAAAATTTTTATCAAACATCTTCATTATAGGGTTTATTATTACTACAATTAACATCAGTCCTAAAACAAATTTCGCATATTTTTTCATACTATTATCTGGCAAGATCATCTCCACCGCGGTAATAAAAAATACAGCAATGGTAATGTTTGTTATCCAGACTTTCAATAATTCTATCAAATTGTCACCACCTCCTTTATAATTAAGTGAACGCCTGACGGATGAATCCTAACAATCAGTAATTTTTAGCCCATTATTATACCTTTTCCAGTGGAAGCTACTATTGCAACCATTATGAAAAACATTACACTTACTGATATTACGCAAGACATTAAAAGTAGAATAGAATCTCCTACAGAATTTATACAATCTACTGTTCGCTCATCACTTATAGGTTCAATTAGTGCAGCTGCTGCTTTATATAAGAAAGCCATAATTAACAATTTTATAATAGGGAATAATACTATTATTATAAGAATAATTAACCCAAGACCACTTATTGCATTTTTTAGAAGAAGTGAGTATCCGGCTACAGTAGAAATTGCATCAGATAAACATTTTCCAACTACAGGTATAAAATTATCTACTGCAAATTTTGCTGTTTTTATAGTAACCTGATCTATAGTTTTTGCAGCTATGCTTCTTAAAGTAATTACCCCAATAAATACTGTCATCACTATTCCCTGAATCCAAATAGCAATTTGTTTTAGAAGTTTTGTTAAATTTTTTATTTTATAATCACTGGATATGTTTTTTACAAATTGTAATACAAAGCTCATAAATATTATAGGAATGATAATATCTACATAGATTCTAGAACTTACAGTAGCAAAACCCATTATTACAGGATCAAGTAAGGTTGCCTCTGCAAATCCTCCTACAGTTGCTAAGAGCATCATTAAAACTGGGATAAGTGCCGCCATAAAATCTGCCATATTAAGTATGGTGGTTTTAGTTAGTTCCACTACTATATAAAAACTTTTAGTTATCATCACAATCATTACACCATAACATGCAAAATAAGCGATGTTAGACAAACTCTCTTTGTTAAAAGCACTTTGAAGATTATGAAGCAACGCGCAAATAACCGCTATAATCATAAGGCTTCCAATTAACTCCATTGAAGCAATAACTTCTTTAAATGTGTATTTAATAACATAATTCGAAATTTCTTTAAAACTAAATCCGTTTTCACCAGTCTTTATAAATTGTTCTACAAAAGCTCGAGGCTCCATATCATTAAATATTTCATATTTCGTTTTTACATTAGAAATATAATCATATAAATTGCTTATTTCCTGTTGTTCTTTTACTCCTACTTTGCCTATCTCTGTAGCTTGTACACTAATAGGCAAACATATTAAAAATAGTAAAATCAATAATATTTTTTTCATATTATACCTCTTCGTCAAAATTAGTAATATTTTTTTCATATCAACATCTACATTATCTTCAAAATAGATTGCATTACCGCCATTAAGATAGGTATTGCCAAAACTAATATCAATATTTTTCCAGAAAATTCAACCTTTGCTGCAATACTACTCTCGCCAGCATCTTTGCAAATCTCACTGCAAAAGGAAGCTAAATAAGCAATGCCTAGTATTTTAAAAACCGTGTTTAAATAAATAACATCAATATTTGCCTTATTTGCTAGTGTTTGCATAAAACCCATTATTATTGTAAGCTTATTAACCATAAATAAAAAAATCAATATTCCTGCTACAATACTAACTTGAATTGCTAGATCATCCCTTCTGCCTTTGAAAATAAGCACGATAAATAATGCCGTAAAAGCAAATGCAACAACTTTGATTATTTCCATAATCTCCTCCTTGCCTGTCTCTATAAGCAGATAACAATTATAAATTGTTGTCCTACTTGTCCTAAAATTGAAACAAAGTTTTTACAGAACTAAACAGGTTGTTTACTAAATTTATAACCATCATAAGAAGCAGAATTATCCCCGCTAAATTTGCAACTACAGCGATGTCATCCTTACCACCACTTTTTAAAATCTTATCTATTATAATAATCAGAATACCTGTTGCACCTATTTTAAATAGCAAACTTACATCTAACACGTGTTAACCCCCCCTATATTAATGCTATTACAAGCATTGCCCCAAAAGAAAATCCTAAATATCTATACATTTTTATATTTTTGTTCATAAATTCTTCTGATATCTTAATTTGCTTTTTTAAATTTGCTATTGTAAGCGAAAACATGCTATTTTGACCTTGTATATCAGATTCCCCCAGTGTCTTAGATAAATCCAAAATAACATTTATATCATCGGCATTTAGATACATTTTATTTTTTGTTGCATTCACAGCACTATTCATAGCCTCATATACATTTTCATATTCATTGTCAGACAGCAATTCACTTGTTTTATTAAAAAGTTCATTAATAGGCTCTTTGCTTTTACTTGCTATACTTTTAAATGCATCTGGCAAAAGAGCATGTACATAAGTTATTTCATTTTGAAGTTGGTAAATTGCTCTTTGAACTTCATTTAGTTGAAATACTCTATATTTAAGCCGTTCACTGTATATAAATCCAGCCATTGTTGAAGCACCCAAAATTACAATACATGCAATTATTTTAATCATATTATGACCTCCACATATCTGTGCCTTTAGTAAAATCATAAATACATTCTATTGTCCCAATTCCTCTTTTGTTGTTAAGCACAATTCCCCTAGTAAATACATAGTTTTCCATGATATCTTTAAAAACTAATCTTTTATACAAGTCCTCAATTCCAAAACCATGAATAGTTGTAATTAGACTGATTCCAGAATTCAGTGCCATTAGAATACTCTCCATATCCTTTTGGGTACCTATTTCATCACAAACTATCACATCAGGTGACATACTTCTAATTGCCATCATAATTCCTTGACTCTTAGGACAATTATCTAATACATCCGACCTAATGCCTACGTCCATTTGGGGTATTCCTTTAAAAGAACCAGCTATTTCAGACCTCTCATCAATAATAGAAACATTTTTTCCATGGAATTTTTTATCTCTATCCCCTTGTGATATCTGTCTGGAAATATCTCTAAGTAAAGTAGTTTTTCCACATTTGGGTGGAGATATAATTATTGTATTGTAAACCGAATTATTATTAGTAATATATGGCATTACTTTATCAGCACAACCAATAATTTCTTTACATGCTCTTATATTTATAGACGATATGTCTTTAATCGTTTTTATGCTATTATTTTCAATAACACAAATTCCACATAGTCCAACTCGGTGTCCACCTTTTATAGTTATATACCCCTGCCTAATTTCATCTTCAAAAGCATATATTGAGTAATTGCTTATCCTCTGCATTATGTATTTTATATCTTCTGGCGTTGCGATATAATCCCAGATTTCTTCTTTACTGCCAATGTGAATGGACAGAGGCTTGTTTACTTTTATCCTAATCTCTTCAAGTTGCTGTAAATTATGGACCTGTTCCAATTTGCTTCTAATATTTTTAGGTAATATTTCAAATAAATCATTAGTGACTAACATTTTTTTCGCCCTCCCATATATAATTTGTATTATATATTATCGTAAAATATTCCTCATAAATCAAAAATTTATTAACTTAAATAAGATTCATTTTACCAAATATATGTGCTGTGACCTAAAAAAAGAACAAAAAAAAAGGACCATCTCAAAATGATTTAAAAAATCATTTTTGAGATAGCCTCTCTTCTTTTTAAATTTAAACTCTTAGCATGTAATCGCCATTTCTAGTGTCTATTCTTATAGTTTCACCTTCATTAACAAACATTGGAACTTGAATTATTGCTCCTGTTTCTACAGTAGCTGGTTTTGTTACACTTGAAGATGTGTTTCCTTTAACACCTGGTTCAGTTGCAGTAATAAGTAATTCTACAAAGTTTGGAGCCTCTACTGAGAAAGCCTCATCCTTATAAAATTTTATTATAGCAAACATATTTTCTTTTAAGTATTTTATTGCATCTTCAACTTTTTCGTAGTTAAGTGGTATTTGTTCAAAAGTTTCTTGATCCATGAAGTAGTATAGTCCGTCAGCTGCATATAAATACTGCATTTCTTTTCTTTCTATAACTGCCTCTTGTAATTTTGTAGTTGGGTTAAACGTTTTTTCTGTAACCCCTGAGTTTATAACGTTTCTTAATTTAGTTCTTACAAATGCAGCTCCCTTACCAGGTTTTACATGTAAAAAATCTATTACGGTGTAAACTTGTCCACCTTCATCAAATGTAGTTCCTTTTCTTATGTCTCCCGCTGATATCATTTAGTATCCCTCCAAAATTCATTAATAATTCAATTAATCCATTTATATTATAATCTTACTAGCTGAAACCCTAACGCCTAAACGTAACCTTTATATATATTATCATATTTAGTATAGACTAACAATACTTGATTTATACACTTAAACACATATGGACTCTTTGAAAGGTATTCATACCACGTTTTATACCCCAGGCTTTCCATAAACATTATATATTAATATAAATTTGTATACATATACCTGATATAAGTCAATCCACTAATTAATAAAAGTAATATAAACATTCCAGTTGAACAATATTATTTTATCAAAATTAGATAATATTTGCAAATATATTTACTAATCACTTGTTTTTCAAAAAATCGATTTTTATAATTGTAATTTTCGAATCTTTATTTGTATTAATGCTTTTTATACTTAAAAAATTTTCACTTTCATTTAATGAACATAAGTAGCTGTACAATAATTTTATATCTCCCTTATAATTAACCTCCACATTACATATTCCATCTTCCAACATACTCATAGATTTAAATACAAAATTCTTATTTTTTCCTAGACATTCTATAATATCACTATATCCGTATTTATCTACATTATTAGTATTTTTAACATTCGGGGTACTAAATGCCTGATTTTTAACGTTAATAAATTTATTATTAACTAAAATAAATTTATAAGAGAATATAACCATTACCAAAACCAAAATAACTAACATCCATCTAGATCTTCTATTTTTATACATTTTTAAACCTCTAATATAACTTTGAAGTTAAATTTCCCTTCATTTTTAATATTTGGTGTTAATTTTATTATTGAATAATGATTTTCTATACTTCTTATAGCGTCATTAAATTCCTCATAACTTTTAATTTCAATGTCTATTTCTAAATTGTCTTTAGTTAAAATTATATTTTTATAACTTAAATTGTTTTTACTTAAAAAATCACTGAGTTCTTTGTATTTTTCAATAATAACTATATCGCGTTTAACATTTTTCTTTTCACTTATTTTATTATTTACATTATAAGTATTTGTATCTCTATCTTTTGTATTATTAGATATATTTAATATACAGCTAAGTAAAAAAATATTTATTATTAAAATTATCATACTAATTATTTTAATTTTTTTATTTTTTATTTTATTTTTTTCATCTAAATACCAATTAGGAATAAATGTTTCTTTTATCATATTATTTTATCCTTTTACTATAATATATTTTAGCAATTCTTCTCGTTTTAATTCATCTAAAATTTGACAAGATAATCCTAAATATTCAAACTTATCAATATTTAATTCTTTAACATTTGTGTAATATATTTTCTCGCACAATTTTGCATTAGCATTATATTGTTCTAAAAAGTCATCCATTATCTGTGAAAATTTCAACATTGACAATTCCTTAATACTTGCAATATGGTTAGCAACAATCTCTTCGTCATGGCATATTAAGAAATATAAATTATAATTATAATAAAAAACTAGTATATATTTTTTTACATTTATTTTACTTGAATAATAGTTTTTAAAGCAAAATTGAATTAAGTTTACTTTCTTCAAATTGATATTGTTATTTATGCTATTTTCTAAAATATCTAAATTATTACCCTTAAGACAAAAAACTAATATTTGCATATTAAATTCATCTTTTTTTATTAACTTATAGGTAAATACAATATTATCTATATCCTTATAATAATATCTTAACTCATTTTTAATCATATCATTTATTAGATATTTTTTAACTATTGGCAATGTTACCAGTTTAATATAAACTGTTTCACCTTCAACGAGAACATATAGATTTTTGTTTTTTATATCAACTTGGAAGTCTTTTATATTCTCATTGTCCTTGCAATATGTATTTTCATAAGAAATCTTGTTCACTTTATTTAAAATTCTGTGTTTAGAAAATTCCATACCCGAAATACTTTTCGGTGAAATTTCTAGAAACATATTTTTTCTAAATTTCATTATTTTCCTCCTTATTTAAGCGGACGTTCAGTTTTTATAAATACCATCTCAAAACTTCCGTCTATAACTGCTAAACTATAATAATCTTCTCTATTTCTACTAAGTTCGAAGGGTGTTGTAAAAATAAATTCATTTGTCGAATTAGGATGAGTCACCTTAGCCTTTCCATAAGTTACAATGCTACTTGTAGAATTAGGAAAGAACTTATTTATTTCTTTTTCTTTTATTTCTATACTATTTGCATTAATACAAGATAAAAATAAAGTCATTAAATACTCTTTGTCCTTTTGATAAGTATCTTCTATTTTATTAGCATCTGTTTTTTTAATACTATCCTCATTTAATATATATCTTTTAGCGCTGATAGAATACTTTACTTCTGCCATATATATATCAAATATTGACATCATAATGGCTAAACAGATAACCCCTATTAGAATTGTATAAATCAATATAAATCCCTTTTTAGTTTGCATTTTCTATCGCCAAACACCTCTCAATACTTTGACCATTCTTCCAAATCACTTTTATATAAAGAATTTTTCCGGATTTTATAGCCACAAAATCTTTTACATCATCTATAATAATATTATTTCCAGTCCCATTTTCTGTATTAGGGAAAATACGTACGTCTTCGTTTACACATTTTATATACTTTGTGCTAATTCCTTTGTAATAATTTATATAAATAACATTCCCCTCAGTTTTTACTTTATATGCTGTCTGATTCACTTCTTTTTCTATTACTGCTATGGCTTCGTTTAAATAGTTAAAACCATTATCTTGTAATATGATATTTTTATAGCTTTTCTCATAAGATATAAGTATACTATCTACCACTCCCACCATTAGAAATACCAAGGCCATAGCAATCACTATTTCTATAAGCGTAAATCCCTTTTTTTTCATTTATGGTCACCTTTATAGAAATTACACTGAAATTCTAATATATCCTTATTCCCTCCAGCAAGTAATGATAGGCTTACTTTATAGACCTCCACCGTTGAGATATTTTTTATAAGATCGCTTTTTATATATGAACTTTCACTTACATGTAAGATATCTTTTACAAAATCACATTTTATATATGCATTTTCAACAAGTGCCTGGTTTGAAAACAATCCTATTCCACCTGTTTTAATTTTATCAAAATCCATATTCTCTTTGTTAATATATACTCTTTTCTCCGTTTCCAACTGCTTTAACTCAACAAATGTCATATTATATATAATATTATTTTTTAAAGCTTCAATTATTAAAACATTATTATTTATAGTTTTAATATCTTTTTTCATATTCAAAGAAGTTACGTCAAAGGACATCATACAAATAAAAATAATAGCAAATACACCTAGGCTACATATTACCTCCACTAATGTGAACCCTTTTTTAGTCAATGATTGAAACATAGCCTGTATCTACTTTCATGGTAATGTGATGGGTTTTTTCATTATTATCTTTTATAGTTATTGTAAATGCATCATTACTAAACCCATAATTATCAATTTGAATTTCTCCACCTTTTCGCCTTCCCGTAATTTCAAAGGATGTTATCTTATTTGATAGTATTAGTTTGTTTACCACTTTCATTTCATATGCTAACTTCATTTCCTTTTTTGTCATATCAAAATATATATTTGCAGTACAATAATTTTCTCTACAATATATTTTAGAATTATTTATAAAACTTACAACAGCACTACAAGCGTAATCTGAATCAACTTTATTTTTTAAAGTTTTATAATACCTAATTGAAACAACACTACATCCTCCAATTAAACTCATAATAGATAAAACTAAAATTATTTCAATTAATGTAAATCCCCTGCGCATAAATCCTCCTTATTATTCATTTAAACTTTACCTGCTGCATCCATAACATTGAGCATTGGTAGCATGACCGCGAGTACTATTGTCCCAATCATAATTCCTAAAAATATTATTAAAATTGGTTCTAGTAGCACTGTCGCTTTCTCTACATTTTCCTGTGCATCTTCATAGAAGACATCTGCTGCTGTTAAAAACATTCCATCTAAATTGCCCGTTTCTTCACCTATTTTTATCATAGATATAAAAAATTGTGGAAATAACTTCATTTCATTTAAGGAACTCCATAATTCTTTTCCATTTTTTATATTATAAGAAACTATTTTAAGTTTTAACTTAAAATAGTTATCACCAACAACATCATCAATTATTTCAAAAGACTTTAGTATTCCCACACCACTACTTAATAATATATTAAGTCCTCTAGAAAACCTTGAGAAAATAAGTCGTTTGTACACAGGACCTAATATTGGACAAATAAATTTAAATTTGTCAAAAACTATCTTGCCCTTTTCTGTTTTTACATATCGTGAAAAAATTAAAACTGTTATTAAAATAATTATCAAAATCCATAATAAATTACTGCTTGCAAAGTTACTTGCTCCCAAAACGAGTTTTGTTATTAGTGGAATATCTGCATCGAAAGAATTTAAATTAGTAATGAAGACTGGAATTACCTTTATAAGCAAAAACAATGATACTATCATTAATGTTAGAAATACAGTACATGGATAAATCATTGAATTCACTATTTTTTTTAAGAGTTTATTCTCTTTTTCATAATACTTAGATAATTCTTCTAAGATTATATCCAATTTTCCACTCTCCTCGCCTAAATAAATCATATTTATCATAAACTCAGGAAATACATTTGTAGTCTTTCTCATACTTTCAAAGAGGGAATTGCCTCTTTTTACATTTTCCCTAATGCTAATGAGACTGTTTTTTATGGATTTATGTAGCATTTGCTCATATAGTAAATTAAGAGTATCACATATGGGTATTCCTGCCTTAATGCATATTGAGAATTGCTTGCAAAATATAGATATCGTTTTTAAATTTGGTTTGGTATCAATTTCAGCTATTTTTTTTATAATCCTTGTTTTCATTAAAAATATTTCTTGCTTTCGTAATTGTAATGCTAATTCTTCAATACTATCACTATCAGTAATACCTTTTATTAACGTCCCATTCCATGTTTTAGCCAAATATTTATATTTCATATTATATTTCCCATCTTTGACTCCCTATTTCTTTATACACCTTATTTAAGACTATAGCTATAAGTAGCATTTACAAATTCTTCTATCGAGGTTATACCCTCAAGAACTAAAGTTTTACAGCTCTCGAAAAGTGAACTTAATCTTTTTTCATTACAATATTTCCAAAGCTCCTCGCTTATCCCACTTCTTGCTATAATTGATTTATGTATACTATCTAATTTTAACAACTCGTATATTACAGTCCTCCCTTTATATCCAGTTTCATTGCACTTATTGCATCCTAAAGCACTATAGGTTTTTTCTCCAGATTTGAATCCTAAATGAGAAAATTCATTATTAGTAATCTCATATTCAGTTTTACAGTATGAGCATAATTTTCTTACTAATCTTTGAGCTAATACTACAACTAATGAATCCGCAACAAGATATGCTGGAATACCCATGTCAATTAGCCTAGATATTGAGGCACTAGATCCATTTGTATGAAGCGTTGATAGCACAAGATGACCTGTTATAGAAGCTCTAACAGCTATTTGAGCAGTTTCTTCATCTCGTATCTCCCCGATCATGATAATATCGGGATCTTGCCTTAAAATACTACGTAATCCTGTTGAAAAAGTAAGACCCGCTTTATTATTTACATTTACTTGATTAATTCTTGGCATATTATATTCTATTGGATCTTCTATAGTAATAATATTTTTGCTTTTGCAATTAATTTCATTTAATAACGCATATAGAGTTGTTGATTTTCCACTTCCTGTAGGTCCTGCAACTATTATCATTCCATGAGAAAGCTTTAATATATCCCTTAAAATCGTAACTTTATCTGAGCTAAAACCTAATGAGTCTAAATTAATGAATCTTTCTGCTTTGTATAGAACTCTTATAACCAGTTTTTCTCCATACATTGTTGGCAGCGAGGATACCCTAAAATCGTAGTCTATTCCGTCTATATCCTCAGTTATCTTTCCATCTAGGGGAATTAATTTCGTAGCTATATCCATATTTGCCATTATTTTTATTCTTGTACATAATGATTTATATATATTACTAGGAATTTGATTTATTTCGTTTAGAATACCATCTACTCTCATTCTAATTATAGCAAAATCTTTAAAAGGCTCTAGATGGATATCACTAGCCTGTGCATTAACTGCCCTCTTTAGTAATGAGTTCGTTATCCTTATAACTGGTGCATCTTCAGTAGACAATGATGAATGAACATCTTCATTTTTTTGTTTAGCTTCTAGCATATATACTTTTTTCATTTCTTCAACTGCCACATCGACAATTTGTTTTCCATAGCAACTTTCAATTGCATCCGAAATATGACTCTCCAAGGCAAAGAATACTTTTATTTTTTTATTAGTTATAAATTTTAGTTCATCAATAACTTTTATTTCAAAAGGATTCGAAAATGCAACATGTACTTCATTGTCATTATCATAAAAAGGAATTAAATTATATTTTTGTGCTACCTCTTTTGATATTTGGTTATAGGCATCATTCTTGGTGAATTTAGATTCTAAATCAACATATGGTACGCCATAATCATTCTGTAGAACTAAAATGAACTCATTCAAATTCACTTTTATGTCACTGAGAATTATTTGTTCTTTACTACGATTGATTTTTTGTGAAAGTTCTACTACCTCTTTATACCGTTCTGATGTAATTAAGTTTTTTTCTAATAATGTTTGGAGTAAATTTTTTTTCATGTTATTTTACCTTTCCCAGTATGCAAGATTTGTAAAAGGATATCCTATTTGTAATTATTGTCATTCTTGGGTATTTTATTCACTTCCATAATCAAATTTTCTATAAAAAAACAACTGTACTATTAATAAATAGACAGTTGTTTTTGTTCTATTTTAAAAAATATTGACCGTCGAAGGTGATCTCTGCTGGACCTTCCATGATAACCTCCCCATTAAGAATCTCTATATTTAGTAATCCACCTGGGACCTGTACTGTAACTTTTTCCCCTGTATATCCTAGTCTATTTGCCGCTACCACCGATGCACAACTACCAGTACCACAGGCAAGTGTTGGTCCTGCACCTCTTTCCCAGGTTTTAACCTTTATCGTATTTTTGTCTACTACCTCGCAAAAATTCACATTTGTATTTTTAGGAAATAAACTGTGATGTTCAATGAATTTTCCTTCACTTACTTCATAATCATCATGTTTTCCAAAAACAATAGTATGTGGCACACCCATAAGCATTGACGTAATATAATACTCTTTATGGTTAATTTCTAGCTTTTTATTAATAATTTCTATGGATGATAATGCTGGTATACTTTCAGGACTAAAATTGTATTTTCCCATGTTTATAGTTACGCCTTCAGCAATTCCATCTTTAATACATATTCTCGCAAGTTTTACACCATCGCCAGTTTCTATTTTTATGTTTTCACCTGACACGTATTTTTTTCCCCATACATATTTAGCAAAACATCTTATACCATTACCACACATTGACGCATAAGAACCATCAGCATTAATAATAATCATTTGTATATCTGCTATATTACTTTTTCTAACCACTAAAATACCATCAGCACCTATTCCAAAGTGTCTATCACAAAGCTTGCTAGCTAATTCCTCTAAATTTACATATTTCCCTTCCAAATCCTCAATAACAATAAAATCATTTCCCGTTCCCTGCATTTTTGTAAAATTAATAATTTTCATATAACTCCTCCTTGCTATCCTTATGCCCTGACTTTTCAATAATTTTCTTTAATGGTATACTATTATTAACATTATAGTATATAATGTTTTATTTACAAAGCATAAATAAAGTTTATAATGATTAAACATAATGAAAGGATGATAAATATGGCACTAGATGGAATTTATTTATCTAGCCTCGTTGAGGAAATAAAAAATACAATTATAGATTGTAGAGTTGATAAAATAACCCAACCAGAAAAAGATGAAGTTATATTAAGTTTTAAAAAAAATAGAAAAGTCTATAAATTATTAATAAGTTCTAGCTCCAATTATCCTAGAATTCATTTTACAGACTTTAACAAACAAAACCCAATACAGGCGCCTAAATTTTGCATGGTTCTAAGAAAATATTTAAATACTGCCACCTTATTAGATGTTAGGCAACTAAATTCAGATCGATTATTAGTTATTGGTTTTAAATCCAGCGATGAATTAGGCTTTGACAGTGTTTACTCCTTAATAATTGAAATAATGGGTAGACACAGTAATATTAGTTTAGTTCGTACCCGAGATAATATAATTATGGATAGTATTAAACATGTTAGCTCAGACGTAAACAGTTATCGTGTTTTATATACGGGTGTAGAATATATATATCCTCCTGCGTCCACAAAATTAGATGTTTTTAATTGTGAGTTTGATGAATTCTATGAGTATATAACTGCTAAGGACATACCATTCACAGAAAAATTTTTCACGGGCAGCTTCACAGGAATAAGCTCTAACTTATCTTCAGAGATTTTGCACAGGTACTACGCAGAAAATACTGATTTTGATTTAGCCCATGCTAAAAACATTTATGCTTTTACAATAAACATGTTTAAAAACATACATGACAATGTATTTTTAGCTTCCTATTCTATTAATGGTGTATTAAAAGATTTCCACTCTGTGGAACTAACCTCTTTAAAAGATTATGAATATGAAAAATATGACTCACCATCGAAATTAATAGAGGATTTTTATTTTAGAAAAGATAAACATGATAGATTAAATGCTAAAAGCTCAAACCTTCAGAAGATAGTAAATAACAATATTAATCGTTGTGATAAAAAAGTGAAAATACTTAACAAAACCTTAAAAGACTGCAAAACTAAAGGTGATTATAAGTTAAATGGTGAACTACTAACTGCAAATATATACTCACTTAAAAAGGGTGACAAAGTTGCAAGTCTTATAAATTATTATAGTGAAAAAAGTGAGTACGTTCAAATAAAACTTGATGAACAAAAAACTCCATCACAAAATATTCAATACTATTACAAAAAGTATAATAAATTTAAGATAGCAGAAGAAATGGCTTTAATTCAAATGAATCTCACTAAAAACGAATTAAACTATCTTCATTCTGTACTAACTAACATAATTAATGTAGAAAACTATAACGGAATTGAAGATATTAAAAATGAATTAATAGAAACTGAATATATTACAGTAAAAAAACATAATAAAGCTAAAAAGGCAAAACCAACAAAACCTATGCACTTCATATCAAGTGATGGTATTGATATCTATGTTGGTAGAAATAATATTCAAAACGATTTATTAACATTAAAATTTGCCAATAAAAGTGATATGTGGCTACACACAAAAGATATACCTGGTTCTCATGTAATTATTAAAACCATTGATAATATACCTGAAACCACACTACTCGAGGCTGGAAACTTATCAGCATTTTATAGCAAATCTCAAAATTCCTCAAGTGTACCTGTTGATTACACTCAAGTGAGAAATGTAAAGAAACCCACAGGTGCAAAACCAGGCATGGTTATATACTCTACAAACAAAACTATGTATATAACGCCAAGTGAAAGTACGTTAGAAAGAGTTGACTAAAAAATAGGATTAATATTAACAAAGAAAAACGACTATATGCTAACATAGTCGTTTTTCTTTTATCTAAATGGTTTGTAAACATAAGTTACATAATAAATAATAACTTTTAATTGAAATTATCAACGAGAATAAATTTAACTACTTTTGATTAATTTCAATGCTCTGAACAAATTCAGCATTAACAAGTACGTTACATTTTTTAGTTTCAACCTCAATCCAATTATCAATTACATCAATTATTTTCCCTGCTACAACAACTATACCTGATGATCCTGTGCTTAATATCCTACAACATTGTCCTACACATTTTTTAATTACCTCGTTAGGCATGATAATTATCTCCTTTTTAATTGTATTACATTCATAATACCTTATTTTTACTAGTTTATATAATTATAGTCAAAAAATAAGACAAGAGATATACATATAATATATCCCTTGTCTTATCTTCATTTAGAAATCCTCATACCCATACCAATATCGGGTTAACGAGCTCTCTTTCCTATCCCTTGACCTTACCGCAGAGACATGCATAAAAGTATAAACTTTCTCCAAAGTGACTTGCAATAAGTAATGAAAAAACATTGAAATTCAATTTACTAATTCTTCTTTTTCCGATATAAATTTCTCGTAAGCCTGCCAGGACGGCAGGCTAGCAAACCTGAGCCAGGACGGCGAATGTGAGTGTTAGAGAAATTTATATAGGAAAAAGATTAGAATTTGTTAATTGAATTTCACGTTTCGATTTCTTATTTCAAATCACGTCCAGGAGTACTTTTATACTGGTCGCACCCTTAGTCTTCTTTTTTCTTCCTAGGAATTTCTTTTATATATTGATAATAATAACATAGTAATCTACCATTATATAATTTTCTGTTTTTATCTGCTTTTTTCCCAAATTCCTTTTGAAACTCACGATTAGATGTTATAACAAAGCAAGACCACTCATTTAAGCTTGAATACATTTCGCCAAGATCAACATGAAGTTTTTTTACCTCTTCTACCTCACCCAATCTTTCTCCATATGGTGGATTTGTAATTATAACCCCATATTTTTGCCTAGACGTAAACTCTTGCATTGGTATCTTTTGAAATTTTATAAATTCCTTAACTCCTGCTTTTTCAGCATTCTGACCTGCTGTCCTAAGTAGCGAGGCGTCAATATCTGATGCTAGTATATCAACTTCGTTTGGGTTTATAGTTTTTCTTGCGCCTTCTCGTACTTGCTCCCAAACATCCTTCTCTATATTGGGCCAAGTCTCACTCACAAATTCTCTGTTTAATCCTGGCGCCATGTTTTTCGCTATTAGGGCTGCTTCTATTGGAATAGTTCCCGAACCACAAAGTGGATCAGCTAAAACTCTTGAGCTATCCCATTTACTTATTAACACAAGGGCTGCAGCTAAAGTTTCCTTGAGTGGTGCCTCACCTGCATATTCTCTATATCCTCTCTTATGTAGTCCGACTCCTGAGGTATCTACGGATAGTGTTACTATATCTCTTAAAATTGCAACCTCTATCTTATAAACAGGACCATCTTCTGAAAACCACTCTTTATCATACTTTTTCTTCATTGATTCTACTACTGCCTTTTTTACTATGCCTTGACAATCTGGCACACTATGAAGCTGTGATTTTACTGATTTGCCTATAATATGCATTTTACCGTCTTCAGGTATTAAATTACCCCAATCTACTGCAAGTGTTCCTTGAAATAAGTCTTCGAAGGACAATGCCTTAAATTCAGCCATCTTGATATAAAGTCTCTCTGCGGTTCTAAGCCAAGTATTGCATATAGCAATATCCATTTCATCCCCTTCAAAAGTTACTCTTCCGTTTTCTACAATTAAATTTTCGTACCCTAGTACTTTTAGTTCCTTAGCTGTAACTGCTTCTATTCCAAAAGTAGTAGTGGCGATTAGTGTATACATCATATATTATCTCTCCTATTTCTTCTTATGCTTTTTGCTACTATCTCATATTATAATATCTCTATTTGTTATTATTGTCTAGAATTTTTAAATTAGACTTCTCTTTAAAAAAATAAAAGTGCCAGAATTACTCTGACACTTATGTTGGTAAATTTTATTAATTATCAGTCTTACTATTTACGGGTAAAATTAAGTTTAAAATTATACCAACCAAAGTCGCTAAAGCAACTCCTGCAATATCAACTTGTGCTCCGAAGAATGGGAACTTAATACCACCTCCACCAATACCTAAAACTATTATAACTGAAGCAATTATCAAATTTCTCTTTTTACTAAAATCAACTTTATCCTCCACAAAAATTCTAAAACCAGAGGATGCAATTATTCCAAATAACATTACGCTAACTCCCCCAATTACAGGTAGTGGAATATTACCTATTACTTCAGAAACTGGACCTATGAAGGATAATATAATTGCAATTATAGCAGCCCCTCCAATTACCCAAACACTGTATACCTTTGTAATTGCCATAACTCCTATATTTTCACCGTAAGTCGTATTAGGAGGCCCACCTACAAAACCAGCAAACATTGTAGCAATACCATCTCCCATAATTGATCTATGAAGCCCTGGATCTTTTGCAAAGTCGCGTCCACAAACATTACTTGTAACATATACATGTCCAATATGTTCAGCTAAAGTTACAAAAGCAACTGGAGCCATAAGCATTATAGCATTTATGTTAAAGGTTGGGAAAACAAAACTCGGTAATCTAATAAACTCTGCAGCCCCTATTTTTGTTAGAACTTCCTGTGGAATTACTCCTAAAATTATAGAAAGTATATATCCAACTGCCATGGCAATCAAAATCGGTACTACCCCGAAAAATCCTTTAAAATACATAGAGCCCATTATTGCTGTTCCTAAAGTTACCATTGATACTAATATCCATGTGGCTCTAGATACACCTTCAAGTGTTGGGCTTGTAAAGGTTGCATTTAATCCTGACCAATTTATTGCGGTGCCAGCTAAGCTAAGTCCTATTACAATTACAACAGAACCTACCACAACTGGGGATAAAATTCTATCTAACCATTTAGTTCCTACAAGCTTAATAATTAATGCTACGATTACGTATACCAACCCCGAAGCAATAATACCAGATAGCATAGAACTTTGTCCATATAACTTTGTAGCTACACCCATGGGTCCTATAAATGCAAAGGATGAACCTACATATGCCGGAAGCCTAGCTTTTGTACATAAAATATACAAAAGTGTTCCCACACCGCTACAAAATAGTGCAATTGAAGGACTAAGACCTGTGAGCATTGGTACAAGAATAGTTGCCCCAACCATTGCAAACAAGTGCTGGAAACTTAATGGGAGAGTCTTTAATATGGGTAATTTTTCATCAACATCTATGAAATCTTTCATTTGTTCCTCCTTTTAGTCTCGCTGGACTATATTAAAAGATTATGTATCCTCCTTGAAGCTATATCTTTAAAGTTCATATATACTAACTGAATCTTTTTCATCAATTTCTAAAAGTTCAACAGAAATCATCTCTTTGCCTGAAGTAGGTATATTTTTTCCTACATAGTCTGCTCTAATAGGTAGCTCTCTATGCCCTCTATCTACTAAAACGGCTAATTGTATCATTTGAGGTCTACCATTATCTATTAATGCCTCTATTGCTGCTCTAGCAGTTCTTCCAGTATACAATACATCATCTACTAAAATTATTTTTTTACCTCTTACCTCTATTTCTAAATTATTATTTAATACTGGCTGATTGTGTATTGATGTAAGGTCATCTCTATATAAAGTAATATCAACGCTGCTTACTGGAACTTTGATTCCCTCAAACTTCTCTATTAAAAGAGCAATTCTTTCTGCTATTGGTACCCCTCGCCTTTTAATTCCTACAAGAATAATATTTTCTATTCCTTTATTTTTTTCTACAATTTCATGTGCCACTCTTGTAAGTGTTCTTTCAATTGCTTTTTCATCTAATAACACTGATTTAAATTCCATTATTTCACCCCCTATAAATAGTATTATTTATTCTAATTTACCAATATAAAAAGCCTTTACCAAAAGGTAAAGGCATACTATACTTGTTTAATAGTATTGCTATCTTTATCCTTATGATCTCTCTGGAACATTTAAAGGCATAGATATTATATTAAAATCAGAACAACTTATGACATATGTACTTGTATCGTCAATATTTTATCACAAGCTAAACACTATTTCAACTGTTTTTTAACTTAGCTATCAGTTTTTCTAGATAATCTGGAAGCGGTGAAGCAAATTCCATATATTCATTAGTCCTTGGGTGAATGAATCCAAGTCTTTTTGCATGAAGAACTTGACCTTTTAAGTTAAAGCTCTGCTTTTTGAAACCATATATTAAATCACCAACTAAAGGATGTCCTATCTTTGCCATATGTACTCTTATTTGATGAGTTCGCCCTGTCTCTAAGTTACATTCTACTAATGTGTACTTATCAAATCTTTCTATTACTTTATAGTGGGTAACAGCCTTCTTACCACTTTCAACTATGGCCATTTTTATCCTGTCCTTAGGATGTCTCCCAATGGGCGCATCAATAGTACCTTCATCACTTTTAATTACACCTTCTACAAGAGCTACATAACTTCTTGTCATTGAATGATCCTTAAGTTGGGCTGCAAGAGAATTATGTGCATTATCATTTTTAGCAACCACTAATGCCCCAGATGTGTCTTTATCGATTCTATGCACTATCCCAGGTCTTAACACACCGTTAATTCCAGATAGGTCTGTGCAATGATTTAGCAGTGCATTAACTAGTGTTCCACTATAATTTCCTGGTGCAGGATGAACCACCATATCCTGTGGTTTATTAATTACAATAACATCACTATCTTCATATAAAATATCTAAGGGTATATCTTCTGCTTTTACGTTTAGTTCTACAGGTTCTGGAATTTTCAACGTAATTATATCCCCTAATTTCAATTTAAAATTACTTTTTTTACATTTTCCATTTACAATAGCATTTCCACCCTCAATAACTCCTTGAATATAAGATCTAGATTTATCTTCAAATTTATTTGAAATAAACAAATCTAATCGTACGCCCACTAAGCTTTCATCAACTTTAAACTCATAACTGTCCATTTATACCTCATCCTTTACTATAGAAATCGCCAAAATTAATGTTCCCACAACTACTAACATATCCGCTACGTTAAATGTTGGGAAATAATATACATCTTTAAAATGAAGTAAAATAAAGTCTACAACATATTTATAAAATATTCTATCATATAAATTTCCCAGTGCTCCACTTATAATCAAAGCAAAACTTATTCTTAGGAGTTTCGATTTTGGCTTACACTTAATAATATAGTATATCATACCTGCTATAATAAGTAGCGTAACTAAAGCGAGCAATATCAATTTATTTTGCAAAATTCCAAAAGCTGCTCCTCTATTTTCCAAATACTCTAATTTAAAAAAATCTTTAATTAATATAACTCCATCGGTTTGTTTCAAAGAACCTAGAGCCCAAATTTTAGTTAATCTGTCTAATAACAATCCCAAAAAAATAATCAGAAATTCCATACCCTTCCCCCCATTTGATGTAAAAAAAGTACATATTGCTATTAATTTGTGTTTTCCATGTAATAAATCTCCACAATATATACTTTTTTTACTCTTTGTAATTCATTTTATTGTTAATCCGGTAATTGATTTTTATATTGCTGATTACTTATTTTTTCTATTGGTTCAACATATCCGTCGTCGTCATCATCGTAGAACTCAACAATGTCTTCTAATTTATTAAAACGTTCTAATGCCTGATAAGTATCCTCGGCATCAACACCTACTTCGCCTTTGCTATTGTATTTAAAAAATGTACCAAGTACATCCTCTGTAGAGGATCTATTGTTTTGCTCTGCTGGAATCTTACTTTCTATTAATTTTTGACATACCACACAGTTATTAGCGTAGGGTATAGCTTCTAATCTCTCCTCAGTTATATCTGTTCCACAGCTTATGCATTTCCCATAGGTATGATTTTCAATGTTCTTTAAAGCATCTTCAATATCATTTAAAATTGACATTTCATTTTTCTTAAGTGCTAGTCCTTTTTCCTTATCAAATAATTCTGACGCAGTATCGGATGGATGATTATCATAAAAAGATAATTCTGACGCCATTTCACTGTTAGAATCTATAACCCCATTTTGTTTCATTTGATTAATAAGGTTAAGAACCCGTGATTGCTCACTTATCAATTTCCCTTTAAAATATAACATTTTTTTCTTTTCCATGATAGCAACTCCTCTTGTTTTTCATATAGCAATAATATTAAAAATATATATCTTCTATATGTTTATGTTTTCTCATGGAAAGAATTTTTATACTAAATTAATTTCTTTATACTAAATTAGCATTAACATATTATTTAAAATATTTGTAGAATTTTTCACTGCAATATCCTTAAATTTTTCATAATCCATTTGAGCACCATTATTTGCATTGTCTGATATTGATCTAATAATAATAAATGGGACTTCATTTAAATAACATACTTGAGCAATACTTGCTCCCTCCATTTCACAAGCTAAACAATCAAACTCTGCATTTAGCCATTCTATTTTAGAAACATCTGCAATAAATTGATCACCTGACACAATTCTTCCTGTGAAATGATTATGTCCTTTTATATCCTTGCATGCTTCATTTGCATATTCAATTAGCTTTGAATCGCATTTGAACTCAAAAGTATCTAATCTTGGAATCTGTCCTATTTTATAACCAAAAGCAGTCGTATCTATATCATGTTGTACTAAATTATTCCCTATTACAATATCCCCTGGGTATATATTATCGGCGGTTCCACCTGCAATACCCACATTTATAATATAATCAACATTAAAATCATCAATTAATATTTGAGCACAAACTGCCGCGTTCACTTTGCCAATACCACTTGTTACTATGACTACATTTTTATTATGAATGCTACCAAGACTAAATTCCATTTTAGCCTTAACCTCTTTTCTCCTAAAATCCATATCCCTAATCAGAAACTGAACCTCTTCTTCCATTGCTCCAATAATACCTATGTTCATTTTTTTATTCCTCCTTGTCATTATATGAATAACTCACATTTTCTAGTTTAAATTCGCCTAAAATATTTCAACATATTTTGTACATAAAAAATCTCACCCAATGAGTGAGATTTATATGTTTTTACTCTTTTGCAAAAAAACTTTTTATTTCCTCTATGTCATTGTCATGAAAATCTTTTTCATCAATATTTTTGAGTGATAGGTCAGAGTACTCTAAATCAACAGCCGCTTCATCTTCAATTCTATTATCACTAATTCCTTTACCCACATTATAATTTTTAAGATAATCATTTTCAAGTCCTTCAAACATCTCAAGCTGACAATTCATAAAATTTCTATATTTTGTTCTAAACTTTGCAAATTCTTGCTTAATTTTTTCATATTCGTCAGTTACCTTAATTACATCATTATGTGCCTTATCAAGCAATCTTTGTGAAGAATCATTTGCATTTTTAATAATTAATTCTGATTCCTTTTGAGCACAAAACTTGGCTTGTTCTGCTGCATTTTGAGCTAAAACTAATGTGCTTTGAATTGTAGATTCTATTTTAACATGGTGTTCTAACTTTTCTTCTAAAAAGCTTACTTTTTCTTTAAGCGTTGAATTTTCTTTATAGATAATTTCATATTCTTCAGATAACTCATCTAAAAAATCATGAACTTCATCAACATTGTATCCTCTTAAGCCCTTTTTAAACTCTTTATTATTAATATCCATAGCTGTTATTCTCATTTATTTCCCCCCAGACCTAAATATATTGCTTTATTACAACTTTTAATCTTCCCTTTTGAGTGGTTCCTACAATCTCTGCAACCTTAAATTTTCCATATCCCCTTATTGTCAAAGTGTCATTATTTTTAATGATTTTATCTTTTTTTAAACACTGATAATAATTTACTAATATTTTGCCCGTTGATATTAGCTGACTTGAGCTGTTTCTTGAAACATTGCATATACCTGAAATCATACCATCCAAACGAAATGAAGTAGATATAATAGTTTTCTCCTCGAATTTTCTTTCTGGAAGATTAAACAATGTAAAATCATATTCGTCTACTTCACAATGGCAATTCTTTATTTTAATCAAATTATTAATTATGTAACTACTAATATCACTACAAACTGGTGCATAACATGTTTCGCCTTCAATTATTAAGTCGCCTAATTTTTCTCGTTTAATTCCAAGGGACATTATTGCTCCTAAATAATCCTTATGGTCTATATTTGAGAATTTAGACTTGTTTTTAATTTTCAATAATTTTATTGGATATGTTACAGGTTCATCATAACAAGAAAATGATAACATTCTCCTGTCAGCATCATTAAATATGCCATTTGTAAATGATCTCACTTTGTCCTTCTCACATATAACTAAAATTTGGTTCCAAATAACTGGAGACACAAATTCATTAGAAAATATGATTTTATTTGTCTTTTCTGCTATTTCTATTTTATTAAATATATTAGAGATTAAATTCTTATCATCATAATTTATACCATTTAAAAAATCTTTTTTTTCCATCTTTATCTTACCTTAAAGAATCATTCCCAATATACTATACACAACTCTTCTTAAAACCATTATAATTACAAGTGCGATTATTGGAGAAAAATCTACCATCATATTTCCAAAATATCTCTCTTGAATTTTCCTACCTGGTTGTAGTAACGGTGCTGAAATCTTATGTACTATTTCTATATACTGATTTGTACGACCCGCATAAACCCAAGACAAAATCACTTCAATAAATATTGAAAACTCTAATACATTAAAAATAATGTTAAATAAATTATACAAATACAAATTATATACCCTCCTGAATTTTTCCAAAGTAGATAACAATTATTTGTTATTACCTTTAAATATTATTACAAAATAAATATGCCTTACTTATTCCAATTGAAAATTCCTTTTGAATTTAGTTCATTTTTCAATTCATTATTAACTTCTATGTTAGAAGGAGATATTATATATACTCCTTTTTCTACCTGCTGAAGCTCACCGCCTAGTGCATAACACACTCCTCCAACAAAATCTAATAATCTTTGTCCAGTTCTAGCTTCAAGTCCTGTAGTGTTAACTACTACGATTTTTCTAGATTTTAAGTTATCACTGATAACCATTGCTTCATCAAAATCATCAGGTTTTATAATAACTACTTTTGTAGAGCCTGCTGTATGGATATTTACCACTTTGCTTTGTTTTTTATTTGTACTCATCAATGATTCAATATCTCTGTCATCATCTTCATTTTCAATTTCTTGAACTTCATCTTCATCGTCTTCTGCCATACCTAAAAAACCCATTACCTTATTTATTACTTTACTTGCCATTTTATAAAACCTCCAGTTTTTTATAATCTCTTTTTCCAAATATATTCTCACCAAGTCTTATCATATTAGCTCCCGAATCTATTGCAATTTGATAATCTTTGCTCATACCTAATGATAGAAATTCCATGGAAACATTCTTATACTTAAAAGTCTTTAAATTATCAAATATATCTTTCATTTCACCAAAGTATTTTCTACAACTTTCCTTGTCTCCAATTGGAATTGTAGCCATTAGGCCTTTAATCTTTACATTGTTACACTCTTCAGATGTTTTTATTAAATCGCCTATCTCTTCAATATTAATACCAGTTTTTGCTTCTTCTTTTCCTATATTAATTTGAATTAATACGCTGGCAATTTCATTTTTAGCGGCATAACGTTTTTCAATTTCGTCTAATAAACGTATACTATCTAAAGAATGAATAAGGTGTACTTTTCCAACTATATACTTCACCTTATTAGTCTGTAAATGTCCAATAAAGTGCCACCTAACATCCTGGTTTAAACTATCATATTTTTCCATTAATTCTTGCACCTTATTCTCTCCAAAATCTCTAGCTCCAGATGCATATGCTTCCTTTATTTCATGAATTTTCCTAGTCTTAGAAACGCATATTAATGTTACGTTTTCTTGAATTTCATTTTTTATTCTATTATAATCTTCAGCGATCGCCAACTATCCGTCCCTCCTTGTTGTTTCCTTTAACTTAAAATAATTTCTTACTATCATTTCCCATTTATATTTTAATTCTTCATTAAACGGAAAATTCCTTCAATATTTTTATATTTATTTTATTATTTACTTATTTGTAATACTCAAGTAGTTATATGGAATTTTTCCATTATAAGATAATATCTTTATGTTATCTTCCTTTTCAACATTAACTTTAACTTCTCTTCCCCTTAATGATGTTAAGTGTGTTTGCTCTACCGTTAAATAATTATACAACACATCTTGATTTCCTATGGCACTAATGTAGAATGGAGGTATAATCTTCATCCCATTTAAATCAATGTTAGAGCCAGCACATAACCCATAATTATCATAAATAATTCTTTGACCATTAATAGATACTGCCTCTGCTCCACCATTTCTTAGATCATTTATCACTCGAACAATATCAGAGTCGTGAACTAACTGTAACATACTAGTATAGTCACCATCATCTAATGTAATTTTAACCCCTGGCCCTTGAACATCACTTTTACCTAGCATTAAATTATTATAAGTAAGTTCTTTTTGAACTGTCGCTTGATATTTTTTTTCATCACCATTATCATACTTTTGAAGCTTTGCGTTGATATTATAATATTCCTCTTTTAAATTGTTTATGTCGGAATATAATTTAGTTCTCTCATTATAGGCTGCATCATATTGATTAACATCCAAAAAATTACTTTTACCTCCAAATGAAATATTCATAGCTAAAAGTAACCCTATAATTATTGAAGCAATAAAAACAAATATTGTAGCCTCATTATTTTTCATTTAATCACCTCATTAATGAGATTTGGCTTTGTCTATTAATAGTCGCCTAATAATTGCAAAGTTTTCAAATATTCTTCCACCAAATACTATAACAGCAGCCAAATAAATTGGAATTCCTAATTTATCACCTAAATAAACCATTGCTACGGCCAAAGCCGCATTCCCAAAAAAACCTGATATAAAAATATCTGCCCTGAAGTTTTTAGAAATTGAACCTCTTAATGCACCAAAAACAGAATCTAAACATGCAAAAATTGCAACAGAAATATAAGGAGAGAATTTAACTGGAATATTAACATTCCATACAACTCCTAATATAATGCCTATTAACAATCCTACAAAAGCAACCATTTTATCACCTCTATTTCTTTACTATTGGATTAGCAAACTCAAATTTATATGTTGTATTAGATTTAGTAATTATGACTTTATTTGATTTTTCCCAAGTTACATCACAATTTTGCGCGAGAAGTTGTGGAATTGCTCCTGGAAAACTGATAGCACTTTCCAATATGTCATTTTTCCCAATTGCTTTAATAGTAATTCTTTTATTATAAGAAATTCTTTCATCATCTATAATAATAGCATTTCCAGCATTTCTTATACCACTTCTAGAGGTTAGTCTAATATCATTAATGGAAATTGCTTCAGCATCTGCAGCATTTAATTCATTAACAATATGTACTAAATCTGTATCATCTATAACCTGTTCTTGAGTACCACTACCAAAAATGCTACTTTTAGGGGTTATATAAATTGTAATACCTTGACCTTCTACATCAGTACCTCCAATGAGAATTCTTGTCTCATCCAATTCTTTACTTAATAATGCACTTTCTTGATCTCGTCCTCCTGCAGCAGATTCGTATTGCTTTGTTTTTACATCTAATTCATCAATTTTTTTCTGCATATCTTCTTTGCTCTTTTTAAGTTGTTCGTTTTCGGTTATAATTTCAGGTGTATTCTTGTCTGGCTCCACTGCTGCTGCATTTTGTTTACTTATCATTTTAAATTGATAAGTTATCATAAATCCTAACAATACACATATAATACCAATAGATATCTGAGATCTAAACTTCTTCATAGACTTCCTCCTAGCTACCCTCTAAAGGGATAGGGTTATTATTCTGCTATTTCTCTAAAAAAACAACAGGATTCCCTTCAAAACTAACATCTACATATCCCTTTGCATTTTTATATTCAGGCTGTGTAATAATATTTATAGCCTTATTAAATTTGCTTTTTAAATTCTGCGTTGTTCCAAATTTAATACACATCTCCCCGGCGAAAACCTTGACATCTAACACATTACTTACATCTACTAATGTTATATTACTATTACTATTAGTTTTTCTATAATCTTCAACAATAGTTGTTATTTCCTTTATAATACTAATTTTACGATCATTCTTTGCTCCAATTAAATTTCCAACTGCAATTTTTTCATAATTGAATCCAATCAGATTTATTAATTTCATACCTTTAATATCTGCTCTTTTTTCAAGTAAGCTTCCATCTCTATCTATAATATAGTAAGTATTGTTTACTTTTCCATAAAATAAAGCTACTTTTTCCTCTATATTTATTATAATTTTATTGGGCATAACTTTCTTTATTTCTACACCTAATATGTAAGGATTTTTCATTATTTTTTGTTTACTATCGTTAAATCTAGCATATAAAATATTACTTCCTAAGTGAATTTTAGCTATGTCATTAATTTGAGTTTTAGAAGCATTCACATTTCCTATAATTTCGATTTTCGTAATGTTAAAATAAGGCAACTTAAAACATAATGTAATCAATGTAGATATCATAATTATTACTAAAAACATTAAACTTCTTACTTTTTTTTTGTTTTTTCTTCTATGTAGTAATTCCTCTTTATTTTCTATAATATAATCGCCTTTTTTAAGATTATTACTTTTGTTTTTCATTCACTTCCTCGCATTCATAACAAATATTTTTTTAAATTTATACATTAAAATACACAATACTATTTTAGTAAATTGTACATCATAATTAAATTAAAGTTTTTACATATAAGTGTTATTATACACTTACATATATAATAACACTTAATTTGATAATTTTCATCTCAATTTTAATCTATTTTTTAATATTATTAGAAAAATTAATACTTTACAGACGACTTCCAATAATAACTCAGTAACGTACACTATAACTCTTATTATTAATTTAAAGCTACATGCCATCAAATTAAGTAAAAGCAATAGAAAAAGCCTTGCATATATGCAGGCTCTATATTCTAATTTTTATTTGCAGATTGCCTTGATACATTTAAAAGTATGCCCATTGCAAACATGTTAAAAACCAGAGCTGAACCACCATAACTTATAAAAGGAAGCGGTACACCTGTAACTGGCATTGATCCCGTGACTACTGCAATATTAATGATTGCTTGAACACCTATGACAGATGTTATACCAATTCCTAAAATAGTACCGTATATATCTTTGGCGGTAACTGCTGTTTTAATACCACGCCATACAAAAATAACAAATAATAAAATTATAAATGCGCATCCTATTAGACCTAATTCTTCTCCGATTATAGAAAAAATAAAATCTGTGTGCGGTTCTGGTATATACAAACATTTTTGTCTTGATAGTCCGATTCCGGCACCAGTAACTCCTCCTGAACCAAGTGCTAAAAGTGATTGAACTAGTTGGTATCCAGCACCTTGACTATCAGCAAAAGGGTTTGTAAAATTCATAAGTCTAGTCATTCTGTATGGTTCAAAAATTGTAGCAGCACCAACTGCGGCTACTAGTGATAATCCTATAGCAAAAATGTGAAAAAATTTTGCCCCTACTGAAAATAGAATAATTACAGTAACAATCATTATAACAGCTGCAATACTTAAGTTTTTCTCAAGCAAAATTATTCCTGCATAAAATCCCGAAACTAATAGGTATGGAAATACCCCTTTAAAAAATTCTTTAACTTTTTCTCCTTTTTTATCTAAACTTTTAGCCATAAACAAAACTACAGTATATTTTGCAATTTCTGATGGTTGAAAAGATGCAAATCCTAAATTAATCCATCTTTTAGCCCCATTAATAGCCGGGAATGCAAAAACTGCAAGTAAAAACACTACAGTAATTAACATAACAATACCTGTATATTTTTTTATAATGTGATAATCAATTTTAATAGCTGTAACCATAAAAATGCTGCCAATGACTGCCCATAGCAATTGTTTTTTAAAAAAGTATTCAGGATCATTAAAGTTAAAAGCCGCATAATATGAGCTGGCACTATAAACCATTACTACTCCGATTGTAACAAGAAGCATAATTGTTGCAAATAGTAGAAAATCTATCTGCCCCATTTTAACCTTGTATTTTTTCATATTATATCCTCCTTACATCACTAATAGGGAAATGATAGAAATCCAATCAAACAAAAAATCACTGTAACAACGGAGAATACTGCGACAACCTTTGTTTCATGCCATCCAAGTAACTCAAAATGGTGATGAATTGGAGACATCTTAAATACCCTCTTACCAGTAGCCTTAAATACTGAAACTTGAATAATAACAGATAGAGTTTCTAAAACATATACCCCACCTACAATAATAACAAGTAGTGGTGACTTTAGTATCATACCAATTGCCGCTACTGCGCCACCAAGTGCAAGAGCTCCCATATCTCCCATAAAAATCTGTGCTTTATAAGAATTGTATTTTAAAAAACCTAATAATGCCCCTGCTAACGCAGCGCAAAATATTGCAAGAGTGGAATGAAACATCATATTACTGACCAAAGCAAAAAATGTCATAACTACTATTGTAATTGAAGTAGCTAACCCATCTAATCCATCTGTCAAATTAACTGCATTTGTGGTTGCTACAAAATATATAATAATAAAAGGTAAATACCAGATACCTAGGTTTATGCTTTTGTTTGAAAATGGTATCAATATGTCTGTTCCTATTTTAAGAGAAGAGTAGTAACCAATTAATCCTGATACTATAACTAAAAGCAACATTTTTTGTTTAGAGGTAAGTCCTTCATTTTGTTTACGTGTTATTTTTAATAAATCATCAATAAGTCCAATTAATCCGAAAGCTATAAAACAATATACTGCAATCATAGCTTCATCACTAGTATGTCTAACAATAATTAACATTGTAATTATTGTTGAAATCATGAATATTATACCACCCATAGTAGGTGTTCCAGCTTTTTTAAGATGACTTCTAGGTCCTTCAGCCCTTATATTTTGACCGAATTTAAGCTTATGTAATAATGGGATTAATACTGGTCCTTGTAGAATTGATAATACAAATGCAATCATAACCGAATAAATAATTAAAGTCACTTTTATATCACCTCTTTAGCATTTATATTTTTATGTGAGTCCAGACTCACACGAGGATCTAAATCCTCGAGTTTATTAACTATACTCTCAAGTTTCATATATCTTGATGCTTTAACTAAAACAACATCATTTTGACGGATCATTCCATCTAGAAATGAAACTACCTCATTATATGTTTTAAAACTTCTATATTTATCTATATCGTTAAATCCTTCTTTATATGCCTCATTAAATTCACCTAGAGTAATTAATAAATCAATTTTCTTATGTTTAGCATATTCTCCAACTTGTTTATGCGCTTCATACGCTCTATCACCAATCTCCTTCATAGTACCAAGGATTGCGATTTTACAGTTCCCATTAATATTACAAAGTACATCAATTGCAGCTAGCATTGAATCAGGACTAGCATTATAAGCATCATTAATGATAGTAAACCCTTTACCTTTTGTTATGTCTAAACGCATAGACGTAGCTTCTAATTTTTTAAACCCTAAAGCAATTTCATTATAGTTCATACCCATTTCCCTTGCACATGCTATTGCGAGCATTGAATTCAGTATGTTATGACGCCCCGGTATATCCACCTCAATACTTATATCTATTTTATTTCCCTTGTCCATTATTTCAAATGTTATTTTTTCCTCGTAAATATTTAAATTACATGCCTTAAAATCGGCCTCGGAATCAATTCCTGTTTTTATAAGTTTATAGTTTGATGTTTTTAAATCTTTTAATAGGTCATTATCTGAATTTACAATTAAAACACTGTTTTTACTAAAAAAATCTGTTATCTCCATTTTAGCCTTTAAAATATTTTCTCTAGTTTTAAGATTTTCTAGGTGAGACATTCCAATATTAGTAATAATGGCAATGTTAGGTTTTGCTACCTCACATAAATTATGGATTTCTCCAAAATCACTCATACCCATTTCTAGAACCGCAACATCATAAGCCTTATCTAACTTAAATATCATCATTGGAAGTCCTATTTCATTGTTAAAATTACCTAAGGTTTTAAAAACTTTAAATTTTGCACTAAGCACTGCTGCAACCAAATCTTTTGTTGATGTTTTACCTGTAGAACCGGTAATTCCTATTACTTTTAAATTTAACTTATTTATATAAAACTTTGCAAGATTAAGTAATGCTTTTTTAGTATCTTCTACCTTAATTATACATGTTCTCTCATTTAGAAGCGCTTTTTCAAATTTCATTTCATCAATTAAACAAATTGTTGCTCCTTTGGCACTAGCCTCAACAATGAAATCATTAGCATTAAAATTTTCACCCTTTATTGCTATAAAAATATCATTATCTTTTATAACTCTTGTATCTATACTCACATTGTTAAACAATTCGCCTTCTATAAAGGCGCTTTCACCTTTCACAAAGGTGCTTTCGCCTTTAACTATTATTTCTCCATTAGTTGCCTCTACTATCTCGTCAAGACTAATATACTCCATCTAAAATTGCTCCTTTATTATATCTGAAATAACTTCTCGTTCATCAAAATGTATTGTTTTATCTTTTAATATTTGATAGTCCTCATGACCTTTTCCTGCGATAACAATTACATCATCATGTTTTGCAATTTCAATTGCTCGTTTTATAGCCTCTCGTCTGTTCTCTATAATTTCAAAATTATGTTTTTCAATACCGGATACTACATCATTAATTATTAACATTGGATCTTCTGTTCTTGGATTGTCTGAGGTTATTAATGAAATATCACTTAGGTTCGTTCCAATTTTGCCCATTATGGCTCTTTTGGTTTTATCTCTATCTCCACCGCAACCAAAAACACATATAAGTCTACCTTTTGTAAATTCTCTTACAGTTTCAAGTATATTCTCTAAGCCATCAGGGGTATGAGCATAATCTAAAATTATTTCAAATCCCAAGTCAAAATCATTTTTAACAAGTTCACATCGCCCAGGCACTTGCACATTTTGTAAAGCTAATTTAATTGACTCTAGGTCTACCCCCTGATTTAAGCAAACAGCTATAGATCCAAGAGCATTATATACATTGTAATTTCCTGGTATGCTTAGCTCTATTTCAGAGGAGTTATTCTTGTACTTCAAAGTAAATTTACTGCCCCTTGAGTGCATTTTTATATCAGTGGCCATAATATCTGCTTTGCTATTTAATCCATAACTTAATTTACTTCGTGTAATTAAACTATTACTTGTAATAGAGTTATAGGCTTTTGCACCGTATAAATCATCAATGTTAATTATAGAATTTTTACTATACTCAAATAGCTTTAATTTTGCATTAAAATAATTTTCAAAAGTTTTATGGAAATCTAAATGGTCTTGAGTTAAATTTGTAAAAATACTATCGTTAAACTCTATACCGTACACTCTGTCTAAACTTAAAGAGTGAGAAGAAACCTCCATAACACAATAACTTACTCCACAATCTAACATTTCCTTAAAAAGCTCATGAAGCTCCAGTGATTCTGGTGTAGTTCTCTCTGAATGAATTTTTTTTACTCCAATGTAATTTGCTATAGTTCCAATAAGACCTACTTTATAACCTTGCTGCTCCAAAATAGCTTTAATCATAAAAGCAGATGTTGTTTTTCCATTGGTACCAGTAACCCCTATCATTTTCATGCTACGACTTGGGTTTCCATAGTAATTAGCTGCACTTATAGCCAATGCCTTTCTACAATCCTTTGTCCTAATCACCGTAATTTTCGAATTTTTTTCTATATTTTTCTGACATACTACTGCAACAGCTCCATTGTTAATCGCATTTTGTATATACTTATGACCATCAACATTATATCCTTCAATGCAGAAAAACAAATCTCCTTGTTCAATTTTTCTTGAATCATATTGAATTTTCTTTATATCTATATCAATATTCCCGTTTATTAAATTAAAATCAATATTCTCCATGATCTTTTTTAAATTCATATTAACACTCCCTTAAATCATCACATAAATTACGTTTACACATATTATATGTTTATACTAAAGTATGGTTACAATAAATGTATTTTTACAAAATTAATTTTCTTTTTATTACTTTTTATTACTAACCTCTTTTGAAAATAGTATACAAGATAAAGCTGATTTTGTAAAAAAATTTACTAAGAAAAACTCTATACATTATAAATCCGACAGTTCAGAAATGCTGAGTCCTGTCGGTTTATATTTTAAAGTAATCATAATAATTATACACTATATATGATGTATAAACTATATACACCTAATCAGCAGTATAATCTAAATTCACTGTAATTATAGTTCCTTTTTTAACTTCTTTTCCTTCTATGCTTTGTGTTGCTGCTATTCCATTGCCAACAAACTTAACTTTTAGACCTAGACTATTTAAAAGTGCACTAGTTGCTTGCGTGCTATTTCCTACAATATTGGGCACCATGACCATATTACTGTCTGTGTTTACTGTCCCAGTATGCAAAATAATTTCAGCTCCTTCTTTAACTGTATATCCAGGTTTAGGAGTCATATCAGTAATGACATCTCCCTCTGAACTCAATTTCATTTTCAGATTATTATCTTTTAATAATTTTTCTGCATCTGATTTTTTAAGGCCTCTTACTTCAGGCACAATAACATCTTTTAGTAAGCTTTTACCAATTTCCTCACTAGAAGCATCAGATTTAATTGATAAGTAATTAAAAATATCATTGAAAAGTTGTTTTGCGACTACAGTTGCAATCTGCCCACCATAATAATTAGATGGATCTGGTTCATCTATATTAATTAGAATGGATATTTGGGGATCATTTGCGGGTGCCATACCTGCAAAAGACGAAACATATTTTTGTGGTGCATAAACACCATTTATAACCTTTTGAGCAGTCCCTGTTTTTCCAGCAATATGGTATCCTGCAATAAACGCTTTTTTACCACCACCACTTTCTATAACCTGTTCAAGGTAACTCCGCAGTTGTTTTGCAGTTGCCGCATCTTCTATTGTTCTTTCATTATAATTTGAAAATGTTTGTAGCACCTGCTTATTATTCAAATCATCGTAACCTACTATCTCTTTCATAACATGAGGCGTTATAAGTTTACCACCATTTGCTATTGCATTAAAAGCTGTTAAATACTGTATACAAGATAGTGTATTACTTTGACCAAAGGATGTTGTTGCTACATCAACAGCAGTCATATCTTTAGTTTTTCTAATTATTCCCAGTGCTTCTCCAGGCAAATCAATACCAGTTTTTTTACCAAATCCAAATAAAGCAATATACTTATTTAATTTTTCAGGACCCAATCTTCTGCCCAGTTCCATAAATCCAACATTACAAGAATTTTTTAAAATATCTACAAAACTTTCCGTTCCATGTCCTGTGGTTTTCCAACACTTTATTGTTCTACCACCAACTACAGTGCTACCATTACAAACAAATACATCTTTATCTGTAACTAATTTCTCTTCCATTGCCGCTGTAGCTGTTACCACTTTAAAAATTGATCCTGGCTCGAAGGTATCACTTACTGCTCTGTTTCTCCACGCCTTTTGATTTTCGTCAAAAGTTTTAGTAAGGTCCCACGGGTCATTGGGATTATAATCTGGTTTATTAACCATTCCTAGTATTTCTCCATTTTTAGGATTCATTGCAATTATACTAACGGCAGCTGCTTTATTATCAATCATAGCTTGCGCCGCTGCTTTTTCGCAAAAATACTGAATCATCTCATCTATAGTAAGAACTACGTCTTTTCCCTCTACAGGTTTTGTATAATCAGATATTGTATAAGGCAATTCTTCACTTTTTCTGTCTGTTTCAGAAATTTTCATTCCTGGAATGCCTGTTAAATATTTATTATAATATAGTTCAACGCCTGTTAAACCATTCCCATCAGAGTTTGTGTGTCCTAGAACATTAGCTAAAAAATTATTATTAGGATAATATCTTTTGGTATCACCAGTAATAACAATTCCACGAAGATTATATTTTTTTGAAAAGTCATTTACTTTATCGGTTACGTCCTTTTCTACCCTTCTCTTTAAAATGGCTGCCCCAATAGCTTTGCCCTTTGAACCTGTCTTAGTTAAAATAGCTAAAACATCTTTAGATTCCATTCCAAGTATTGTAGCAAGTCCTGGCGCAATATCTTTCATAGTTAACTTACTTTTTTTAGTAGTTTCACGTAATGAATTAAGATCTAAGTCTACTCTAAAAACATTTGCACTTACAGCTAACTCATTTCCGTTTCTGTCTAAAATTCGTCCCCTCTTTGCCGCAATACGAACGTCACTTGTCCACTGCAGAACTGCTCTTTCTTTATAATCTGAACCTTTAACTATCATTACATAGCTGAGCCTTGTAACTAATAGTAAAAACAAAAGAAAAAGTATGAAAAAGACAACTAACATTCTACGTTTAACGAATACCTTGTCTCTATACTCTTCTCTTGCCAAATTGTTTCCCCCTTGGTGGAACTCTCAATTGATGGCAATTATGTAGTTACTTACTTCTTGCCATCTAAAATATAATATTTTTTATTGTATTTACTACATCGTTTTTTATTCTGACATCTGAATTCCCAGGTGTTTCTAAGTTGTTTTTACTTAAATCTAAGTATTGTATTTCACTAATCCTTGGTTTAACCATATGAAGTTTCTCCGTAGCTGTTTTCTCCACATAACTTATATTTCTGAATTTGATTAATTCTACTTGATACGCGTCATTTTCTTTAGTCAATACATCTATGCTAGCTCTAGCTTTAGTACTAGCGTCTTGATAATGATAAATCATAGAATACCTTGCTACAATAATAATTCCAATAACCAAAGTCAAAAAAATATTTATCATAACGCCTTTTTTCTTTTTGATATCCTTTTGTTTTTTATTTTGATTAACTCGCTTTCGTGATTCTTCTAAATCTTCATATTTGTGTTTTTTAAGTGGTTCATATGGTGCTAAAACTGTATTTCCATCAACTCGAAACTTGTTTTTTTCTACTATCACTTTATTCACCCCATCCACAATTTAGAACTAAATCTTTTCTGCTACCCTTAGTTTTGCACTTCTACTTCTTGAATTCATTTCTATTTCTTCCTCTGTTGCTCTTATAGGTTTTCTACTTATAAGTTTTACGATTGGTGTTTTACCACACACACACATAGGTAACTCTTTTGGACATTTGCATGGATCTTCTAAGCTTTTAAATTTAACTTTGACAATTCTATCTTCAAGTGACTGGAATGTAATAATCGCCATTCTTCCACCACTTTTAAGTCTATGTATTCCATCTTCTATTGCTTTGTCGAGTATTTTCAATTCTCCGTTAACTTCAATTCTTATCCCCTGGAATGTTCTTTTAGCTGGATGCCCACCGTCCCTCTTAAACTTTGCTGGAATAGCTGCATCTATAACATTCACTAATTGTAGCGTTGTTGTAATCGGTTCCAACTTTCTTCTATCAACTATAAAATTAGCAATTCTTTTAGAGAACTTTTCTTCTCCATAATTTCTTAGAACATCTGCTATTTGCTGCTCATCATAGTTATTCACCACGTCAAACGCCGTAATTCCTTTACTTCTATCCATTCTCATATCAAGTGCTGCATCCCTCATGTAACTAAATCCACGTTCTGCATTATCTAGTTGATAAGAGGAGACCCCTAAATCCATAAAAATACCATCTACTTTTTCTATATTAAGTTTGTCGAGTATCGCATCAATATTATAAAAATTATCATGTACATAAGTAACATTGCTATATTCTTTAATTTTTTCCTTAGCGGCTTTTAATGCATCTGCGTCTTGGTCTATTCCAATAAGCCTACCTTTTGAAGATAGTCTTTTTAAAATTTCTAAAGAATGACCTGCTCCTCCTAGTGTACAATCGACATAAATTCCATCTTCTTTTATATCTAGTGCGTCAAGGCACTCATTTAATAAAACTGATATATGCTTAAATTCCATTTTTTATCTCCTTCTATTGTATCTAATAATTCTATAATCCTAATTCATTCATTTTTTCTGCTATCTCATCAAAATCCATATCTGAATCGTTATATTTGTCCCATTTATCCTTAGCCCATATTTCTATTCTTGTGGATACTCCTATACTTACTATTTCCTTTTTAAGGCCAGCATATTCGCATAAATTTTGTGGTATTAAAGCTCTTCCTTGCTTATCTATTGTTATTTCATTAGCACCTGAGAAGAAAAACCGTACAAACGATCTGGCATCCTTATTTGTTAATGGAAGTTTTTTTAACTTTTCCTCCATTACTTTCCATTCGTCCATTGTATATATGTACAGACATCCATCAAGGCCTTTAGTAATTATTAATTCACTGCCTAATCCATCTCTGAATTTTGTGGGAACAATCATTCTGTTTTTATTATCAATGGCATGTTGATATTCACCAATAAACATTTTATTCCCCCACTTTATAAAATTACTCCACTTTAATCCACTTTAAACCATTTTAAACCACTTTGAAGTAATATTCTATATAAAATTGAAAATTCCTTCTTGTTTTATTGAATTAAATTATTTTTTTAAATTAATTCAATTTATTTTTTGTTTTATTTAAATATATTTACAAAAAATTTAATTTTAACCATTTTAATATATCAAGTTAAAACAAAACTATAATTTACTTTCTTGAAATGCATTAGTATGTAGAGTATAATTAAAATATCTGAAAAAAAATTGACAATATTATAATAGACGAGGCTAGCATACTGGCTAGTTATTTTTTTGGGGGATGCCTTATCAAGTAATTAATAATCTTAAGCGTAGGAAAGGAATGTACATAATATATGAAGTTAGGAATTGTAGGTTTACCAAATGTAGGAAAAAGCACATTATTTAATGCAATTACAAAAGCAGGTGCCGAATCTGCCAATTATCCCTTTTGTACTATAGAACCAAATGTGGGTGTCGTTAGTGTACCTGACAAAAGATTGGATGTGCTACAGGCTATTTATAGTAGTAAAAAGATAATTCATACTGCTATTGAATTTTATGATATCGCTGGTCTCGTAAAGGGAGCAAGCAAAGGAGAAGGTTTAGGGAATAAGTTTTTATCTCACATTAGAGAAGTTGAGTCTATTGTTCATGTGGTAAGGTGTTTTGAGGATGAAAATATCATACATGTAGATGGAAATGTTGATCCGACCCGTGATATAGATACTATTAATTTAGAACTTATTTTTTCTGACCTTGACGTATTAGAAAGACGAATGGAAAGATCAGTAAAACTTGTTCGTTCTGGTGACAAAACAGCTAAAATGGAATTTGAACTTATGGAAAAACTAAAAGAGCATCTTGAATCTAACCTTCCAGCACGGACACTAGAATTTAACGAAGAGGAAGCAGCTTTTGTAAACACCCTTTTCTTAATTACTTCAAAACCCGTACTATACGCTGCAAACATCAGCGAAGATGATCTAATGTCTGGAAATACAGAAAACGATATGGTTAAAAAAGTTAAAGAATTTGCTTCAAATGAGGATTCAGAAGTAATTGTAGTTTGCGCAAGACTCGAAGAAGAATTATCCTCTCTAGAAGATGATGAGAAAATGGAACTTCTACAAGAATATGGTCTTAAAGAGACTGGTCTTGATAAACTAATTCACTCAAGTTATAGACTACTAGGACTCATGAGTTTTCTAACTGCAGGTCCTCAAGAAATAAGAGCTTGGACTATACACATTGGAACTAAAGCTCCTGCTGCCGCTGGTAAAATCCATTCTGATATAGAAAGAGGTTTTATAAGAGCAGAAATAGTTTCCTATGACAAGTTAGTTGAATGTGGATCAGAAGCCGCCGCTAAGGAAAAAGGACTATTTAGGCTTGAAGGAAAAGAATATATCATGCACGATGGTGATGTAGTTAACTTCAGATTTAACGTATAAAAAACAAAAAGGGCACAGATGCTAAAAAATTAGTATCTGTGCTTTTATTATTTTCTACTACTGTATTTTTTTAGTTCTTTGTTAATGGCTACCATTACGGAATCGAAGTTGGTATCAAAATCTCCCATTAGAACACTAATTGCATCATCTATGGAGGTCATAGTATATATATGGAAATTGCCATTTGCAATTTCTTGTTCAACTTCTTCATTTAAAACCAAGTCATCTGCATTTGACAAAGGTATCAGTACGCCTTTGCCTTCTATTGTGTCAATTGCTTTGCAGGCTGCAAAGAAACCTTCTATCTTATCATTTACTCCGCCTATAGGTTGAACCTCACCAAATTGATTAACAGAACCAGTTAGTGCGATATTTTGTTTTACAGGTATTTTACTAAGGGCTGAGAGCATGCATATTATTTCTGCAACTGATGCACTATCACCATCTATCTTCCCATAAATTTGTTCAAAGCTTAAATGAAAATCCACTGGAAGCCTTGTGAATCCTCCATTAATACTACTTATATATCCCTTTAATATATTAATGGATTTACTATGAATATTACCACTTAAATTGCTTTCTTCTTGAACATCTATAATATTTCCTGCTCCTTTGTAACAACAACAGGTAATCTTTATAGGTTTACCAAAGCTAAAATATCCCGTATCAATTACTGATAATCCATTCACTTGTCCAATTCTACTATTTGTAACCTCAATAAGCATTTTCTTTTCAACATAATTGTTTATTATTTCCTTTTCCATAATATCTTTTGTATACCCTATCTCGATTATATCATCTGCACCAATCTCTTCTTTATTTTCCCTATTAACCTTATTGCTAGATAAAATTAATAACTTATTTATTTCATTTTTATCATAATATATTCTTTTCCTACTCTGAGCCTTCCTAGATAGAATCTTCGCTACTTCTCTTAACGCTCCTTTTGTAAGGAACTTAAAATTATTTTCGCTACAAATTTTATTTATCTCAAATACCAAAGAACCCTTTAAATCATTGCATATGGTCTGTAGCGAATTGCATTCTGCTTTTATAGTGAAGATTTTTCTAAAGTCTTCATCCAAATTATAAAGCAAGTCATACGTCTCATAGTCTCCAATAAGAATTACCTTTGTTTTAATAGGAACCGGCTCTGGTTTTAAACTATTCAAAGACACTATTTCATAATGGTTAGCATTACATGAAACATCTACCTCTTCTGTTAATAGTGATTTTTTTAATTGAGAGTAAGCCGTAGGGTTGGCTATTAAACTATTCATTCTAATTATCAAACACCCTTCATTCGCTTTTAACATACTTCCACTTTTTATTAATCCTATATCTGTGGAATAAACCCCTTTATGATTTTCATATTCTATATTACCAATTAAATTTGTTAAATTAGGATCTTGTTCAAAAATAACTTGAGGAACTTGATTTTTACTATTATCTACAATTACATTAACAACATATTTGTATATAATTTCATTTATTCTTTCCTCGTCATCCTCATAACTTAAAGAGTAATTTTCTATCAGTTTTTTTTCAATATCACAACATACCATATCAAAATAGTTTGTTACAACTTCATCTTCTATAAATATATTTTTATATTCTTCTAATAAATCATACATTTCATTTTTATAATATGCTGCCATTATTTGTTTTATTTTATCTAGGTCTCTTATCTCAACCTCTTTTAGTTCCTCTAATATATCCTTAGCTTTATCTTTCAACATTTTTGCAATATCTAAAATAGTTTCTTTTCTCTCTTTATTTAATGTATCATATTCATTTTCAGACATTTCTTTGCCGTCACTTAAAGGTATAAATGTAAATCCACTGCTTGTGGACTTTATATCAAACCCTTTGTCTTTTGCTGTATCTATAAGGTTACCGATTAGTTCATTTCTTTTCCTATGAATGCTTTCCTCAATCTCTTCCTTTTCTTTGTTTGTAAAACCATTATAAAACTGAAATGTGTTTTCTAAATATTCATTTTGCATTTCTTCGATTAACCCTTTTAGCTTATTTCCGCCCCCATTACTTACAAATATAGGTTTAGGAGAATTTTCATCTTCATATAGTACATAACAAATATCTTTTGGTTTCTTTTTATTCTCTAAAATTTTATTTACGTATTTCATTATATCTTTAAGAGTTTCTTTTGAAAAATCGTCTATTAAATAAATATTAAAACCCTCCGTATCTATACTCATGGCAGTCTTAATATTTTCTATTACATCAATATATTGTGGCATAGAATCTAATGTTTCCCTTGAATACATATCTTCAATATCAAATTCATATATAATATCCTTTGGAGTTAATTCCCTGTTCATATTCCTCCTCCTTTCAATTCTTTATTATATTAATATTCTCAAATTAGGCATTGGGGACCAATATTATGGAATAGAACTAATAATATTTTCTGAATTTATGGATATATACTTCTTTTTATTAATTAATATCATAAATAAATATTGTAAATAGTCCTTTATTAATGCTTGAGTTAAATTACAACATAAGATATAATAAGCATATTGACTTTTTATAATTTTTATAATTTTTTATGTGAAGGAGTAATATTGATGGGATTAAAAGACAAATTGACCAATAGTTATACACAAGCTTATTTAAAAAGATATGGTGATAGACTTACACAAGCACAAGGTAGGGTTCTATCTGTCAAAGTAGATGAAAAGATTTATTGGAAGTTTTTTAAAATATTTTGTAAATTAACTGTAACCATCTTAGTAAAAGCAGATGGAAGTAAATCAATTTCTAAATGTGTATTTAAAAAAAGACGTTGGTTTAAAAAAGTGAACTTTATATCTGTGCTTCAAGGCCATACTGTTATAATTCAAGGAATGAAGGGCAAAAAAGGTAAAGAACATAGTGAGCAGATTCAAGTTGTAAACATTAGAAACATGACAACAAAAAAAGACCTGGTTCCAATGAAGGGTAATACTCAAAAAGTTCAAAGAGTAAGAGCTGATAGACGATTTAAATAAAATAATAGAAGCTATATGACAAAAGTCATATAGCTTTTTGTACGTCCAGCATGTTCGCTGAGCCGATAGGCTGAAAGAAGCCTATGTCACCTAACCAACGGGAAGACAACCTGAGAGCAAGGGCGCTACTGGTAACGGTAGGGTCTGAAGGAAGCAGCAGGGGAAATGTGG
>NZ_DATCQT010000186.1:0-1729 GCF_036569345.1 Clostridium sp.
TATTTTATAAGGTTACTAACTCAAGAGATGCAGTGTACAATATTGAGGATTATAAATCAGGTATTGTGTACTCAACTATTACTAATATGAGAAATATTTGTGGAGATATGACTTTAGATGAAGTATTATCAGGAAGAGATAAAATAAATTCTAGGCTTCTTGAAATAATCGATGAGATCACAGATGCTTATGGAATAAAGATATTATCTGTAGAAATTAAAAATATAGTACCACCAGGTGAAATCCAACAGGCTATGGAAAAACAAATGAGAGCAGAGAGAGATAAGAGAGCAGTTATTCTTACGGCAGAGGGAGAAAAACAAAGTCTAATTGAAAAAGCCGAAGGACATAAACAAGCTCAAATATTAAATGCTGAAGCTGAAAAACAAGCAACTATAAGGCGTGCAGAAGGACTTAAGGAATCTCAACTTCTTGAAGCAGAAGGTAAAGCTCGTGCTATAGAGACTATTGCGATTGCAGAAGCAGGAGCTATAAGGAAAGTAAATATAGCTATAATAGAGTCAGGTACAAATGAAACAGTTATAGCACTTAAACAAGTAGAGGCCCTTAAAGAAATGGCTAAGAATCCAGCTAATAAACTTATACTTCCAAACGAAACATTGTCAACTTTTGGTAGCATAGCAGGTATTGCTGAAATGTTAAAAATGACTAAACACACTGAAAGTATATCATTAGAAAAGAAACCAGTGGTAAATAAATCAATATAAAAAGAAAGTCTGAGAAATCAGACTTTCTTTTTATGTCTTGAATGAGGCTTACTGGATTTTTTCTGAACTGAATAACCAAATTTACCTAGTGGTTTAGAATTAACACTAAAATATTCACCATGGGAATAAGTAATTAGATCTGCTTTTTCAAAATGAATTTTTCCAGCGGAATCTATTAAATTATTATCTACATGTGTATTCACGATTTCAGCTAAAAATAAATCGTGTGTCCCTAAAGGAGTAATGCTTTTAACTTTGCATTCTAGAGATATGAAACATTCAGAAATTAAAGGGGCAGTGACATCTATGCCGCTTTCAATAGTGAAGTTCATCTCTTTTATTTTATCTATTTGTTTTCCAGAGCGCACGCCGCAATAATCAACTTGTCTAACTAGTTTAGAATTAGGTAGATTTACTACAAAGTCGCCACTTTCTTTTATATATTCATAGGAAAGCCTTTCAGGTCTTATCGCTACAGTTATCATTGGAGGTTTAGTACAAGCCGTTCCTATCCATCCTACTGTAAAAATATTTATTTTTCCTTCTTTATTTTTTGAGGTAATTAATACTACAGGAACAGGATTTAACATTGCACTGCCTTTAAAAATAGTTTTTGGCATATATTTTCACTCCTATATCTTTAGCATACATTATTTTTTAGCATACATTATAAAGTATGTTTTTAGTTTGTATTTATCCATTATACAATACCTTAAAAGATTTATACAGTTGAAATTCAAGTGAGGAAGCGATTTATAAAAAAAGAGAAAAACAATTTTCTTTATAAGATAATATTTCCCATTTTCATTAGTAATATTTTTTTAATAATATGGTATAATAAGTGTATAGTGCGAGCTGCGAAGCAGCACGCAAACGCGTGATGTTTCCTCTTGGAAATGGAAGCAATTCTATCTTCATTAGTAAGTTATTAACATATAGTAGGGGAATCCTACTAGGTAAGGTCTAACCAACTACCTGTACCTAGTCCTTGGAGCCGAAGT
>NZ_DATCQT010000187.1:0-7355 GCF_036569345.1 Clostridium sp.
GACGGAATGGAAATGGTAATGCCAGGAGACCACATTGACATGAATGTTGAATTAATCACTCAAGTAGCAATGGATGAGGGATTAAGATTTGCAATCAGAGAAGGTGGAAGAACAGTAGGTTCTGGAGTTGTTACTTCAATAGTTAAATAATAATTTACAATGTGTTTATAATAATCAATTGATGATTTAATACAATAATAAAAGCTTTTATTATTAAGGAGAAGGGGACGCTCTTCTCCTTTTTCATGCAGTAAAACCTATATGTAAATATAAGTTGAAATAGTTAAAAGAAAGATTATAAAATAATATAAAAAAATACTTGTCAAAGCAAAAGATATGTTGTATACTTTAAGAGTTGTATGTGGTAACAGCGATGAGGTAAGAGGTTGCCGGACTTCCGGGTCATTCTTCACCGAGCACGCCCTGATCTTGAATCGGGCGACGGAGTTTCTGCGATTGTTTCTTAAAATTTTTGTATGCAACACCTGGAACAGTTTACAGAACATCCGCTGTTGCACGTAAGAAGTAGAACGTGCGATGAAAAGGAGGGAATAATAATGATTAAACAAAAAATCAGAATCAGATTAAAGGCTTTTGATCACAACATTTTGGATCAATCAGCTGAAAAAATTGTTCAAACAGCCAAAAGTACAGGAGCTAAAGTAGCTGGTCCAGTACCACTACCTACAGAAAAAGATGTTATTACAGTTTTAAGGTCTCCACACAAATACAAAGACTCAAGAGAGCAATTTGAAATAAGAACTCATAAGAGGCTGATAGACATAATTAGTCCATCACCAAAAACCGTTGATGCACTAATGAGGTTAGACTTACCAGCTGGTGTTGATATCGAAATAAAACTATAGGCGTACATAGAAGTGCGATGACGCGTATTAGTATAATTACTATACGCAAGTAATAGATTACTATTACTAACTATTATGATCACTATTGTGGTCCGCTAATAAGTAGGAGGTGTATTTTCATGAAAAAAGGAATAATGGGTAAAAAACTTGGAATGACTCAAATATTCGATGAGAGTAGAAAAGTTGTTCCAGTAACAGTTGTTGAAGCAGGTCCATGTGTTGTTGTTCAAATCAAAACTGTTGAAAATGATGGTTACAATGCAATAAAAGTTGGTTTTGGAGATATAAGAGAAAAATTAGTCAACAAACCAATGAAAGGACAATTTACTAAGGCAGGTACTTCTTTAAAAAGATTCGTAAAAGAATTTAGAATGGAAGATACAAGTGCTTATGTAGTAGGTCAAGAATTTACAGCAGATATTTTTGCTGCTGGAGATAAAATTGACGTATCAGGAATTTCTAAAGGAAAGGGATTCCAAGGAGTAATTAAGAGATGGAATGCAGCTTGTGGACCAATGAGTCATGGTTCTAAATTCCATAGAGCACCAGGATCAATGGGAGCATCTTCTGATCCATCAAAAACATTCAAAAACAAACATATGCCAGGTCACATGGGTAATGTTAATACAACAGTAATAAACCTTGAAATAGTTAAAGTAATGGCTGAAAAGAACATTATATTAATTAAGGGTGGAATACCGGGGCCAAACAAAGGCACAGTTGTTATTAGAAATGCTGTTAAAGCATAACTTTAAAAGAAAGGAGGATGCAGAATGCTTACATTAGATTTATTTAGTAAAGATGGTAAAAAAGTTGGAGATATTGAATTAAATGAAAATATATTTGGAGTTGAAATCAACACAGATGCTATGCACCAAGTTGTTGTAGCACAACTCGCAAATAAAAGACAAGGAACTCAATCAGCTAAAACTAGAGCTGAAGTTCGAGGCGGTGGAATAAAGCCTTGGAGACAAAAGGGAACTGGTAGAGCAAGACAAGGTTCTATTAGATCACCACAATGGATACATGGTGGTATAGTATTTGCTCCAAAGCCAAGAGATTACCGTATGTCTGTACCAAAATCAATGAGAAGAGTTGCTTTTAAATCAGCTTTATCAGCTAAAGTAGCTGAAAATGAAATGATAGTTATAGACAGCTTAGAATTTGATTCACCAAAAACTAAAGCAATGTTAGAGATTTTAAAAGCTTTTGATGCTAAGAAAACTTTAATAGTTGTTGAAAAATCAGATGAAAATATCTATAAATCAGGTAGAAACATACCAGGAGTGCAAGTAACACCAGTAAATAACTTAAATGTTTATGACATACTAAAGTATGAAAAATTCATAGTTACAAAGGATGCTGTATCTAAAATTGAGGAGGTGTATATATAATGAAGCTAACTAGCCATGATATTATAAGAAAACCAGTAATTACTGAAAAAAGTATGGCGGTAATGGCTGAAAAAAAATACACCTTTATAGTTGATATCCATGCAAATAAAACTCAAGTTAAAAAAGCAGTAGAAGATGTATTTGGAGTTAAGGTTGAAAATGTAAGAACACTAAGGAATATAGGTAAAACTAAACGAGTTGGAGTTCACATTGGAAAAAGAGCTGACTTTAAAAAAGCTATTGTTACTTTAACAACAGAAAGCAAAACAATTGAGTTTTTTGATGGAATGTAATTATTAAGCTAGTATTGGCAGAGGCCAGATAAGCGAGAAAGAAGGAGGGAAATCACATGGCGATTAAGAAATTTAGACCAACCACACCTTCAAGAAGAAATATGACAATGTCTGATTTTGCAGAAATAACAACAGATAAGCCATTAAAATCACTTCTTGTAAGCACAAAAAGATCAGGTGGAAGAAATAATCAAGGTAAGATAACTGTTCGTCACCGAGGTGGTGGAGCAAAACAAAGTTACAGGATAATAGATTTCAAGAGAACAAAAGATGGTATTCCAGCAAAAGTTTCTACAATTGAGTATGATCCAAATAGATCTGCTTACATAGCTCTTGTTGTATATGCTGATGGTGAGAAAAGATACATAATAGCTCCAGTTGGTTTGAAAGTTGGGGATGTAGTTGTATCCGGTGCTGATTCTGATATAAAAGTTGGAAACACACTTCCAATATCTAATATACCATTAGGTTCAACAATTCATAATATTGAACTACAGGTAGGAAAAGGTGCTCAACTTGTAAGATCAGCAGGTTCTTCAGCGCAACTTATGGCTAAAGAAGGAGAATATGCTCAAGTAAGACTTCCAAGTGGAGAAGTAAGATATGTTAGATTAAATTGTAGAGCTACTATAGGAACAGTTTCAAACTTGACACATGATATTGTTAACATAGGTAAAGCAGGAAGAAAAAGACATTTAGGCTTTAGACCTACAGTCAGAGGATCAGTAATGAATCCGAACGATCATCCACATGGTGGTGGAGAAGGTAAAGCACCAGTTGGTCACGCTAGTCCGATGACTCCTTGGGGTAAACCAGCACTTGGATATAAAACAAGAAAAAATAACAAATACTCTGATAAATTTATTGTTAAGACAAAGAATAGAAAATAGTTTTATTGAAGGTTATATTGTCTTTAAAACTATGTTCATGGTTTATGAAGGGAGGCCACAAAGGTGAGTAGATCAGTAAAAAAAGGACCTTATATACAAGAAGTTCTGTTAAAAAGAATAAATGAAATGAATAAAGCTGGCGAGAAAAAAGTAATAAAAACTTGGTCAAGAAGTTCTACTATTTTCCCACAAATGATAGGGCATACTATCGCAGTACATGATGGAAGAAAACATGTACCAGTTTATGTTTTAGAAGATATGGTAGGGCATAAATTAGGAGAATTCGCGTTAACTAGAACATTTAAAGGACACATTGACAGAGAAAAAACTAGCAAAGTAAGATAGTGTTGGAAGGAGGAAACAAACATGGAGGCTAAAGCTATAGCTAAATATGTGAGAACATCCTCAAGGAAAATCGGGATTGTTCTTGATTTGATAAGAGGTAAAAAAGTAAATGAAGCTTTTGCTATATTACAATTTACTCCCAAAAATGCAGCTGAAGTAGTAACTAAAGTACTTAAATCAGCTGTAGCAAATGCAGAAAACAACTTGAACTTAGATATTAATAGATTATATGTTGCTGAAACTTATGCAGGTCAAGGTCCAACTCTTAAGAGATTTAGACCGCGTGCGCAAGGAAGAGCTTATAGAATAAAGAAAAGATCTAGCCATGTAACTATAATAGTTACAGAGAGATTATAAGAAGGAGGGGTATAGCGTGGGACAAAAGATACATCCACACGGCTTTAGGGTTGGTGTAATTAAGGATTGGAGTTCTAGATGGTATGCAGATAAGAAGAATTTTGCAGATAATCTTGTTGAAGATTTTAAGATTAGAGAATTCTTAAAAAGTAAACTTTACACAGCAGGAATTTCTAAAATTGAAATTGAAAGAGCTGCTAAAAGAGTTAAAATCAACATACACACTGCTAAACCAGGAATGGTCATTGGTAGAGGTGGCTCTGGAATTGAAGTTATAAAGCTTGATATGAAAAAACTTGTATTAGATAAAAATGTTTTAATTAACATAGTAGAAGTTAAGCAAGCTGAAAACAACGCTCAACTTATGGCTGAAAATGTTGCTTCTCAATTAGAAAAGAGAATTTCTTTTAGAAGAGCAATGAAACAAACAATTCAAAGAGCTATGAGATCTGGCGTTAAGGGAGTTAAGATTGCTTGTGCAGGAAGACTTGGCGGAGCAGAAATAGCTAGAACTGAACATTATCATGAAGGTACAATACCATTGCAGACTTTGAGAGCTGATATAGATTATGGATTTGCAGAAGCAGATACCGTATATGGTAAAATCGGCGTAAAAGTTTGGGTATATAGAGGCGAAGTTCTTCCTACAAAAAAAATCGTTACGGAAGAAGCAAAAGCGTAGAAGGAAGGAGGAATAAGACATGTTAATGCCTAAGAGATCTAAACATCGTAAGGTTCAACGTGGTAGAATGAGAGGAAAAGCTACAAGAGGAAACTTTATTGCATACGGTGATTATGCATTACAAGCTATGGAATGTGGCTGGGTTAAAAGTAATCAAATAGAAGCTGCCAGAGTTGCTATCAATAGAGAAGTAAAAAGAGGCGGAAAAGTTTGGATAAAGATCTTCCCTGATAAGCCAGTGACTGAAAAACCAGCTGAAACTCGTATGGGTTCAGGTAAAGGTTCAGTTGAATATTGGGTAGCAGTAGTTAAGCCAGGTAGAGTCTTATTCGAAATTGCAGGAGTAACAGAAGAAGCAGCTAGAGAGGCAATGAGACTTGCTTCACACAAACTTCCAATAAAAACTAAGTTTGTATCTAGAAGAGATTTTGAGGAAATGGGTGGTGAAGTCGTTGAAGGCTAATGAATTAAATGAATTAAGACAAAGTAATCCTCAAGATTTGCTAGTAAAAATGTCTGATTTGAAGGCAGAGTTATTTAACCTTAGATTTCAGTTAGCTACAGGGCAATTAGAAAATCCTATGAGAATTAAACAGGTTAAAAAATCAATAGCCCAAATTAAGACAATCATTAGGCAAGAAGAAATAAAGGCTTTTGAACAGTAAAACTGAAAGGAGGTTGCTCTTGTGGAAAGAAATAACAGGAAAACAAGAACAGGTAAGGTAGTTTCTGATAAAATGGATAAAACAATAGTTGTAGCAATTGAAACAAAAGTTCGTCATCCATTATACGGAAAGATAATTAATAAAACAACTAAGTTTAAGGCTCATGATGAAAATAATGAAGCTAAAGTGAATGATAAAGTTACAATTATGGAAACTAGACCATTATCTAAGGATAAAAGATGGAGAATTACTGGAATAGTTGAAAAAGCTAAATAATGTTTCGGTTTAAGAACTGGAAGGAGGGTATTTGATATGATACAACAGCAATCAAGATTAAAGGTTGCAGATAATTCTGGCGCAAAAGAAATTATGTGTATTAGAGTTTTAGGTGGATCTCATAGAAAATGGGGAAACATCAGTGATACAATAGTTGCCAGCGTTAAAAGTGCAACACCAGGTGGAGTTGTTAAAAAGGGTGAAGTTGTCAAGGCAGTTATAGTTAGATCTGTAAAAGGTTTAAGAAGAGCCGATGGATCATATGTTAGATTTGATGATAATGCAGCTGTTATCATAAAAGATGACAAAACCCCAAAAGGAACTCGTATATTCGGACCAGTTGCAAGGGAGTTAAGGGATAAAGACTTCACTAAGATCTTATCACTAGCGCCTGAAGTTCTATAAGATAGGAGGTGTCTAACATGGCAGTTAAAAAAGTGCACATAAGAAAAAATGATTCAGTAATGGTTATTTCTGGTAAAGATAAAGGCAAAATAAGCGAAGTCTTAGCTGTATATCCTAAAACTGGTAAAGTTTTAGTGAAAGATGTTAGCGTTATTACAAAACATCAGAAACCAAGCAAACAAAATGCGCAAGGTGGAATAACTCACAGAGAAGCAGCTATAAATAGTTCAAAAGTTATGTTGTATTGTACAAAATGCAAAAATGTAACAAGAATAAGTAGCAAAATTCTAGAAGATGGAACTAAAGTAAGAGTATGCAAGAAATGTGCAGAAACATTTTAGTTTATGAAAGGAGGTTTAACATATGAGTTCAAGGCTACAAGAGAAATATGAGAATGAAGTAGTTCAAGCGCTTATGGAAAAATTCGGTTACAAAAACGTAATGGAAGTTCCAAAGCTTGAAAAGATAGTTTTAAATATGGGAGTTGGAGAAGCTAAAGATAACTCTAAAGTTTTAGATTCAGCTATTAGCGACATGCAAATTATTGCTGGTCAAAAACCAATTATAACAAGAGCAAAGAAATCTATAGCCAACTTTAAACTAAGAGAAAATACTCCAATCGGTTGTAAAGTTACATTAAGAAAGGCTCAAATGTTCGAATTTGCTGATAAATTAATGAACGTTGCATTACCTAGAGTTAGAGATTTTAGAGGAGCTTCTTCTAAAGCTTTTGATGGTAGAGGGAATTATGCTATCGGTATTAAAGAACAACTTATATTTCCAGAAATAGAATATGATAAAATTGATAAAATTAGAGGAATGGATATAATATTCGTTACTACAGCAAAGACAGACGAGGAAGCAAGAGAGTTATTAAGATTCCTTGGAATGCCATTTGCTCAATAATAAGGAGGAAAACATATGGCACGTAAGGCTTTAATAGAGAAATGGAAAAAAGAACCTAAATATTCATCTAGAGCTTATACAAGATGCAGACTTTGCGGAAGACCACATTCTGTATTACAAAAATTTGGTATATGCCGTATCTGTTTTAGAGAACTTGCACACAAGGGAGAAATTCCTGGTTGCAGAAAAGCAAGTTGGTAATTAGAACATTCTAATGAAAGGAGGCACGAAAAATGGTTATGACTGACCCAATCGCAGATTTGCTAACACGTATAA
>NZ_DATCQT010000188.1:0-4193 GCF_036569345.1 Clostridium sp.
ATATGTTGCTTTCACCCATTTATTTGCCAATGCACTTATTGAAAATGTACACAAATTAAGACCATAATTCCTGGTTCAAACTAAAAAGTTAGGAAATATGTAGGTCAATGGTCAAAAGGAAACCCAATTTATTAATCATACCTATATTTATCTTAAATAAAAAATGCAAAGGCAGAAGAATGGTTTCTAACTACCTTTGCATTTAAAAACTAGCCCTAAAAAGAAAGGGTAATGATATAGTACCTTGATCTTAATAAAATAGCAATTACCTCTTGATTTCCAGTGTGTAAAATTAAGTACGTTAAATTATCTTTTAACGCGTCATGAATGGCTTTTAGATATTTTGTAGCACACCTGTATCGATCTACATACTATAAAGGACAAGCCATATGAAAAGAATAATTTAAGAATCAATATAAGTTATTAATTTCGTGGCTTTAATGTAAATTATTTTCATCATAATCATAATCATAAAAATATATCTCCTCATTAATTATTTTCTTGTAGCAGAGATATGAGGGCAACATATCTCTGCTACTAATGTCGTTAAAGTCTCTTTTCACGACATTAATTATAATCTATAAATAATAATTGATCAGATAGATATGAAGCATGATGTGAAAAGTAAATAGTTAAAAAATAAAAAGGAATTAGCTATATAATGCTAATTCCTTTTTATTTTTTTATACTTCTATTTAATTAAAGGGGGACTCAAATTAAATAAAAAGTAACAAGTAATTTGTGGATTAGTATAACATACTTATGTAAAAAATATGTTGCTTTCACTCATTTATTTGCTCATTCACTTATTTTATTCTATTTATATACAGCTAAAATTTAATATAATATCAGGTGGTGGACAAAAGTACACTGGCTAATTAAAAAAGCAAATTTGTTGCGATCGCTTGCGATTTTTTATTGCCCTTTTTGTGTCCTTTTGTCCACCTCTTTTTTGACTCCAATTGCTATATGACGTATACGTTGGGGTTGCTAGGTTTGTTCTATGTAAACACCCTATTTTCCAACTCCAACTGGGGGTATATCGAACAATTGGAGTCAAAAAGTATAGCGATTTTGCATTATTTATATAAGTATATTTTAATACTTTGTGTGATTATTTTCAAGATGATCAGTTTGATGATACCCCTTAAAATAAAAGCCATTCAAGATAATGTTTATTATGTGGAATGGTTTTTATTTTATTTTTAAGCGAAACGAGATGTTTTTGTTTATTCAAATTTCCGTAGTGACTTTCTGTTTCGTATATTAAGGTGTATAGTAATAGCTACAAATAAAAAATGCAAAGGCTGGAAGTGGATTCCTTATTACCTTTGCATTTAAAAACTAGCCCCAAAAGTGGGCTAATGATATATTACCTTAATTTTAACAAAATAGCAATAAATCACCTCATTTAATCTCTATACCTAGAAAGTACGTGAAATTATTATTTTATTTAATCATTAAAATAACCATAAATTTCTAGGAGTATTCTTTATAATAATGCACATTATAGTAGTACAAATGAAAATAATTATCAATTAATGAGGAGGTAATTTATATGTCAAGAAATAGAGTATTAGTTCCAGAGGCTAAGACTGGATTAAATAAATTTAAAATGGAAGCTGCTAGGGAAGTAGGAGTAAATCTTACAGAAGGTTACAATGGAGATTTAACTTCAAGAGAAAATGGTTCTGTAGGCGGACAAATGGTTAAAAAAATGGTTGAGGCTTACGAAAAGAATTTATAATAAGTAATAAGAAAGACATAAGAAAGCCTAGTGTACGCTAGGCTTTCTTATGTCTTTCTGTCTTTATGTCTTTCTGTCTTTAAACTATGATTTCACGACATTAACTATTATTACAGTTACAGGTTGGTACATAAAGGTCCACACTAAAAATGCGGAGCATTTTATCACAAGTGCAGTTTTGCTGCCACCCCATATGTAAGGTTGATAAGTCAGCTTGCTGACCAAACAAAGTTTGCTCGTAGAGTTTTCAACCGTTCCATTAGATACTCTTAGGACGACAAAGGGTTCCCTAAATAATTTGAGTAATTGAACGTAGTGAAATTGCTCAAATTATTTGAGGGGTCGTTCTTAGAGTATCTTATGGATACATATGGGGTGGGGCAGCCTACTAAATGGAGAAACACGGTTTTGACCAGTAGTAATATTTTACTATGTTTATAACTAATTTCAGTGTATTAAACATGTGAACCGGTCGACTTAATCGGAAGTTCACTATTCTGTTACACTGAATTGTATAGAAAATAACCTATATTTTAAACTTTTCATGTTAACGTAATATACCAATCATCTTTTTTTAAAAATTCTACTAAAAAGGCTTTCCCTAACTTCTTTAGTTACTGCAACCTCTTCAAAAGGAGGATTTAAAGCCTTAGTAAAATTAAAATTGCTTTGAATAAGTCCATTTATTTGATAATCTTTTGATTTGATTTGTTCATCCTTAACCTGCAACTGTCCTATAAATTGTTCATCTCTCATTTTTAATTGTTCATCTTTACTTTTTAACTTTTCTTGCAAAAAGGTTATTTGCTCTTTAAAATCTGTATATTCCCTATCTGATATCCTGCCACCTGTTACGTATCCGTCACGTTCAAGTACGTTTTTAAGACGTTCCTTTATATTGTTACCTTTTGAATTAATTACTTCATTTTTGATACGTTCAAATTCATTATCGTCTATAAAATTATTTCTTCCATCTTTTGTAGTTTTTATATTAAGCCTTTGTATCAAGCTATATACCCTTTTCCTTGATATAACCAATTCTTCTGCCACTTGTGTTATGGTTCTCATGTTACCACCTCAAATTTATATATGTAACTCGATACGTTACCGTATCATAACTAAATACGTATCTAGTTACATGTATTCAACATAATTAATAAAAAACCTTTTTTAGTTAATCTACACCTAATTTATGTATTAATATTTACCTTGTTGAAATTCTTCTCCAACATCATCAGTTTCATTAGTTCCCCAATTTATGAGTTTTGCTTCTAACGTTGGATCAAATGGTCTTTGTTCATAATTATTGAAATTTCCATTTTTATTTTTACTTTTAGGAGCTTGATAATTTTCTTTAATTGCTTTGAGCATCCAACCTACAACACTATCAATCTTAGTTACATTTTGCGCCTGAGAATATTTTTCTTTGATAACATTTATATTCCCATTAGCAGTATCTAATAGTTTTTTAGCTTCCAGTGTTGTTATTTTACTGTCACTCATTATATTTTTAATTTTATCTATTGGATTTTTATTTTTTTCTTCTTCTTCTTCAAATTCCGTTACCGTTGCTGATACTTCATCCTTAACGGCAAGTGATTGAGAAAATTTGTTTTTCTTTATATTGAATTTTAACTGTGTAACTTTTTTCTTAGTCTTTATTTCTTCATACTCAAATTGGATATCGCTATTTCCGTTTATTTCTTCATAAGCAGGATTTAAAGCAAGTCGTTTAAATTCATAATAAACATCATAACTTTTAGGACACTCAAGTTTAGTTCTAAGTTCATTTAAATTGTCAACTCGCCAACCAGTCCCATTTTTACTGCTATTTTCAAAACTTTTTAAATAATAATACATTCTTTTACTATAGATATTATGAAAATTTAAAGAATATTTAAGTTGATAAAAACATGCTTTTTTAGCATTTAACATTACTTCTTTTAACTTTTGTCCTAATTCAATTTCAATTTTTCCTTCGCCATCAAGATATTGAATACTTGAAAACCAAGAAAAATATATTCTATTTTCCTTTTTTTTACTAATTTTTTGAGTTATTGCAAATCCTTTACCCTCAAATGTTTTAATTGCCTTTTTTAAATCCCCATAAATATTACTTTTATTTTTTATGTTATAAAGTTGACCATATTTTCTTATGTCTATTTGATATTTAAGCTTTTCATCATTTTCAATAGATGCAAAAACCATATCTAAAATATCATTTTGTTTTTTAGTTAATTTAAATCGTGCTTCAACTATCGTTTCGGGTCTTTTACAAATTAAATCCCCACCAACTTTATTTTCCATTCTTTCATTACCTCCAATTTCATAGTATGGAAATATATTACCACAGTAATTACGTAAAATCAACATTTTGTTTTACGCATTGATTTTATACGTAGTCCACACTGATTTTATACGTAGTCCACACTGATTTTATACGTAG
>NZ_DATCQT010000189.1:0-3761 GCF_036569345.1 Clostridium sp.
TTCACAGCTTCCTTATTAAATCTTTTGCTTAATGCTTGAGGGGAGATTGATACCTTTTCATTAGCTTCTAATTTTGCACACAAATCCGATAAAGACGAAGAACATAAATCTTCACCTATAAAAGTGCATAGGTTTAAAAAATTTTTAGCAGAAACCTTTCCTTTTCTTCTGATAAACAAATTTTTTTCAGCCATTTTTTCGATCTTATTAAGGTTGTACAACTCTCCTAGATTATTAGCAAACAGAACTTGTTCACTTCGTTACCAATTTCTGTAACGGGGTCGGATCCGCATCCTAAAAAAAGGAATCAGAGTGTGCCTAAAGTGAAATATTGCAAATATCAAAAGTGCAATCAACAAATTTCTCTGTTACTTTGCAATAAACCTACATTTAGGAAAACTGCTACACCATTTCTTAATACTAACTTTCCTCCGCATTTAGGACAGATACCACTATTAGCTTTAATATCTTTTTCAGCTAATGTCCTGTGAATTGCTTTTACATGAGTTTTTCTAGTTTCTTTGCTATCAACATTTAAAGAAATTAATTTTGTATAATACATCTTCTTTAACTAAATCAGTTATATTCTCAATATTATATTTTTTTATTGTCTTAGGCAAATTTATAATGTACACGACATCCGTTTTTGATGTTACTTTTAACTCCGCCCTTGTTGTAAAAGCTACTATTGAGATATAATTTATACCTCCAAAGTCATTTAAAATCTCTTTCAATGCTTGTATGTGTCCATAATTTTGTTTTATTGGATTAGCAAACAGAACTTGTCCACTTCGTTACCAATTCCTGTAACGGGGTCGTATCAGCCGCCTAAAAAAAGTAAATACAGACTACACATTTAGTGTAGCATAAGTCATAAAAGGAAATTAAAAATACTGTCTTTCATAAGATTACTTCTAATTACTTTTACATTTATTAGGTTTCTAGTGCGACCCTCTTGTATAATATGTAAATGTTATCATTTTATAAGATTGGTAACATTAATTTTTTCAGGTGAGTATATAATAACTTATAACTTACTACTACATTCCACTTCATACATAATCAACCACCACCTCTTCCCTCAAACTTCTATAAAAGTAGAAAGAAACTTTTATAAAAAAAGAGCTCTCTTGTAGACTCTTAGCTTCATATAATAAATTGCTCTAAATTATCAATTTCAAACTCATCATCTAACTTTAATTTTTTTACAGTTTCCTCGTAACCAATTTGTACTTCTTTAAACAGTTCATATTCTACTTCAACCTTTTTAGTTGTTGCTATTTCATATTCTTTGCTTCCATTTTCAAGTGACTCTTCTAAAAAGATTAATATTTCATATGCACTCAGAAATTTCAATAATCTAGGCTTTATTAATCCTTTATTTGTATCCCTGAGTATTTCAACAAAAAAATTTCTATCTATAATCAATATCTTCTCTGTTCCTTTTACTGTTTCTATTGTACGTGTCATGGTAAGTATAGGTGAATCTTTTATTAATATATGCTTACAATATAACTGTCTTACTGTTTCTTGTTTGATTAAGTAGCTGAATAGTGGAGCATATACCTCATTTAACCGTCTAATATATAACTCTCTGTTTTTCTCATAAAAATATTTTACAACTCCTATTATTGCTGCTATGAAAACTCCTGATGATATAATCAGTTTAATTACATCTATGACATTTTTCATGTTTTCATCCCCCTCTCTCCTTAAATTTCTATAAAAGATAGGCTAAACCCTTTATGATTTATTCCATAATTATCAAATTTTTTGTATTGACTACAATTGAAAAATATTATATAATTTTTATATCCTTAACAAGGAGGATATAATATATGGAAAAGGCAATAATTAGGATTGTTTTTAAAATTATTGCTATTGTTATGCTCATAACACTTTTTAATATAACTATTGTGAGATAAGATGATAGCAATCTTTGACGGTTGAATTAATTCAACTTTCATCGATTGCATAAGGATATAATAATATAAAATTTATGTTGAATTAATTAAAGCTTACTTTATTGTAGGCTTTAATTTTTTTACTTTTCTACATTACATTTCATATCTTTTTATATTTTATCATTTAAAAATATTGGAGAAACTGTGGGTCCCCAAATATGAGGAGAACTTTTCAGCTCTCTTCATATTCTTTAACTAATTTGTAGAATGTATTAGCAAACAGAACTTGTCCACTTCGTTACCAATTTCTGTAATAGCAACAGAGCTTTCCGTTTCACTTCCAATCTCTGTAAGGGGTCAGACCCTTGGGTAATTATGTAACTTGATTCCAATTATCATCATTTGCATGTAGGTTTTCCAACAACAATTAGCAAATTCGCTTCGCTCATAAGAACCCCCTGGGGACATGAACAAATTGTAACCACAATTTGTTTTGCTAATAAAGAAACACTTTTTTCAGCGATCTTGACGTTATGCTTGGACGTTCCATGCGCCATATTTTTCGAAGCATAGATACCATCATCACGGTCACCATCACTCCGATAGCGATGCTGCTGTTCGTCTATGTGCTTGGTGGCGTGATTCAAACCGGTACGGATAACTAGCAACAGAGCTTGTCTGTTTCACTTTCAATCTCTGTAAGGGGTCAGACCCTTGGGTAATTATGTAACTTGATTCCAATTATCATCATTTGCATATTAAGTTTTCCAACAACAATTAATTAATTCATATCATTAAAATAAAATACTTCTTTTTATCTCCATCGCTTCCCCAAAACTCAGCTAACTTTACCCTATGCTCTATGCATACCTTTAATCCATCTTTTCTATTTTTCAAAAGTTCTAGTTCAACCTCTATATTTTGGTTCTGATCATTAGTTATAGTAACTTTAAACCTATTATTTAAATTCCCTTCTATAAGATTATAAATGGGTTGACTACTATTTATTGGAGTAAAATATTTTAACCAAAGTACACTATCCACATTTATATACTCATATAGATTACTTATATCCTTTTCACCTTCTAACACTGGAGAAGATGTAACTATGGGTATCTCTAATTTCTTTAACCGCTTATAGGCCTCTTTAAAATAATTAGTAGGTAAAACTATCTTACCTTCTTTAAGATTACCAATAAAAGTAACATTGCCCGTATAAGCTAAATAACCAGTGTATGCTGCTACGAACGCATCTAGTTTATCTGTTTTTTCGTGTTTTCCACATCCATATAATATTTTTTCAATGCTTTTAAAACCTGAGTTTTCTAATATATCAATTCTTTCTTTTAACCCCATTGCAGTATCCTTTGGTGAAGGTATATAGCCTAATAAAGCTGTAAAACAGGCATGAGGAAATACCTCTATAAACCCTTGAATATCATGATTATATTTATTATTGATGATTTCCTTATATCCCAATTCCTCAAGCTTTGCGTAGAGATTAAATCCTGTTTTCATCCAACCTTTCCATCCAGTTATCTCATCCATGCTTCCTGGTGTAGAAAATGGATTTATTCCTCTTCTAGATAATTCATACTCACTCACTTTTTTGTTGTAATGTCCCTTTAGTTTACAATTCAAGTCCATCCTATATTCATCATTATTCATAAACCCATGGTTCAATTTATAAGGAGCATCCACCGCTACTACAGATGTTTCATTATTTTTTAAATAATCAACTAAATCATTAGCAGCGATATTTCTTATAAATTCTATATTTAGATTTTCATCTATACTTGCAACAGTTAGTTTTTCCTTATGTACATCAATACCTATAAAGTTCACAAATTACACCTC
>NZ_DATCQT010000190.1:0-62036 GCF_036569345.1 Clostridium sp.
GTTACAATTGAGTTGTTAAACATTTATGTTTTCTCCTTAGTTATGTTTTGTGTAGTGACTTAATTATAACAGGAGAATGCATAGATGTTTTTCTTTTTTTGATATATGGAAATTGGTGGAATCATTTTCGCTCATTTATAGCTAATACAATCTACTACTTCACATGTACAAAGTTCGGAATTCTTTAAAATACCCTCTTTATTTAAATCATTAAGCTTTTTTATGAACTGTTCACTACCATAAGCCTTATTAATAAACTGAACTCCATATCTATATATACCTCTATCTATTTCTTCTTTTCTTACAATATAACCATAAAAAGCAGTACTTACTTGTTCAATAATCAACTTAAACTCAATAACCATAACATCACTTACTGGAAGATTTAAACTAAACAGAAACTTAAGACCACCCGAGCTGATATTTTCTACACAAATATTACCCTTTCCTGTAGTAACTATTTTATTATTAAATTTAACAATAGAAATTTGCGTACAAATCGGTGTTTTACATTCGATTCTAACAGATTTTCTAATATCTCTTGTTTCCATAAAATACCTTCCCTTCTTAATGGAAATATATTATTGCGTGAAAGTTTTATTGAAATATTTATCTTATTTTCATAATTATACCATATAAATATGTAATAACTCTTATTTTAATATAGAATTAGCTAACATAATTTATCCATTAGGCTACCCAATTAAAAATACAAAGGGAGTTCACTTTACTCAGTGAACTCCCTTTAGTATTTTCAATAGCAAATTCCTATTGTGTCTTATCTGTTGTGGATATATCATTTAATTTTATAACCTTCTTTGAAAATCCTTTACCTAATATAAATGGCATGTAATTGTTAATTACATAAATTATTGGAATCATGACTAACATAGTTACTCCAACATGTATTATACCATTCAGTGCTATTATATATGATTTCTGACTAGTTAGAAAACTAATAGGCGTTATTAATTTATCTATAATAGGATATAGTATCATTTGATGGATCGCCATAAATATTATACTATTTTTACCTACATATATTAATATCCTCAATTTTGGTAATAATCTGCAAAATATTAATGATGCCATAATTCCACAAAAGGCTGCCATAAAGAATAAAAAATAATTACCATATCTACTAGCTGCCATGTCCACATTAGTATTTAAATAACGAATATTTAGATGTCCTAAAAGTACATTAGCAATTAAAAATAGAATTAAATATTTTATATTCACAAGTCTTTCTACTTTGTTTTCTATCCCTTTAATTAAATAACCCATTCCATAAAATACTACAGCAATAAAAGCTACATCGATACTCCAAGGTAATGGTTTTTTAATATAAATGTTGTAAAAGACTCCTATAATTGCACAAACTACTAAACCGACAATAATTTTCTTTTTATCATTTTTAGAATATTTTACTATTAAGAAAAATATTAATTCAGACATAAACAAACAAACTATAAACCACAGTGTTCCATTGTGCAAAGTACCATTGTTATATCTTAATGGTATGAGTGTCCCAATGAGTGATTGTAAAGGACTAACATTTTGTTTGTTATTTGCTACAAAAAAATATATATACTCTATAAAAGAAAAACAAAAATATGGTATACCTATCGTTATAAATCTCTTTTTAAAAAAAGCTTTGAAATTATTATATTTTACGTTTGAAAATAAGTATCCCGACACAAAGAAAAATAATGGCAAATGAAAGGTGTATATCTCTGCACGAATACGCAATGAAATGGGGGCATGTCCAAACATAACTAATATCATTGCAAATCCCTTTGCCATGTCAATCCAATTCAACCTTTTTATTTTCATGCTAATTAATTCCTCCTATTTATTTCTTATTTACAATATAATCTATATTACGACAATATAAACTATATTATAACAATATAGTTTACATTTTATCATATAATAGAGAGGAGTAATAACTAATTTAAGATGATTTACACGACCTGCTACCTATTACACAACAGTATTAGCGACTTCTCTTAAATTTCCACCCAATTCCCATTATTTATTACGAAACTACGTAAAAAAAGTCTAGCAATTACGCTAGACTTTTCTTATTATAAATTCTTTTCGTATGCTTCAACCATTTTTTTAACCATTTGTCCGCCTACTGAACACAGCCTTTTATTCATACTTTTCTAAAGTAATAAGGTCTAAAGTTTATAAAGATATCTTTTCAATACAATCCTCAAGCCAGTTTATATAAGCCTTTTCTCTCATAATAGCACCATTTAAAACAATATAATCACCGAAATTAGGAGAAGATACCTTTAATACAGCTTTTTTCTTCAAGAGTTCTTCCATACATTTTTCTAGATATTGTAATTTATAAGAATGTTTGTTTAATCCGCTTTGAAATTGTCTTAATAAAGTATCATTATCCATTTCATCGCAAAAATATGCTTTAAGCCTGAAAATATCTTTAGGGGTTGGTTCTAAAGGTTCATCTTTTGCAAGCCATTTTTGCAAACAGGTCTTTCCCTTTTCAGTTATAGTATATAATTTTTTTTCTAGCTTTTCACCTTGGATGATAATTTCGTATGAAAGTAGATCTTCATCAGTTAGTTTCTTTAATTCCGGATAAATTTGACTATGTTTTGCATACCAAAAATCAACTAGTCCATTATTAAATTCTTTTGCTATATCATAGCCTGTTAATGGCTTTCTGTTAATTAATCCTAAAATTGCGTATTTTAAAATTCTCATATAGTAACACCTCATTCTTTGTAATTATTATTTTACCATTACTAAGCTTAAAATAAAATACTATTATAACAAACATGTATACATTGACATGTTTAAGTATAAATAATATAATACATATTAAAGCTTGGCATAGTTAAACATTGCTTAACATTTAATTTAGGAGGTTTTCCATGAATAAATATAAAAAATTATTTGAACCAATTAATATAGGAAAATGTGAAATAAAAAATCGTTTTGCATTAGCACCAATGGGTCCGCTTGGACTAGCTGATAGTGAAGGTGGATTTAATCAAAGAGGAATTGATTATTATACTGAGAGAGCAAAAGGTGGCACAGGTCTAATTATTACGGGTGTTACTTTTGTGGATAACAAAGTCGAAGAACATGGTATGCCAAATTGCCCATGTTCTACATATAACCCAGTTCAATTTGTTAGAACAGGAAAAGAAATGACTGAAAGAATACATGCATATAATGCAAAAGTGTTTCTTCAAATGTCAGGTGGATTTGGTAGAGTTACTATCCCTACTAACCTTGGAGAATTTCCACCAATTGCACCATCGCCAATTCAGCACAGATGGCTGGATAAAACTTGTCGAGAAATAACAATAGACGAAATTAAATCTATTGTTAAAAAGTTTGGAGATGGTGCTTATAATGCAAAAAGAGCTGGCTTTGATGGAATAGAAATTCATGCCGTTCATGAAGGATATCTTATAGACCAGTTTGCTATGTCATTATTTAATCATAGAACTGATGAATATGGTGGAAGCTTAGATAATAGGCTTCGTTTTGCCCGTGAAATAGTTCAAGAAATTAAGAAAAGATGTGGGGAAGATTTCCCTGTAGTTCTTAGGTATTCACCAAAGAGTTTTATTAAAGATCTCAGAGACGGAGCACTTCCTGGCGAAGTGTTTGTTGAAAAAGGTAGAGACCTTGAAGAAGGAATTAAAGCTGCTAAACTACTTGTTTCCTATGGATACGATTCTTTAGACACCGATGTTGGATCTTACGATTCATGGTGGTGGAGTCATCCACCAATGTATCAAGATAAGGGATTATATAGACCATATGCTAAATTAATGAAAGAAACAGTAGACGTACCTATTATGTGTGCGGGAAGAATGGACAACCCAGATATGGCTCTGGAGGCTATTGAAAATGGGACTTGTGATATTATAAGTCTTGGTAGACCATTACTTGCAGATCCTGATTATGTAAATAAATTAAGAAGTAGCAATTGCAAATCAATCAGGCCTTGCATTTCATGCCAAGAAGGATGTATGGGACGTATTCAGCATTATTCAATGATTAACTGTGCTGTTAATCCTCAAGCATGTAGGGAAAAAGATAATGCACTTACACCAATATTGAAGAAGAAAAAAGTTTTAATAGTTGGCGGTGGAGTAGCCGGATGTGAAGCAGCAAGAGTTTTGACCCTTAGAGGTCATGAGGCAATTATTTATGAGAAGAATAATAGATTAGGTGGAAATCTTATACCAGGTGGAGTACCCGACTTTAAAGAAGATGATATTGCTTTAGCTAATTGGTATGAAAATACATTAAAAGAATTAAAGGTTCATGTTAATTTAAATATCGAAGTTACAAAAGAACAAATTTTAAATGCTAATTTCGATAGTGTAATAATCGCCACAGGATCTACTCCAAAAGTATTTCCTCTGGGAGATGATAAAAAAGTATTTACAGCAGTAGATGTTTTACTTGGAAAGAAAGACTGTAAGAGTACAACAGTTGTAGTTGGTGGTGGCCTAGTTGGATGTGAAACTGCTCTATACCTTGCTAAAAAAGGTAAAAATGTAACTATTGTAGAGGCTCTAAATAAATTACTTGCATTGAATGGACCCTTATGTTCTGCGAATAGTGAAATGCTTGAGAAATTAATTCCATTCAATAATATTGATGTAAAAACAGATTCAAAGGTGAAAGCATATAAAGATGGAATGCTTGAAATTGAAACAAAAGATGGAATTGAGAAGATTGAATGTGATTCAGTAATACTTTCTGTAGGATACAAAGAGGAAAATTATTTATATAAAGAACTAGAATTTGAAGTCCCAGAAATCTATCTTTTAGGAGACGCACGAAAGGTTTCTAATATCATGTATGGTATTTGGGATGCTTATGAAGTTGCAAACCATATATAATTAAGCAGAACTTAGTTTCAAAGGTTTAATGATTAATTATAAAAACCTCACAAATTTGAATACTCATTTGTTCAACAGTTTGAGTAAAACAATAACTTCCAATTTATATTGCGACCTCAAGGGGCGTAAAAATAATTGGAAGTTATTGTTTGTTAATCATTATTTTTAATATTCTAGTGTTTTAAAATAGCGCCTTCCAATGCAGAAGAAACTTGCTGCGCATATCGCGGTAACACTCCTCTACCACACTCTTTTGTTACATAAGTCCATTTTGATCTTCTAATTTCCATTTCTTCTTCAGAAACTTCTAACATCATAATTTCCTTTTTAAGATTTATTTTTATTATATCTCCATCCTTAACTAATGCTATAGGTCCACATTCGGCAGCTTCAGGACAAATGTATCCAACACTTAATCCACCACTTGCTCCAGAAAAACGTCCATCTGTAATTACTGCAGTATTTGGTATTTTTTTAAGTATCTCTGTTACGCGATGTAATTCTCTCATTCCTGGTCCACCTTTAGGACCTTCATATCTTACAACAACTATGTGTCCCGGTTTAATTTTTCCATCCTTATAAGCCTTATGACACTCTTCTTCACTATTGAACACAATGCTTTTTCCTACAAAATCTCTCTGCTCTTTAGGAACTGCAGAGGTCTTAACTAAAGCACCATTTGGAGCTAAATTTCCATAAAGAATTTGTATACCATCGGCCGCTTGTATTGGGTTATTAAAAGCTCTTATTACATTTCTATCCCCGTCTTTTGCTTCTTCAATAATTTGTCCTATATTCTTTCCATCTACTGTAATAGCCTCTAACTTTAAAAGTGATTTTAGCTCACGTAGTACTGAAGGTATTCCTCCGCCGCGGTTAAGATCAACCACTGTTTGATTACCATTAGGAGTTATACCACAAAGCACGGGAGTCTTAGAACTAATTTCTGAAAAATCACTCCAAGGCAGCTTTAGTTCTAGTTCTGCTGCTAGTGCTGGTAAATGTAAAAATGCATTTAAAGAACCACCTACTGCAGTTAGTAACACTATTGCATTATGCAGTGCTTCCTTCGTCATTATTTTTCTTGGTGTTATACCCTCTTCTACCAGTCTCATGATTTCAATTCCTGAATTTCTTGCAGCAAATCTTCTAAAACTTGAACCAGCAGGTATTAAACTAGTCCCAGCTAACATCATTCCAAGGGCTTCAGTTAATGCATTCATTGTATTAGCTGTGCCTAAGAATGGGCATATACCAGGGCCCGTATAATATTTCAAAGTACCTTCAATTAGTTCACGTTCAGTTATTTCACCACTTAAAAACTTAGAGCGTAAATCCTTTGACTCATTAGGTGTAATCTCTGGAACACTTGGCCCAGAAGTAACTATAGTAGTAGGAATATTTATACGTGCTGCTGCTTGAAGCATAGCTGGAGTGATTTTATCACATCCAGTTAGCATAACCATTCCATCAAATATTCCTTCTCCAACTACCATTGCCTCAACAGAATCTGCAATTATTTCTCTATGAGGTAAACAATATTTCATACCCGGATGTCCTTGTGCAATACCATCACACATAGCTATGGTATTAAATTCAATAGGTTGTCCACCTGCTTCATAAACACCTTTTTTAACTTCTTCTGCCAGCTTTCTTAAAGGTTCATGTCCTGGACAAACCTCATTCCAGCTGTTGCAAATAGCGATCAATGGCTTTTTATCTAATGCATCTATCGATATCCCTGCTGAAGCAAGATGAGCCTTTGAAATTGCTCTTTGAAATGGTTCCAATTTATCAATTGCTCTTTGTATCATATTTTATCCCTCCATAATCTCTAAGATAATACTTACACTATCTATTCTGTAAAATTAGCATTAGGTTCTACTTCAAGTTGTTTTTTCTTCTTTATTACTTCAATATAAATCCATATCGCTATAAATACTACAATGAATATAGGTAAATTTATAAATACATTACCTGTAAATACTTTATATACTATGAAACTAAGAGTTAAACTTGTTGCAGCAAAGGAGGAAATAAGTGCACCAGCTGCAAGAGACAAGTCTATACCAGAAGATTTTGCTAAGTTGGTCATATCGTGTGCAGAGTTAGTACCCGCTAATAGTATTGCACCCATACATGCTAAACCAATAATAATATTCTTAAGTATATTTCCATCAGTTAGTGCAACTACCAATGCTATTCTAAAAGGTACTACTGCTAAATCCGCAAAAGGTAATACTCTGTTACCTGGAAGAATTACAGCTAGTGCAATTGTTAAAGGTATTATTATTAATGAGGTAGTAATAACCTCTGAATTTCCTACAACTACGGCAGCATCAAGTCCTATTAAGAACTTTCTTCCTTTAAATTTTTCTTTTGTTAGTTTTTTTGCAGCTTCTGAAATTGGCATTAATCCTTCCATGAATAAAGATGTCATTTTAGGAATAAGTACCATTACAGCGGCCATGTTAACTGCTACAGTAAGTATCTTAGTTATATCATATTTGGCTAAGGCTCCTATAACTCCGCCTAGAATAAGTCCCATCATCATTGGTTCTCCGAAAAGTCCTAGATATTTTTTTGCGTCTTTAGCCTGAAATGTTATTTTATTTATACCAGGTATTTTGTCTAAAAGCCAATTTAAAGGTACTGCTATAATTAGAGAAGAAAGGGCTGATACTGTTGGCAGTGACACTCCAGGAAGTTCAAAATATCCACTTACAAGATGTTCTGACCAATCTGACATTTTAAATACAACTATACCCATTGTCACAGTTGCAGCTATTCCGAGTCCAATATTTTTTGTAACAAAATAAGTCATTACACCAACAATAGCCATATGGTGATAATTCCATATATCAACGTCTAAAGTGTTGGTCTTCCTAAGAACAAGCATTACAACATTAGTAATTAATACTGAAAATATTAAGATTGGAATTATTGGTGATGACCAGGTTATAGCTGCTATCGCACCCCAACCTACATCTAATACGTCTAATTTTATTCCAAAGTTTTTAACCATTGCTTGTGCAGCTGGACCTAAATTTGATGATAAAAGACCTATTATTAATTTAATACCTGCAAACCCTATTCCTATTGTTAACCCGGATCTAAAAGCTTTTGCAGGTTTAACCCTAAATATAAGTCCTATAAAAAACATAATTACTGGCAACATTACTGTTGGACCTGCCTTTAGTAAAACATTAAAAATACTATAAATCATTAATGAACCCCCTTAACTTAAGATTATTTTAAAACGTTTACTATTTCTTCTAATGTTTCTTCTTCCCCTACACCAGTTAGTAGAGATATCGCCCCTATTACTTTAATATCTATTTCAGATGCATCAAATTTACCTGTAGTTACTAATAAATCATAATCTGAAACCTTTGATTGCACTTCTAAAAGTTTACATTGAGATACTGTTACAGCCACACCTTGTTCTTCACATATTTCTCTAATTTTAATTGCAACTACCGTCGATGTCGCAATTCCATTTCCACAAGCTACTAATACTCTTTTCATTTTAAATTCCTCCATTTATGTTATATTTATTATTTGATTAAATATGGTTCTAATTTATTCATAACTTCCTCAATAGAAGTCGCATTAATTATTGCTTTTAATACCTCTGGCTTTTTTATAAGCTTAACTATTTTCTGTAACATTTCAATATGCCCATGAGGTTCATTTAGGGCCAGCATAATTATAATCTGTACATTTAACTTTATATCAGGATCTTCCATTGAGCTAAATTCTACTGGATTTCTAAGAATTCCTATAGCTAAAGCTGCTTTATTTACTAACATATGATTTGCATGAGGTATAGCTATTTTAATATCTAATGATGGTAGTGCTGTAGGATATTCTTTCTCTCTATCTAAAATAGCTTGCTGATACCCTTCTTTTACATAACCCTTTTCATATAGCTTTGAGGATAAGAATTTTAATGCTTCCACATTATTTGCGAATTCTAAATCACTAAACACTAGGTCTTTTTCAAAATATAATTCTGAACTCATTTATTCATCCCCTACTCTATCTTTTTTTCAAATTCGCCTACTGATTTTATTAATCCCTCAAGGTTTTCATTGATTATATCTTCTTTATTGAATATACCTGATCCTATTCCGAGAAAATCAACACCACTGTTTAAAAATTCTTTTGCATTGTCTTTTGTAACCCCGCCAACAGCCATCAGTGGCAAATCTCCAAGTGGTGCCTTTACCCCATTAAAAAATTTCATGCCACAACTTATAGCCGGAAATACTTTAATTATATCTGCTCCATCCTTAAAAGATTTATAGATTTCTGTTGGAGTCATAGTTCCTGGAACTGATATTACTGAGTGTTTCTTACATAAATCAATTATTTCCTTAGTAAGCATAACTGGAGAAAGAATAAATTTTGCTCCTGCCTTAATCGCGTCCGTCGCTTGCTCTAAAGTAATTACAGTACCAGCACCTATAAGTATTGTGCTTCCAAACTCACTTGTTAGTTTACTTATCATATCTAATGCACTGGGAGTGTTCATTGTAATTTCTACTGCTTTTATACTACTTCCAGCTAATGCTTTCATTACTGTTCTTGCCTGTGAAAAATTGTATCCACGCAAAATAATAGTAATCTTGGGGAAGTTTTTAATGTCCATTTTTCTACCTCCTTAGTATTACTATTATATAGAGCAATTTAAATGCCAATTATTTGGATGTTATTGTATTCTCAAACAAAATCTCCATAATTTCTTCTTTATCTTTAGCTTCCTTTATCTTCGCAAGCGCTTCACTACTGGAGATTACCCTATAGAATTGTTCAAAATATTCCTTTGAATTTTCTTTTAAAGCAATAAGGCAAATTAAATCCACATCATTTACTCCGTCCCAACTTATGGGTTTGGCGAGCTTTGTAATTACTATGGTTGGTTTCGTAACAAACTTGCCATCTCCATGTGGAATAGCTATTCCGCCCTTTAAATATGTGGCCCCTAACGTCTCTCTTTTATATACGCTTAGCAAGAAACCGTCTTCTACATAAGTAGCTTCTACCAATGCACCTATCATATCGTCTAAAACTTCATCTTTATATTTGTAACTTTTATTAATAGTTATCATTTCAGGTTGAATTACTTCAGATAGGTTATTAATTAATAATTTTTCATTATTAATTAATTTCTTAAGCCTTCCAATCGCTTTACCTGTTACTAGTTGTTCTACTGAAATAAAAGGTACTTCTTTAAATTCAGGGTTTATAGTTCCTACAATTGCTAAAATTTCTTTATACTTTGAAATTTTTTCAATAGTTGCTGTAATATCCATGTTATTTATATACCCTATGGGAATGATATCAATATCCTTAATACTTTCACTTAATGAATTTTCGATATATTCTTTTACTTTTTTAGCAGATCCTTCACCTGTTATACATACCGTAATTATAGCTTTAGACATATTCGTCCCTTCTATATTGGAACCTCTAGAGAAATTATCTTTTTTGACTATCCCATCTGCAACGCTATCTAAAGTATATTCAGGCAGCAGTGCACGCCTAACACATTCTAAAACCATTAAGGTATCCACTCTGGAAATTACTCTTGTTGCTATTCCTGTTTTTTCAGTAATTATATCTCCGAATGTTGTTAAGGAACCCATGTCTACCAATAAAACGCAACCTTTACCTTGGTTGACCTTTTGAACAAGTTTAATACTTTTTTCAAGCATTATATCAGGAGAATCACTCAGATCCATCTCTAGTCCTACTGCTTGATTTACTCCCAGCAACCTATTAGCCACTTCTGCCATTCCGCTGGCTACTCTACCATGAGATAATACTATTACTCCAACCCTTCCCTCATTTATATCATTTTTCTGTTGAAAGTGTTTTAAGTATAAAGCAATAAATCCGATTTCATCATCTGGTAAATTAATTTTTAACTCATTATTAATTAATATCGCCATCTTTGTGGCAACATTATATTCCTTTTTATATTTATCCTTAACCATTTGTAAATTAGGATTAACTACGTTTCGGCCATTTAATAACCTATCATAAGTGGAACTTAAATGAATTGCTAGTGGATAAATTATTTTTTTCTGCAGTCCATTTATATGTACTTTTGCTAATTTGTAAATATCCTCTGTAATTTTAAAAATATCTGATCCAATTATATTAACAAGCTCTTGTTTATTTGTAGTTGCTGAATTTATAAAAGATGCAACCCTCGTAAGCTCTCCCTCCACCTGTTGACCAATCACCTTGTTAATATTCTTATCACTATAGCCCTCTGTTTTTAGTTCCTTGTATCTATCCTCTATGAATTGATATATATTGTTTTTTTCCATAGAATTATTTTCATCCCTGTATAGTATTTCTACTCCTGTGGGGGACGCTATTATATCTTTGCAAATATACTTTTCAAGTTTTTCATCTTTTTTGTTTAAATTTAGAACCTGCTCTTTTATATAATCGGGTACATGCTGGAAGGTAACCTTAACCTTTTCCTTATTGTTAAGAGTAGAATATAAAAAACCTTTCGCACAACAAACCTGAATATCACTTTTTAGTTGACCTATATTTCCTGGACAATCATAGGTCATAAAGGATTTAATAACATCTCTTCCAATAAAAATATTTTTACCTATTCTAATACTTTCATTTCTAAAGAAACTCTTTATTATATTAAATCTTTCATTATATGCCCTAGTACTAATGGATGGTATTTCAATTATCATAGGTATTCTTCTTCTAAAAGTTAAAAGTAATGAGTTCTCCGGACTTTCAGTAGTTGCTGCAATAATCATTAACTTACTTTCCCTCGATATCTCTGTTTCCCCTAGCCTTCTGAATTTACCTTTATCAAGCAAATAAAAAAGTATTTCTTGACCTTCTTTTGGAAGCCTATGAATTTCGTCGAGAAACAATATTCCTCCTTGACATAACTCAACGACCCCCTTTTTCAAATCATTAGCACCTGTAAACGCACCCTTTGCATGTCCAAATAACTGTGACAACAATAATTGTGGATTATCAGCATAATCAGCACAATTAAATACCATAAAAGGTGATTCCGCGGTAAAGTTTTTTGTGGTTTTCGCAAAAGCATACATTATTTCAGCTATATAACTTTTCCCCACACCTGATGGTCCAAGAAGTAAAGTATGAAGACCTTTTGGCGGATATAAAATTGCTGCCTTAGCTTGATTAACCAGAATTTTTAGGCTACCTTCATATCCTATTAATAACTCGAAAGGATCAATTTTCTTTTCTTTAATTAATTTTTCATTACAATTGATTTCATTTTCAATGGTTAACTTATTAACCTCCTTATCTAAAAAGCTACTAGCCTCTTTTCTAATATTAGAAGCTGCAAACCGTTCAATTCTATAACCTTTGATATTGAGCTCTTTTGTAAAGTTTCTATCTGACATTTTTTTATCCTTTTTTAAAATTTCCAACGCATCCTTAATTATTAACTCTTTTCTCCGTTGCCTTGAATCCTCAATGCATTGCTCTTTTCTGTATTCTGTAACAGTTTCCCTTAGAATTTTAAGCTGTTTTGAAATAGCTTCATCGGTATATGGGTTTTTCTTATCTTCATAATTTATTATCTCCATAATCTTAAGTTCCATATTTATCATCTGTACTACCTCCCAGTAACCCTACATTAGTCTCTTTCATACTTATTATTCCTATAATTATAATTCACTTCATATTATAGCAGATTAATTTAATTTACAATCGGTAACTTATTCCTTACATCTACAGACATTTAAAAACCTAGTTATGAACCCTATATGGATAGTGAATTTACAAGGTATGAGAACAAATTTTGTAGAATTAGCATTGACAGTTTAAATTTCTAGTGCTAGTATGCAAGTATACTAGTGATAAAAATTAAAAAATTTATAATATAAAGGAAAATTTAATTATGAATCTTGAATTGTTAGAAAAGAAATCTTTTGACTCTATAAAAAATTATACTTATATAGTATTAAGAAATAATATTATTGATCTTAATATTAAGCCAGGAGAAACAATCTCTGAAAATGAAATTGCAAATATACTTAATGTGAGTAGAACCCCAGTTAGGGAAGCTTTTGCAAAATTAGTTTCTGAGGAATTGTTAGAAATTTTCCCTCAAAAGGGTACTCAAGTTTCTTATATTGACTTAAAACGTGCTGAAGAAGCAAGATTTATGAGATTAAAACTTGAAGAAGCAGTTGTACAACTGGCCTGTGAAGATTTTCCCAAAGATTATCTATTTGAATTGGAATTTAATATCAATCAACAGGAGTTTTGCATAGCTAAAAAAAATTATATAGCAGCTCTAGAGTTAGATAATTTATTTCATGAACTTATTTTCAAAGGGTGTGGGAAAGAACGAATTTGGAATACAATTCATTATATGAATGGAGATTTCGATCGTATAAGAGCACTTAATTTAATATCTACTAAGAACATGGATATTGTTGTTGATCAACATAAAAGAATTATGAATGCAATTAAAAATAAAGATTACGCGCTAGGTATAAAAGTAGTTAATGAACATTTAACAAAAGTAAACGATGACAAAATAATTTTGATAGGTCAGTATCCAGCATATTTTAGATAGTCATTATAAAATAAATATGAAGGTGTTTATACTTCTAATATTTATTTGTTTCAACTTGTATGCAAGTATACTTTGGATACAAAAATATTAAATACTAATTATTTATAATTTTATATTTTCATCAACAAAATTATAACAAATATGAGGAGGAAAAATTAATGAAAATGACATTAAGATGGTTTGGTAGCAAACATGATTCAGTTACACTTAAACAAATAAGACAAATTCCGGGTGTTACAGGTGTTATTACAACGCTTTACGATATCCCAGCAGGAAAAGTATGGCCACTAGAAAATATTTTGAAATTAAAAGAAGAAGTTGAAGCAAGTGGATTAAAAATAGAAGGAATCGAAAGTGTAAACATTCACGATTCTATTAAAATAGGACTACCTGAAAGAGAACAATTTATTGAAGATTATATTAAGACATTAGAGAACTTGGGAAAAGCAGGTATTAATATGGTTTGTTATAACTTTATGCCTGTATTTGATTGGACTCGTTCAGATCTTGCTAAAATGAGATCAGATGGCTCTACTGTTTTATCATATGATCAAGATTTAATAGATAAAATTGATCCTGAGAAAATGTTCGAACAAATTGATAAAAATAGTAATGGATTTGTAATGCCCGGTTGGGAGCCAGAAAGATTAGAATATGTAAAAGAATTATTTGAAAAATACAAAGATGTTAATAATGAGAAATTATTTGATAACCTTGTATACTTTTTAAATAAAATTCGTCCAGTTTGTGAAAAGTATAATATAATGATGGCGATTCATCCAGATGACCCTTCATGGCCTGTATTTAATTTGCCAAGAATTATAAATACTAAAGAAAATATCTTAAAACTCTTAAATACAGTAGATGCAAAATTTAATGGACTTACATTATGTACAGGCTCCCTGGGATCAAACCCTAATAATGATCTTTGCGATATAATTCGTAGCGTTAAGGGAAGAATTCATTTTGCTCATGTACGTAACATAATTTATATTGCAAAAGGTAAATTTGATGAAGCAGCCCATTTGTCGACAGATGGTTCATTAGATATGTATGAAATAATCAAAGCGTTACATGAAACTTCCTTTGATGGACCTGTACGTCCTGACCATGGCCGTGCTATTTGGGGTGAAGTTGCAATGCCAGGATACGGTTTATATGATCGAGCACTGGGTGCTACCTATTTAAATGGACTTATAGAGGCAGTTGAAAAATCAAGTAAAACTAAATAGTAGAAAAATTTAAATACAAGGCGGTAATGATTTGAGACTTAGACAAGAAGAATTAAAAAATAAAAAGCTTTGGGAAGATAGCGGTTTTGAACTACCTAAATTTGATCGAAATAAAATGATAAAAGATACTAAAGAAAATCCTGAATGGGTACATTTTGGCGCAGGTAATATATTCAGGGCTTTCCCAGCAGCCGTTTGCCAAGATTTATTAAATAGAGGAATATTAAATACAGGGATAATAGTTGCCGTGCGTTATGACACGGAAACAATTGAAAAAAGTTATAAAAAATTTGATAATTTAAATATACTTGTAACTTTAAAAACTGATGGTAGCTTAGAAAAAAAAGTAATAGGAAGTATTGCAGAATTACTAAGTATAGATACAAATAATTTAAATGACTGGAATAGATTAAAAGAAATCTTTAGAGCTTCATCTTTAAAAATGGTTTCTTTTACAATTACAGAAAAAGGTTATAATTTAATAAATGAAAACGGAGAATTTTTAAAAGATGTATATAAAGATTTTAATAATGAACCAACAAAAGCTTCAAGTTATATGGGCAAACTTACAGCTTTATGTTATGAAAGATTTAAAAATGGAAAATTACCTTTAACTTTGGTTAGCATGGATAATTGCTCTCATAATGGCACAAAGCTCATGAATGCTATTACTGAATTTGCAAAACATTGGACTGAGAATAAACTAGTAGAACCTGGATTTTTAACTTATATAACAGAAAACATATCTTATCCATGGACTATGATAGATAAAATTACACCAAGACCAGCCGAATCTGTTATAAATATCTTAAATGATATTGGGTTTGAAGATACAGAAGTAATTAAGACTTCAAAAAACACATATATTGCACCCTTTGTTAATGCTGAAGAACCTCAGTATTTAGTTATTGAAGATAATTTTAAAAATGGTCGTCTTCCACTTGAAAAAGGCGGCATTATGTTTGCTGATAAAGAGACTGTAGATAAAGTAGAAAAAATGAAAGTTTGTACTTGTTTAAACCCTCTTCATACAGCATTAGCTATATATGGATGTCTACTTTCTTACACTAAAATATCAGAGGAAATGAAAGATAAAGAGCTTGTAACACTAATAGAAAATATAGGGTACAAAGAGGGATTACCTGTTGTTGTAAACCCAGGAATTATATCACCGAAAGACTTTATAGATGAAGTAATGAAGGTACGCTTGCCAAATCCATTTATGCCAGATACACCGCAAAGAATTGTTAGCGATACTTCACAAAAATTAGGTATACGTTTTGGTGAGACCATTAAAGCATACACTGAAAATCCTGACTTGGATGCTAAAAAACTAACATTTATACCCCTCGCTGTAGCAGGATGGTGTCGTTATTTAATGGCAATAGATGATGAAGGAAATTCATTTGAATTAAGCCCTGATCCTATGCTTTCATCATTAACTCAAATAATAGCTGATATTAAACTTAATAGTGTTCAAAATATTCATGAGACTTTAATTAAAATTTTATCTAATAAGTCGATCTTTGGTGTTGATTTATATGAAGTAGGATTGGGTGAAAAAATTGAATCTTACTTTAGTGAATTAATTGCTGGAAAAGGTGCAATTCGTTCTACCTTAAAAAAATATTGCAGCTTACATGGCTTTATTTGAACCTAATTCCTAAGGCCATTGTTCATAATTTCAACAAATAAAAGGTATAGCAAAATTTTGCTATACCTTTAAACTTATAATATAATCTATATATTTACTATCCTTTAACTATAACTAACATCATCTTAAATTTCTCATTAGCAATTAATCCATGAGGAATGTTAGCTGGCATCAATATCATTTCACCCTCTGAAACTTTAACAGGCTCATTATCTCCTACTGTTATCGTTACCTGTCCTTCTGTTACATATACTAAGGCATCTCCAGGTGCTGAATGTGTACTTATTTCTTCTCCTTTATCAAAAGCAAATAGTGATATATTAACGTTACTTGTCTGTGTTAGTGTTTTACTCACAACTTGTTTCTCTACGTATAATACCTCTTCTTTTAGTCCTAATGCTTTTGCAACCTCAATATTTTTGAAAAATTTTGCATTCATATTTATTCCTCCTCTTTTAATTTTATATTGTACTTAGTAATAAATCGGCAGTATATACAATGGCCCTTTTAATACTCTTTAGATTGTCCTCACTTGGTGAAAATTTAATTCTTATTGGGAATTCTATATCAATCATACCAGTAGACTTAATTACATCAGAAGTATTAAGAACTTTAATATTGCTTCCCGTCAAGTAATCCTGAACCACTTCTACAGCTTCTCCACTCCAACCATAAGAACCAAATGCTGCACCTATCTTATCTTCTAGGTTCATAACACTAAGATTCTTCAATACATCCTCCATATTTCCAATAATATCTGCATATTTAGTGGAGCTACCAAAGAAAATTGCATCGGCTTCTTTTATGGCTTTAATCACATCTTCTTTTGATATCTTATTTACATCCATAATCTCAGAAGCTATATTTTGGTCTTCAAATTTCTCCTTAATTACAGTAGCAATTTTTTTTGTCCTACCTGTCATCGTAGAGTATAAAATAAGTGTTTTTTTACCTGCATCTTTATTTTTACTCATATCATCATAAATATCTATAAAACTTTGAACATTATCTCTAATAATAAATCCATGGGATGGTGCTATTATCTTAATGTCTAAATCCTTTATTTTCTCAATCATATTCTGAACATATCTTCTATGAGGGTGCATTATCAATTTATAGTACCCAATATAATCATCCTTTATGTCCTCTTTTGCCATATCATTAAAATACTCATAATTAGCTATGTGGGTACTAAAGATATCACAAGGAAATAAAATCTTATCTTCGATGCTATAAGTTATCATAGTCTCCTGAGTATGAAGATACGGTGTTTCAATGAATTTTAGTGTCTTGCCTCCTATATCAAGAGTATCTCCATCCCCTACTACTAGAAATTCTCTATTATGCAGTTTGTACATTTCCTTAAGTTGATCTACAGCAAGCTTTGTGCACACAATTACTGCATTTTTAGCACTAGCTGCCAAACTTCCAAGGGCACCAGAATGATCAGGTTCAGTGTGATTAATTACAATGTATTTAATTTTATCAAGAGCAATTATATTTTTTAAATTTTCAATATATTCTCTTCCAAAACTCATATCAACAGTATCAATCACTGTAGGCTTTTCAGTCATTAATAAATAACTGTTATAAGTAGTTCCTTTAGTTAATGTTAATCTATGAAAAGGTACATCTCTATCATCTACTTTACCAACCCAAAATATATTTTCACCTAGCATAATATTTTTTTTCATAATCTATTCCTCCAATGCTTTAATTTATTTTCACATGTTCTTGCTTTCCTATAACCCTATTCTATATTTATTTAAGTTATAAGAATATGATTTAAATCACATTTTTAAAATAACAACAAAAATCACCTGTAGATATTGTTCAAATATCTACAGGTGATTTTTATGTTTATCATTTAAATCTTATTTATTTATTGCAGTCCCACTCCATGGTTACAGGACTTATTCACGTATTAATTAATGATGGAAACTAACTTTGTCGCTATTATTTAATACTGGATTATTTTTTAGTACAAGATTATTCTTTAAATATTCCAATTCAATACGGAAATCACGAAGAAGTAAAAATATCATATCACGACTAACCCCGTGACGAATCAAAATACGTTGCACGGTTATATTCTGACGGTTACTTGGGAGTGGATAGGATGCAATTTGCCAACCATGCATTCTTAAACGATCAGAAAGATCATAAAGTGAAAATCCCGTTGTAGTTTCATTTTTCAGGGCATAGCAAACTGCTGGTATACCGCCATATCCATCATATAATATATCCAATAAATCTATTTTTCCTAATTGCTCACCTAAATACTGAGCAGTACTCGCACATTCATTTTGAATTTCAGTATAGCCATCACGACCCAATCGTAAAAAATTATAGTACTGAGCAATAATTTGGCCAGCTGGCCTTGAAAAATTCAGTGCAAAGGTTGGCATTTGCCCTCCTAAATAATCAACATTAAAGATTAATTCCTTAGGCAAATCATCTGTAGTCCTCCAAATTATCCAACCAACACCAAGTGGGGCCATTCCAAATTTATGACCTGAGGCATTAATAGATTTAACTCTAGGAATACAAAAATCCCACTTTAGGTTACTCTGTATAAATGGTGCAATAAATGCTCCGCTAGCTCCATCTACATGAATAGGGATATCTAAGCCTCTTTCATTTTGGATTTTATCTAGTGCTCTAGCTAACTCCTCCACAGGTTCATAAATTCCCGTAAATGTGCTGCCCAAAGTTGCCACTACTCCAATTGTGTTTTCATCGCAATAATCATTTAGTTTATCTGGATTAATACCTAACTCATCAAGCGTTAATGGAACTTCTCTAATTTCAACATCAAAGTACCGTGCAAATTTATGCCAACATATCTGCACAGGTCCGCATACAAAGTTAGGATTATTTGTAGATTTCCCCTCCGCTACGCGTCGCTTGCGCCACTTCCATTTCAGCGCCAAGCCACCAAGCATTGCGGCCTCACTAGATCCGGTCGTTGAACATCCAATGGTATCTTCTTTTTTAGGTGAATGCCAAAGATTTGCCAATATGCTCACACATCGATGTTCAATCTCAGCAGTTTGCGGGTACTCATCTTTGTCTATCATATTTTTGTCAATTGACAAATCCATGAGATCACGAACTTCATCTTCAATGTAAGTAGTACAAAAGGTTGCCAGGTTTTGACGTGAGTTGCCATCCATGAAAAGTTCATCAATCACCAATTGCCGAATAACTTTAGGATCAGAAGTTCTTTCAGGCAACTCATTTTTTGGCAACTGAGTCAGAGCTATTGAATTTGCATATAGATCCTTATACCCATCTTCTTGTCTATTTTTCTTCTTACGATGCAATGCCATATTCTATTCCACCTTACTCTCTACATAATATTATTTTACTGATTCTGAATTAAATCTCACAAAGTTTCTTTGTACACATTACTTTATTATATCCTTTTTTTCTACATTACACACTATTTACCCAACTACTGTATGATTAATGGTAAACAAGTTTTAAATACAGCAAATTCATCCTCAATATATTATTATTTAATCCTAAAAGAATTGAGTTTTCATAAGATTTTTGTTTATAATATAGTTATAGCAATTTAAAAAATAAATACTCTTATAACTAAGAAAAAGCGATGGCCACTTTGGAGGATATAAATGAAAAACAAAAAAATATTATTAATAACAGGACTTCTTATACTTGCTTTTATTTTTACTTCCTTCACCATTAAATTAGCATCTAATAAAATTAATCCTAAAATAAAAGCAAATCAGAATGTTACGTTTTTTGTTGCGTCAGACATTCATTATTTAGCTAAAAGTCTAAGTGACAATGGAAAAGCTTATAAGACATTTACAGACACACGAGATGGAAGACAACTAAATTATATAGAAGATATCGTAAATGCATTTGTAGCTAATATTAAAATTAAGAGACCTGACGTGCTAATTCTAAGTGGTGATTTAACAACAAATGGAGAAAAAGCTAGTCATATAGAACTTGCGAAGAAACTTAAAGAAGTGGAAAGTTCAGGTACAGCAGTTTATGTGATTCCAGGAAATCATGATGTTTTCAATCCTTACGCAAGAAGCTTTAAAGGCGATAAGCAATATAAAACAGACTATATAAGCGATGTTGATTTCAGTAAAATATATGCAAACTTTGGTTACAATGAAGCAGTATTAAGAGATAAAAGCACCTTAAGTTATCTAGCAGCCCCTTCAAGTGACACTTGGTTATTAATGCTGGATACCACTAAATATAAAGATAATATAAAACTTGGTTATCCAGAGGCCGGAGGAAAAATCAGTGCTAGTACTCTTGATTGGATAAAAAAGTGTAGCAAACTTGCAAAGGATCATAATGCAAAGATTGTTACAGTGATGCACCAAAATCTATTAGACCATGTAGAGGGAATTACTAATGATTTTACAATTGATAACAGCAAAGAGGCAGTCAAGGTTTTTAAGGAAGCAGGCTTAAGAATTGCTTTAAGTGGACATATTCATATTCAAGATATAAAGCTACAAAATAATGGTAGTGGTCCAATTTATGATATTGCAACAAGTGCGCTAATTGTATACCCAGAGCAATATGGTATTTTAAAATATTCACCTAAAAATGGCTTTGACTATAGTACTTCTCAAGTAGATGTTCAAAGCTATGCAAAAAAATTAAACTTGCAGGATCCAAATTTAATTAACTTTAACGAGTATTCAAAAAACTTCTACGAAAGCCATACCTATAATACTGCAATTAGTAGGTTATATCTAACCGAGGAGTTTACGGATGAGCAAAGTAAAGAGGTTGCTAAAACTAAAGTAATGCAGAATGAAGCACGAAATATGGGAACAACAAATAAAAATAAAGAAACAATAATAAATTCTAAGGGCTTCAAATTATTAGAGTCAAATGAGGATAATTTTCTGAAAAAATTTTTAGAAAGTGCATACAATAATGGAATAGATAATAATAAATTGCATATACCCAATTATACTAATATAAAATAAGAGGCCTTTAAGTAATAAAAAAAAAACAAATAAAGGCCCGATCATTTGCTTACTTGTGCAAGACATCAAAATACTGATCATCTTTATTCAATTTAGCTTTAGCATAGGGACAGATAGGAATTATTGTTTTGTTGTTTTCTCTCGCAAAATCAACAACCTTTTTAAGCAATTGTCCGCCTATATTTTGGCCTTTTAACTGCTCAGATACAAAAGTATGCTCAATGATTATCACATCTCCATCATGTACCAGTTCTACCTTAGCTAATGCTTCTTCTTCATTATCACCTACAAAAAAACTCTTTTCTCCTTTTTTTATATCTATCATAATAAATCCTCCTTACTTAGCTATTCATTGAATCATTTACAATAAAATTAGTTTACAAACTAACTTTATTATATCCTCTTTTCTTAAATTACGCTCTATTTAAATTTAAAAATTCTATAGATTATAATACTATTGGGCATGGAAAAACTTGAAGTGGACATAATTTAAATGAGTACTAATTTACAGGAAGGTGATAATTTGAAGAACCTTGACTTTAATAAGAATGTAGTGGATTTCCTATTTGTAGCAGTAGGCTGTGTATTGATTGCATTTTCAATTACTGCTATTCTAAGACCCAATGGATTAATAACAGGAGGGATAACTGGGGTATCAATCATATTAGAAAAATTGATTAATATTAAGTATACCTATATCTATTATGTTCTATCTATTTTAGTTTTAGCTGTTGCTTGGATATCTATGGGTAAAAGAGAAGGTATTAAAATAATTACACTGTCCATAGTATTTCCTTTTGTATTGATAGTTTTTGAGAGATTTAATTATTGCTTTATAAAAAATGATTTGATGCTGGCCTCAGTTTATTTTGGACTTATTGCTGGAATTGGATCTGGCCTTGTGCTAAAAAGAGGATTTTCAATGGGTGGGACTGATACTGTTGCCAAAATTCTTCATCATAAGATTTTTACTTTTATAAGCATAAGTGAGATTTTACTTTGTATTGATGGAACACTAATTGCATCATCAGTTATAGTATATAATTCTAATATCGCACTTTATGCTATTATTTCACAAATCATAATGGTTAATATGATTAACGCTGTGATGTTTGGATTTGGTTCAAAGAAGGTCATGCTTGAGATAATAAGCGATCATCATCAAGCTATAACTCAATATATAATTCACAACATTAAAAGAGGAGTTACCAGTTATGAGATAAAAGGTGGTTATAAGAACTTAACACGCTTAAAACTTCAAACACTCTGTTCTCCAAGAGAATCTATGTTAATTAAGAGATATATAGCAGAAACGGACCCTGATGCCTTTATAGATGTTTTGCCAGTAATCTCAGTATGGGGCAAAGGAATAGGATTTGATCGTTTATCAGAAAAGTAAAAATTTTTATATACAAAAGGGAGTTCATAATAAAATTAACTCCCTTTTTTTAGGATTGACTGGACTCGCAGCAAATTATTAGCGGTTAGCTACTTGCTAATGAAACTTGTTAGGTGTCTTAGCCCCCTCATTTTCCTTAACTTTCTCTAAATAATCCTTTTGATTTACTATATTTTCTTCAAAATCTTCTACAGCATGTTTAGTAAAGTTACCTACCTTTGCCATATTAACAAATTTTTGTCCATCGCCTTTTTCATTCATGAAAAATTCCTCCTTTTAAATATACTATTTAAGCATCTGGATAAAATAACATTAAAGATGTCTAATAGTAGTATCCCAAATGAAATGATATTTTATGAAATAAAAATCAATGATTATACCACTTGAAATTTTCTTACATACACTTAAAAACTTTGGTTATATTAATATTAGAATATTTATTATTCAGAGGCAAACTAATATTTTTTTGTATTCTTAATTAATATAAGGAGGTTCTTGCAATGTCACATGTAGACAAAAAAAGTAATCAAAAAAGTAAAACACCTGTTCAAAAAACACAAAAGGAATTAGATAAAGTGAAGTACGAAACTGCTAATGAAATAGCGTTTGATAAAAGCTTTAAAAAATAAGAAAAAAACACAAATAAATTTTCTTTAATATTAGTAGAAGAGAGATGTCCTCGGACATCTCTCTTTTTAAGTAACTACCCAATATTCTCTACTATTTTAGCTACCCACTTGCATAAATCTACTGATGCTTTTTTAGCAGTTTCAATAACTCTTGCGTGAGAGTGTTTTTGCTTTTGTATACCTGTAGCCATATTTGTAATGCAAGCTATTCCAAGTACATCTATGCCTAAATAATTTGCAGCTATTGTTTCAGGAACTGTAGACATTCCAACAGCATCTGCACCTTGTCTTCCTATTGATCTTATTTCTGCTGCTGTTTCATAATAAGGTCCCATGAACCCTGCGTACACGCCTTCTTTATATTCAATACCCATTTCGCCAGCAATCTTCTTTGCTTTATCTATTAATACAAGCTTATATGGTTCAGACATATCAGGAAATCTTGGTCCAAATCTTTCATCATTAATTCCGATCAAAGGGTTATCAGAAACTAAATTAATAAAATCATTAATAATCATTAATGTTCCTGGTTTAAAGCTTGTATTTATGCCCCCGCAGGCATTAGTTACTATAAGCTTTTCAATCCCCAAAAGCTTCATCACGAACACTGGGTAAGCAACTTCCTTCATGGTATAACCTTCGAAATAATGAAATCTGCCCTGCATTGCAAGGACCTCTACATCCTTTATTTTTCCCAGGACTAATCTGCCTTCGTGTCCTTCAACTGTTGATTGAGGAAAGTTTGGTATATCCTTATAATCAATGTATTGTTTATTTTCTATGGCATCAACCAAATCACCGAGTCCTGAGCCTAAAATAATTGCCACCTTAGGCTTTAAATTCATTTTGCTTTGTATATATTTTACTGATTCTGTAACCTTATCATACATGTTATTCATGTTCTTATCCTCCTAGAAATTTTAAATATCTTTTAGTATCCATCTATCATTAAAAGCTTTTTTAACGAACTCTTTCTTACATAGGTATTCTCTTAAGGTATCTCTTAAATATTCTTTGTTATATCTTACATTTCTATTGTTTTTTAGAGAAGTATATCCAGTTCCTCTATGAAGATAATCTGAAGAGGCAACACCATACCATCTCTCCTGCTCAAGACTTTCACCATTAATAATAATATTTGTTATCCTTCTTCCATCATGCTTTATCAAAGCATTAGAAACATGAAGTCTTCCTAAATATTTGCCCCTAAACCCCGGTCCCTTACCTTCCATAAAACAAAATTCACTATCTAAGGAATTCTGAAGGGCTTCTTTAAGATGTTTACCTAACACCTCAAAATATGTTGGATTCAATGGTGAGTGACATATTTCTAAAAGTTTTTTTCGAGAAACTCCACCTTTTCTGATTCCACCATTTATTACTCCGCTATTTATTAATCCAATATCAGTTTTAAAAACATCTGCCAATGCATCAGCCAATAAATTAGTAATAGGATTCTCCTCAACTACATCGTGCCATAAATCGACGTCAATATTATATAAATTTTTACTAAGAGTTACTATTGCTTTTTCTTTATTTTCCTTTAATATCTGATTGATTTTGTCATTGGAGGAACATTCGTAAGTTCTAATATTCTTATCCTCTAATAATTCTACTTTTGTGTGATCAATTTCTATTCTTAGAAGTCCCAAATGTTCTCCAAAACATCCTGAGGTATGAATTATAGTATTACAAACAGTCTCAGGCTTGTCCATAAGTATATGAGAATGACCACCTATTATTACATTAACTTCTTCTAGCTCCGCTATTTTTCTATCAGCATCTATTCCTGAATGAGATAATACTATACACAAATCATACTTATCTTTATTTAGCATTATTTCCTGTTTTATTGTCTCTAAATAATCTTCAACTTTAAAACCAGATAGTTCATTAAATGGGCCCAAATCCGGTGATGTTCCTATAACTAAAATCCTTAGATTATTTTTATGTAATATAATACTTTTTTTCACGCCTTCAACGTCAGTTTTCTTTAGTGTAACAATATTACAACTTAGAAAAGGAACCTTTGATTTTGTTGCCATATTAACTAATGTATCGTATCCATTAAAAGTTTCATTGTTACCTATAGCTATGGCATCATAACCCGCATACTCTAATAACTCTATAGCCGCAAGCCCATCTGTTCCCTGCAATTCTAACCTTTTAAAATCTGCAAAATCACCTGCATCTAATATTATTGTATTTTCATCTTTTAATTCTTTTATTTTGCTTACTATCTTAGAAAAGTTCTCGTAATTACTGTGAATATCATTGGTATGAAGTATATTTAGCTTCATTTTATATCTCCCCAATCTTATGCAATATTTATATTATTATGGTAATTATACCACTGAATTATAGAAATAATTAATAAAAGGCCTTCCTGGAAACATCATTGTGAGCAATGTTATTTTAGAAAATATTTACTTATGCAGGTTGTATACCCTTAGCATTTACATCAAATTTAACACATTTAATATTATAGCCTGCTTTGGTAACTATATTGATAATATCATCTTTAAACTTAATATCCTTTAAGCTAATATCAACTGTATTTGTTTGTTCCATAATACTGATAGAATTTATTTCATATTCTATCATATACTGAGTTAATAATTTTTGTATACCATAAAGTGAATTAAGTGAAAATTTTTGAATTGAAAAAATTACACTATCATTATTAACAATTGATTTATAAGTTTGTAGATTTTTATTTGAAACTAAATTGACATGCAATATCCCATTACCATCTAAATAGTGGCCAGCATAATCATCAGGAAATGAAGTGTTAGTTGACGATATTTTAAAGCTATTCATCAATTTGTTGGCTGAAAGTATACTATTGTCATATACAGATTGATTTTTTATTTGTACGCTAGTTTGGGGTTGATGAGAAGTTGATACCATAGGTGAATCTTCTAAAGTTTTAGATTTACAACTTGATAAACTTAAAATTAATATTGAACTAACCAAAGTAACTAATAAGATTTTTTTCATCATTGAAATCCCCCTTTATTCTTACTTAATTTCATAATCTTTACACGTAATTACTAAATTATATTTTATGTATATACTAAATATAACATATATTTCAAATATAAGGTATTTATTAGGTAACTTTGTTATCCACCCTTTCTATTAACTTCCTTAAACCGCCTTAAATAAGAAAAGGTATAGCAAAATTTAATTTTGCTATACCTTCTTTCTAATACTAGTTGCAATATTTTACTTCAGCCTAACTAGATTTTTTAACAGTCAGATAAAAGTGACTTATCTGGCGTTACAAGTATCTTTACCTGTTTCTTCTTTTCTGGTCCAGTTAAAGTTTTAAAGCCTTCTTCTACTATATCATCAAGAGCTATTTTTTTAGTTATATATCCCTCAGCTTTAATTCTTCCATCATTCATTAATGCAATTGTCGATGGGAATTCATGCCTATATGCTAATGTCCCGACTATTTTCTTTTCAGTGAATACTAAAACATTAGGATTAAAGCTTACATCACCTTCCCAAATACTTGTTATAACCATAGTTCCTTCGTATTTTATACTATCAATCCCTGTATCAAACCCTATTTTAGCTCCAGTAGTTTCAAAAGCTACATCTACACCTACTCCACCTGTAAGTTTTTTAACTTCCTTAGCTATATCAACTTCATTTGGATCAAGAACAACATTTGCGCCTGCTCTTTTTGCATATTCTTGTCTTATTGATTTTCTTTGTAGGACTACTATAAGTCTAGCCCCTGCAGCTTTTAGGCATTCAATTGTTGCAAGACCTATTGGACCTGAACCAAGTACAATTGCAGTATCTCCTGTATTAAAATTAGCCATTCTAATAGAGTGAAGCGCAACTGCCATTGGTTCTATCAACGCTGCTTGTTCATAGGACATACTGTCTGGTATTTTATGTACATATTCTTCTGGGAATACAGTATATTCAGCAAGTCCACCGCCACTTCCACAAAGTCCATGGAATCCTAATGATGAGCATAGATTATATTTTCCTTCTTTACATGCTGGGCATTTACCACAAGCTACAATAGGTTCCACTGTAACTCTATCTCCAACCTTAATATTAGTTACGTTTTCTCCAATTTCTACAACGTCACCTGAAAATTCATGACCTAAAACAACTGGTGCAACGTTACCACTTAAAGGATGAGGTTGTCCGACTGGTATAAAAATTGGTCCGCCTAAATATTCGTGTAAATCCGATCCACATATTCCACACCATTTTACTTTAATTTTAACATTTCCTTTATTAACTTTTGGTTCTTCTATTTCTTCAACTCTAACGTCTTTTACTCCATACCATAATGCTGCTTTCATAATAAAAATTCCTCCTAAATGATAAAATCATATGTTTTATTGTTAATTTTCTCACATACTTATATAGCAATTATCATTCCAAAATAATAATTACAAGGTAATATTATTGAAATATTATTTATCTCACTGCTTTAGAATAGCTATAGCTTAAGATAATCGTTTAATTTTTTTCATTTTACAAAATAAAAAGTCTTAAGTAAATCATTAAAAATAACTATTATGTCAAAAAGACACATTAATTAGTGTGTCTTTTTGACATTTTACATATTTAAACTCTCATTTTGATACACTTTAAATCTAATTATTTATCAATTCCAATTAAAAACGTAATATTTATTTAAACATTGTTAATATTATATTTTTTAATTTTCCTATATATACTAGATCTACTTATTTTTAACATTAGAGCCGCTTTTACTATGTTCCCATGACAAAATTTAAGAGCCTTTGTTATACTCTCTTTCTCTAAAACATCTATAGGTATAATGTCTTGATCTTTAATTTCTTTATCTTTAGTTTTTTCTATACATTTACTTGTTTCTCCTATATCTGAGTTTTCTATTCCAATTATATTACCTTCGCTTGAATAATAATCTCTTTCTATAAAATTTCTAAGTTCTCTAACATTACCCGGCCATTCATAATTCTTGAGATTTGTAATGTAAGCCTTACTCATAATTTTAATTTTATCATTATTTTTTATATTTAGTTTGTCTATGAAATATTTTGCTAGTACTTCAATATCCTCTTTTCTTTCTACAAGTGGAATAATTTTTATGTTCATTACATTTAACCTATAATAAAGATCTTCTCTAAAAGTTTTCTTTTTTACTTCTTCCTTTAGCCTCTTATTGGTTGCACATATAATTCTAACATTTACATCCTTCTCATAGGTTCCACCAACTCTAACAATTTTATTGTTATCTAATACCCTTAATAATTTAGATTGAATATCTAAAGGAAGTTCTCCTAATTCATCTAAGAAAATAGTTCCTCCATCTGCAAGCTCAAATTTCCCAGGGTGCCCCTCTTTTATAGCTCCCGTAAATGCGCCTCTATCATATCCAAAAAGTTCACTTTCTACCAATTCTCTTGGTATAGATGCGCAATTTATAGCTACAAAAGGTCCCTGTGCCCTTTTACTATAATTATGTATAGATTGAGCCACTAGCTCTTTACCTGTACCACTTGAACCTTCAATTAGTATATTACAATCACTTTTCGCAGCTTTCTTTGCAAATTCTATTACACTTTTCATTTTTTCATTATCACTTATAATATTATCAAATTTATAGGTTGCCTTATATCCTACTACCTTATTAACCAACTTATGTACATACTCAGTTTCTCTAAAAGTTATAACTACACCCATAAATTTATGATTAACCTTCATGGCAACTGCATTTATTATACATTTTATTCTCTTATTTCTTATGTGAAAATCACATTCTATATTATTATAAGCATGCCTAGAACTTGATAGCATATTATCAAAATTTAAATCTTTTAATGTTTCTTTTATATTCATTTTAAATATTTCATTTTGTGTTATGCCTAAAATTTTTTCAGCTCTATCATTTATCCTTTTGATATTAAAATTCTCATCAATTACTATCATACCTTCAACAATTGAATCAACTGTTATGTTTAATAAATCGTAAGAAATAATAAGTGCCAGCTGCTTTTTTATAGATTCAGCTGCTGCAGTAACTATCCCCAAAGTATGTAAGTGTGCATCACGACAGATACCTGACATATTTATACATCCTATTATATTTCCCTCTTCATCATGAATAGGTGCTGAAGAACATGTCCAAGAATGTTGTTTTATGCCATAATGTTCAGCCCCTATGGTCTGTAAAGGTTTATCTAAATAAAGAGCTGTTCCTATAGCATTAGTGCCCACCGTTCTTTCTGACCACAGTGCTCCTTTTACAAACTTCAACTCATTTGCCTTTTGTATAATGTTACTTTCTCCAACAATATCAAGTATATATCCGTCTCTATCTGATAAAAACAAAGCAAATCCAGAACCCACTATGATATTATGTATATCCTCCATTATAGTATGGGCTACGGAAACAAGTTCTTCATTTTCTTTAATTTTAGATTCTACAGATACCCTATAAGCATCATTACCACAACCATTCATAAAATCTACACCGTATCCCTTGCATCTTTTCCAGGAGTCTGCTATTTCTAATCTTACCTCATTATTCATATCCCCTTGCTCCACAAATACTTTCCAAGCATTAGAAATAAACTGCATATACCCTGACATAATCTTCACTCCTTACTTCTAGTATAATTTTATTATGACACTTTAAGGTAATTTTTACACTAATAAAACACATATTTAATTCTAGTTTTGTTTATTATGCTATCCAGACCCCTTTTTTTTAGAGGGTAGTAGAATTTTATAAATAAGAGGTCTTTAGGATATGTGATAAGACAAAGGAAAATAACTTAAATTAAAATTGAATATACGAATATATTAAAGGGAATTCATTTTATAGAATCCCCTTTTTGTTGTTAAAAATATTATTTAGACCAAGTACAAATGTATTCCCAGTCATTTGGTGTATTTATATTTTTCATTTTTTCCCACGTGCCTTTTAACCCAAGTTCATTTGCAGATAACTCAAAATGGCATTTGGCTATACCAATATCATTTTTTTGCATATCAAAACCAGTTAATCCATATCCTTTTGTTCTGCAAACGAAAAAATGATATGCATTCTTATCCTTTATGATTCTCCAAGGTTGTTTGTTTGAAGCAGAAGGTCCAAGTCTTACCATCTCTAATGGAACAGCATATTCACCCTCATTCTCTTCATTTAGTGGCACTAAAGTATCAATTTCAAAAAACAATTCACTCCAGGGTTTTCTTTTATTAGCACCAATAACTGCTCTCATAGCTGATTCAAAAACTCTAGGCTTTTCTTTTTTTGTTCCTACTGGAGAAACAATGGGTATAAATTCATTATCGAGTAAATTAATATTTTGTTCAAAATTACCCTTATTAAAAGTTCCACCGAGCCAACATGTTTGAAGCCCCAAATCCGTTGCGAAGAGCACAATTTTTTCAAATAAATACCCAAATTCAAGTGCATCTTTTTCTTCTTTATCTACTATTCCAATGATAAATGAATTAGCACCAGTTATAATCCCATATGTCCCTAATTTTTTTACTTTCCTACCATCATTATCATTACTTTGAGTAAGTATAAACCTAGCCCTTAATTTTGTTTCTTCATTAATTTTTGTAATATAATCCTCTAGACTTTTAAGGGTTATACTTTTAATATTTGTTTGATCAAATGTTCTGCTTGATTTCCTCATCTTTATAAGTTCAATAACTGACTTTTGAAATTCCATATTAGCTCCTTTTAATTTATTATTGAGTTTTAACTTCGTTTTGATATTTTATACCATTTCGTTTCCTAATTTTAAAGGGTTTATGATTTACTTATAAAAAATACAGCTAATGCGCCTGGCCCACTATGTGATCCAACAGAAGGTCCAATTTCTCCTATCATAAGATCTGTTATATTGAATTCTTGAGATAATATTTTGACTAATTTATCGCATTCTATTTTATCTCCTGAATATGCCACCATTATTGTAAAAGCTGTATCTAAGTTCTTACTTCTTATATATTCCACTATCTTTTTGACTGCTGCTTTTCTGCCTTTAGCCTTATCAATTGGCTCAAGCAAACCTTTTTTTATAGAGAGAATAGGTTTTATACCAAACATCCCTCCTATAGCCGCCTTTGCTGGAGAAATTCTTCCACCTCGTTTAAGCATTTCCATTGTATCTAAATAAATAATTGATTCTTGCCTTAATATTAATTTGTTTATATAACTTATTATTTCAGCTATATTTTTACCTTCTCTAACCTTTTTTGCAGCCTCAACTACTAGAAAACCTAACGCAATAGTTACTGTTTTAGAGTCAATTATATGTATCCTATCACTTTCCATACTATCTTTTGCTATATGCGCAGAATTATTAGTTCCGCTAAGCTCTCCTGAAAGGGTTATACATAATATATCATTCCCTTCGGCTAGCTCTTTTTCAAACATTTTTTCAAAAGCATAGGGTTGTACAAGTGCAGTTTTAGGATAAATGTTCTTTCCCTTTATTTTTTCAAAAAAAGTAGTACTATCTATATTAATTTTATCTAGATATACTTCTCCATTTATGTCTACAGTTATAGGAGCAAACTTTATGTTGTATTCTGCCATTAAATTTATGTCTAAATCACATGTACTATCAGTTACAATTGTAATTTTATTCATTTTAGTAACCCTCCTTTCACACATATAAAAAAATAATAAGATGTTTTATATATTTAAAATTAAAAATCATTATTTATTTTTTATCTTAATATTGTAAAGTTTTTCTCACCTGCGCTTATAGGCACATCACGCATAGTCATATTCTTTACATATGCTCGTTTCAATGACTTCATGTTATTGACCAGAAAATAAATTTGCGACTCTTCCCCTTGTAATTCTGTTTCCACACTTCCGTCTTCTAAGTTTTTCACCCATCCCGTTAATTTCATTCTTTCTGCAATACAATATATTTCAAAGCGAAATCCTACCATTTGTACTCTTCCAGAAAAAGTAACCTTTTTTCTGATTATATTGCTTGAAGTAACTATAGGAAACTTAATATGGTTTACATGGCTAATTATATAACCGTCTCTTAATTGCTTAAAAGCGTTCATTCTTAAACGTGCTCCTTTTCCTAATTGACATTCTATTGCTTAAAACTACTTCTATTATATGCAAGGCTAGGACGGAAAGAAGGCAACTGACCAAACAGATGCCTTTTCTTAGTGAAAATTTTTGTGATGCTTGTTTAAGCATTTTTATGTTTAGCATAAAATTCAGTGTAGTTTTTAAGTTCTCTTTTTAAAAGATTAGGAGTATCGAGCTTATAAGGACAGTTATTTTTGCAGTGTCCACATTCTATACAATTATTTATAAGTTCCATTTTTTCTTTAAAACTATCCTCTAGGAATCCTTGATAAGGAGCCCTTTTAAGAAGAAGTGACATTCGAGCAGCTGTAGGAATTTCAATTCCAGCAGGGCATGGAAGACAATACCCACAACCACGACAGAAATCTCCTGCAAATTCAATTCTATCCTTTTTAATATTTTCCCACATGACTTCATCTAATAATGGAGGATTTTTCTCAAGGGAAATAAAATCATCTAATTCAGTTTCTCTTTGTATTCCCCATATTGGTACAAGATTATCATATTGTCTTAGGAATGCAAAGGCTGAGGCAACATTAGTTAATAGACCTCCGGAGAGTGCCTTCATTGCAATTAGTCCCACATTTCTTTTTTTACATTCGTTTATTAACAATAAATCTTTTTCAGAAGATAAAGAACATAAGGGAAATTGTATAGTGTCATATAATCCTGAAGCGGCAGCATCCATTGCATTCTTCAATTTATGATTTGTAATTCCTATAAAACGAACAAGACCTTTTTGCTTAGCTTCTAAAAGACCTGCATATAGACCTTCTGGATCCTTAGGATCAGGCAGTACATCAGGGTTATGTAATTGATAAATATCTATATAATCTGTTTTCAGATTTTTTAGACTTATTTGTAAATGCTCAAGTAGACTTTTCCTATCTGTTGCATGGCTTTTAGTTGCAATTATGATTTTATCTCTTACATCTGAAAGGGAATATCCTATTTTTTCTTCGCTATCAGAATATGCTCTTGCAGTATCGAAGAAGTTTATTCCATTATCATATGCTTTTCGTAGAATATTTTTGGCTTCTTCAAAAGACACCCTCTGCACTGGTAATGCTCCAAAACCACTTCTTGTGACCATTAAATTTGTTCTTCCTAATTTTATTTTATCCATTTTACAGACCTCCATAGTTTTTATATCTTTGATTCTAATACATTCGGTTATTAGTGTAAAACTATTAAAAATTATATAGAAATTGAAGCTTTTCATAAGTACTTTATATATAAGTATTCAACACTATTTAAAGAAATCCTGCTATAAGTAATTTACCCAGTACAAAGTATTCTTAAATATTTAATTTATGTTATAGTTAGTATATAAATAAAATATAATTCAGTAAAAAATTGCACCCTATATTAAGAAAACACATAGTTTAAATTAATTTGGAGGTATGTATAATGATAATTAAAAGCGCAACCATAACTGTAAAAGATGAATGTATAGAAACATTTATAGAGGCAACCATAGAAAATCAGAAAAATTCAATAAAAGAAGAAGGAATTATACGTTTTGATGTGCTACAAAATAAAGATGACTCAAATAGTTTTATGTTATATGAAGTCTATAAAAATGAAGTGGCTGTTGAAGAACATAAAAAAACTAAACATTTTACTAAATGGGATAACACCGTAAATCCTTTACTTGCAAAACCAAGAGAACGTGTTATGTATAGTGTTATTGCCCCTACTGAAGATAATTATTAAGTTATCCCTCCTATAAATTTTAACATAAGTATGCTCACCCCCTTATTTACCAATTAATTCTTATTGTTATGATTTAATTTATATAGTAATGTTATTTTATATAATAGAACGTAAATAGTGGGGTGGAATAAACATGAAATTAGTATTCCAAAACATCGAAAAAGATTATGGTGAAAACCAGGTGCTGAAAAAGGTATCCTTTACTTTTGAAAGAGGTAAAATCTATGGACTACTGGGACGTAATGGAGCAGGAAAAACCACCCTCTTTAACTGTATAAGCGGTGATCTTAAGTTTGAAAATGGTAAGGTAATGATGCTTGAAGAAGGACATATTGAAGAGGACATAGATTACTCAAAGGTAGGGTATGTATTTTCTGATCCTGTTCTACCAGAGTTTCTAACAGGGCAAGAGTTCTTAAAGTTTTATATCGATATTAACAAGGATAAAATTAAAGATTTACTTAGCATAGATGAGTATTTTGATATTATTAAAATAAATGAAGGTGACAGATACCGATTGATAAAGGGATATTCTCATGGAATGAAAAACAAACTACAAATGGTTTGTCTTTTAATAACTAAGCCCCCTACAATCTTACTAGATGAACCTTTGACTTCCTTTGATGTGATCGTTGCTCTTGAGATTAAAAATTTATTGAAGAAAATGAAAAGTGAACACATTATTATTATCTCTACTCACATTTTGCAGCTTGCCACAGACTTATGCGACGAAATAGTAATATTAAATAACGGCATTTTAAAAGAAATAGATACTACTGTTATAAAGGGTCTTGAGTTTGAAGAGAAGATTATGGAGCTGTTGAAGGGGGAAACCAATGGTTAGAACCTTTGTAAATAGCTTTAAGGTTTCCTTCACTCAGAATGCTAACATATCTATATATTTTCTTAAGAGAATTCCTTTGGTTGGAAAGCAAACACACTCTATAGTTATTATGGGAATTATTTCTGAAGTTTGGGAATTACTATGTACTTTTTTTAAGAAGTTCCTGTACCTTGGATTTATGATTATTTTGCCCTCACTTTTTATCGCGGGCACTTCATCACCAATTTTACCTGAATTCCTACATATATTTTTCTTTTTAAGTTTTATTTTGGGATCACTGATGGAATCTACTGTTTTTGATATTAATAATATGTCAGCCTTTTATATGATAAACCTAATGAAAGTCGACCCTAGAAAATACTATCTTGGCCAAATAATATATATAAGATTAACACAATTTATATATTTTCTCTTTCCTATGCTTGTTATGGGATTAATGCTTGGATTTTCACCACTTAAGGCTGTAGTTCTTATAATTGAATTAATAGCGTTCAGGTTTATGAGTGGTTGGCTACATCTCTATACATATGAAAAGACGGGAATGATACTTGCAGAGAAATCCATATTTATATTCTCGGCACTACTGGGAGGACTTGCAGCTAGCTATGTTTTACCTGTACTTGGAATAACTATTAATTTTCAGTTTATACTATTTAATATTTATATAATAATTCCACTATTAATTTTGGGAGCAGTTTCTTTCATATATCTATGGAAATATAATAAATACCCCCAAATATCAAAATTCATGTTAACTAGAGATAAGCTATTTGGAATGGAGAACTTTGAGGCGGATTTAAATTTTGAAAGTGTAAAACTAGATGAAACCAAAATGAATAAAAAAGACTTAATCACAAAGATTTATGATAAGAAACAAGGCTATGAATATTTAAATTCATTGTTCTTCCTTCGTCATAGAAGAATTTTGGTATCTCCGATAAAAGCAATAGTTACGACTATAGGTGTTATATTTTTAATTTGTATTTGTATAATTCTGTTTTTTCCGAGTACTAGGTTACTTATACCGGATATAATTGGGAGGAGTACGCCATTTCTAGTATTCATAATGTACCTCATGTCAACGGGAGACACAATTTGCAAGGCTATGTTCTATAATTGTGATATAAGCCTCTTAAGATACCATTATTATCGTGAAGGTAATATAATTTTAACTAACTTCACAACAAGACTTAAGATGACTATTCTCCTTAATATAGTGCCTGCCATAGCTTTATGTCTAGCTATAGCTGGTGTTATAGTTGCAAATGGGTCTAGTTCTAGGCTTATTAGCTTAATACCATTGTTTTTATGTATAATTTGCTTATCCTGTTTTTTTTCCATACATCATTTATTTATGTATTATGTACTACAGCCGTATACTGCAGAACTAACGGTAGAAAGTCCATCATTTACAATCATAACTGTAGTAATGTATTTGGTATGTTATGGTTGCCTTCAAATTCATACTTCTTCATACTTCTTTACACTAGGTGTGCTAATAGTAACCATTTTATATATGCCAGTGGCGCTTATTTTAACTTATAAATTAGCTCCTAGAACTTTTAAGTTAAGATAATAAAAATTTGCTAACTCTGCTTAAGTAAGAGTATTGAATTTGTGTCAACAGTGTTGACACAAATTCACATTTTAATTATTTATAGCCGTTATTAGTAATTTAGGAATCCCACCAGTAGGAGTCACCTCATTAATCCAAATATTAAATTCATCCTGGCCAAACATTATCCCTTGATAATTTACAAATAGATTTTTTGTAAAGGAATTACTAATTGCTATCTTATAATTCGGATAAAAAATTTGATCATAATTCTTAATAAAATACTCTTTACTTTGTATATTTACAACTTTACCATTAATTTTAGCATTTATAGGGTATTTTATTTGCTCAGCTAATTGCTGCTTATCTCCATTTACTACATAGCTTTGAATTTTGCGAGCGAAATCCTCAACATCTTTGTCACTTTTAGTATTCAACGCTACCGCATATCTTTTCCCATATACGTCTGCCACAATGTTACTTTTAAGTGTTAATGTAAATGGATAACTAGTTTTATTATCAGCACTTACCCATTTTCCCTCAATTTTATCAACAGTTTTCATTGTCCCCATAAATATACCCGTATTTTTACCTGCCGCATCATATTCATATAAAATAATATCTTTCTCATCCGACTTCCCTTTTAGTTTAATTTCCTTCCCCTGCTTTTCATAAAAATATGTCCCAACTATCTCTCTGTCTTGCTTATATATACTCATTTGAATTTTAATATTATTATTTATAGTTCCGTTATAATCGTAATATCCTTTTTTAAATAAACTCTTACTAATATCCATATTTTTAAGCAAACTAGAAAACGCTTTACTATTAGTATCTTTAGCACTTTGCTCTGTAATTACTGATTTTGTCTGTTCTTGATTATTATTAAGTTGAGCATTTCTTACTGCCTGTTTTTCACTTGAACACCCTGTCAATATAGTTGTTAACATAATAATTAATATTATTTTTTTCACATTAATCTCTCCTATATATATTATATTTTCCTTATTATAACATTACAATTACGACGTCTTTGTTGTTATTTTAAATATTAATCAGTATTAAAGCTAAAATCTGTGAAACTGGCCCCTTCTGAAAAAACACCATTATTTTTTAATATAACTTTTCCAATCCCTTATATTTGAAATTTATGTTATTATTAGTGTATAGATAAACTATAATTTAGTAAACACTTTTAAAAAATTGCATATCAGAATTTAATTTAGGGGGCAACTATGAAAATGAAATCTTGGTTAAAATATTTAATTTTCATTATATTAATATTCTTCATGATAATTCTAAGGGAGTATGTCGAAAAATTATATTTAGATTCACACTTAAGATTTGAATCTGCTATGTATTTCTATTTAGTCATTAATTTGCTTCTTGGTGTATGTATTGGGTTGATTTTGGGGTTAGAACATTTATTAAGTGAATTCAGAAAAGAGGGAATGTGGAAAATTAATTTTCCAAAATTAATTTTAGTTGGAATACCATCATTATATTTTTCTCTTACAAATGTCTGGTTTTTAGGTAAGAGTCAATTTTTACGAGAAATAATATCATATCCATTACATTATTTCTTTAGGTATGGTTCAAGCTATATATCCTTATTTCAAGTGATACTTGGATATGTGGTTATTACAAGTTTTTTCAAATATAACGAGAAAATTTAAGTTACTTCGATTTTTTTACACTAGTTGTAGCATCCTTATCAATATCAACCACTAAGTACAAAATACCGCAGAAATTAATCTACAGTATTTTGTATTGTTTTATTGCATTATTTTATTTTGTATTTTTGTTATTTCTTCCTCACTTAGCTTGGAGTACTTCTTAATTTTTGCAATACTTTCTCCATCTAACAACATTTCTTTTACCATTTCTTCTCGAGCATTAATAGCTCCTTTTTCTATTCCTTTTTCTATCCCTTTTTCTATCCCTCTTTGTTCTACAGCTGGATCATACAGAGTCTTAGTCATATTACGCACCTCCTCATTTAATTTTTCATCCTCACCATATTTTGTATTAAGATATTCGAATAAGTTTGCTATTGCTAGCAATATTCTGTGTAGATCATCCCCATCTATTTCTGCATTATTAAATAATTGACTTCCTTCTTTAGATATTGTTTCTGATATCCTTTTGGCTTCCATAATAGTTTCTTTTATTTCAGAACTTCCTTCACCATATTTCTTTTTTATTTGTTCCATTTTGTACCTAAGTTTGAATACTTGCAATGGAAGCAGTGGATATATTTTATCTTGCATAATGTCAATGTCACTATATTCCCAATATTTCATTGTTGGCACAGCATATTTTATTTCCTGTCCATTTGGGAAGATTAATTTCATTTTTAATTCATCTTTAATATTTCTATTCTGCTCAACAAATATCACCAATTGCTTTGGAATAAATATAACTATTTCTTCTGTATCATCTACCTTATATTTTGCTAGTTCCTTTGCTTTTTTAAATCCATATTCAAACATTCTTATTACCATAGTTGCATCATTTTTAGTTTGAAGTTCTATATGATAATGATATGGTTTATTCCCCTTAGAAATCTTTAAAAACAAATCACCACGTATTATATCGTAATCATCTGAAACAAATTCATTATTTTCGAATGTTATTTCTGTCATTTCAGCATCAAAATCTTCTTTGAATAAGCTATTCATCATTGTAATTAGTACTTTCTTTGATACTGCAAACAGCGACTTTAATATCTCATCTAACTTTACCCGTTGTTCATTTTCAGTGTTTATCAACCGTTACACCTACTTTCTATCTTTGTTTTATTTTATCATTTTTATGCGTACTTTACAATTCCATCACATATATTTCTTTCATAATAGCTCACACCTTATGTTCTATTACCTAAAAAACTTCTACTTATAAATTCACCATAACATTTAAAATCCCCACTTCTAATCCCCTCACACCGGTTACAACACCATCACCCTTATAAGTTACAAGTCTAGTTCCTGTTTGAATTGGGACTATGTTATCTATTTCTTTTATAGATTCTAAGTTTATTCTTGCTACTCCCTCTTTCACTACTATAACTATGATTTTGATACAATTCAGCAACTTTTTTAATGAAGTTATTGATATAAATTCTGCTAAATTGTATGGGATATACCAAAATTTAATTTTCCCATTCTTTTAAAAAATCATGGATTCGATCAATTGGCATCGCCATCCCAGAAGTAAACTGGTGAAATAACTTCTCATTACCCCCTAAATTTATACCCACAATCTCCAAGTTTTCATTAAGTAAAGCACTGCCGCTGCTTCCTCCAGATATTATAGCTGAATGTTTTACAATTGGATATTTTATTTTTCCTGCTTTATCTACATAGGTCCAAAATTTCTTACTTCCTAGTTTTCCTGCAGTAATAATGTTTCTTTTACCATATGGATTACTCATAGATGCTACTTTATCCCCATATTTAGGGATATCTTCTGCCAATGATAAAGTGGTGTAGACTTTATCACTCATAAAACTAATCAAAGCTAAATCATATTTTGCGTCCGTGTATTCCACTGTTATTTCAGGAAATTGCATGTAATAGTTCGCTATTCCTTTATATTCTCCTCCCATATTTAGTGTATCTTTAAAGTCCAGCTCATCATATCCCATAACGACGATTTGAGTTTTATCTACATCATCCAATTCAGAAATCACATGCTTGGCCGTTAGTGCAAAGTACCTATTGTCTTCCTTACGGATAATCACTCCACTACCTCCAGCTGAAACAGCTATGGAACTGCTGTTTCCACCGTTACTATATTTAAGTTGAACAATCTTAATATTCGCTGAAAGTGCATTACTCCCGACATTCTCTATAAATTCTCTATTCATCGCTTGATTGTAGAATGGCTTAATTGATGGAAGAATGATTATAATGGAAACAAGTATCATTATAAATGTTATTTTTTGTTTAGTTTTCATCTATATTACCTTCCTCAATAGTGTTGTCTCTTTGTACTTTATACATATAACATTACGTCTCTTGTTTTACAAAATATTATCAATATTTATTATTAATTAAAAATAAGTCTTTACAAATATCAATTACCGTGTTATCATTAGTTTATAAACAAAGAAACAGAATTAACTTAGTACAAGAAGTGGAATTAATTCCACACAGATATTAACTTTCATTAGATAAAGTAAAGTAATCGCTAATAGAAAGGGGATAGTCCAATGTATAAAATTAAATCTTCAGAGTTTTTAGAGGGTAGTAGCATTTTATAAATAAGAGGTCTTTAGGATATGTGATAAGACAAAGAAAAATAACTTAAATTAAAATAAATTACTATACCCTACTTAATTTAAAATTGAATATACGAATATATTAAAGGGGAATTCATTTTATTGAATTCCCTTTTTGCTGTTGAAAAATTAGAAATGCAACTTATGCACAATTTACACTGGGTCAATAACCATTTTATCCACAATATTATGATAAAAATATACTTGTCCACAATTTACAATTATCGTTTTTGCATTTATATAAGAAAAATGCTAATTCACTATTATTTGACCACCCTAATTCGCCGGACAGTGTCTGGCAATTTGGATAAGCACCATATTACTGATCCTTACTTATGCTAGTTCTGCTTAAGTATAAATATTAATTGTCGGTTTATTGCATTATTTTTTTGTATTTTTGTTATTTCTTCCTCACTTAGCTTAGAGTACTTCTTAATTTTTGCAATACTTTCTCCCTCTAACAACATTTCTTTTACCATTTCTTCTCTAGCATTAATATCTCCTTATTCGAGTAAATATAATTACCACTCATCATACGGATATTGCTGAGGTGATTCCCCTTTGATTTCAATTATTTTCCCCTGGAAATTTTTAATATCTTCATTTTGAACCCCGATAACTTCTATATTAAATCGCCACTCATCACCAAAATCAAATATATATAGAAAACTTTGTTTTTCTATTAAATCTAACTCTCCAATTTCCACTTCATCTGTACTAGGGCCTTCGTTATCAAAAGGACATTTAAATGAATTTTTTGACCATGGTTCTCCGTCCATAAAAAATGAATACATATGGTCATCATCAAATTCAAATGCATTTTGAATTAAAATATGCAACTCATCTAAAGTATCATGTGCAGATAATTGTATTTTTGACCAAGTATTTTTATCTAGTGATACCTTAAATGTATATATCCCTTCTTTAAACTTAATTTTCTTTCTAGGTAGTGTTTTTTCTAGCTCTACATCATCAAATATACCTTTGAATGGAATAAAAAATTCTTCATCAAATTCTACATTCCATTCGCCATATTCTTTTCTGTGGCTAATATTCCACTCTGTTAAATTTCTTTTTTTATCTAATATTTTAATTATCTTTTCGCCCACTGGAGTTATTATAACCTCCTTCACATAGAAAATTTGCGATATACTATATTTCAATTTCATTTGATCATCTTCCATAACATCCATAACTCCAAAATAAGATAAATATAATAATATGGTGCTTATATCCCTTACAAATTCATTTATTAAAAACCGTTTATTTGCTTTTTTTCCAACAACCCTTTCCATTCCTATAGCAACTTTCATTGCTTCTAAACGATTATAAGATTGAAATTCAAGTTTTTCAAAGTCACAATCTACCCATAATACTTCTAACAAAAAAATATATTTCTCTAACTCATTTAACTGCTTGAAAACCTCAACTCTTTCTGTAGGTTTTAATGCTAATTTACCACCCTTTATTTTTAATTCAGTAAATAATTTGCTTTCTACTGCCAATCTATAAAATAAATAAAGCATAGGATATGATGTTTGAGTACTATTAACTGTAATGTCTTGTTGTTTAATACTCATTATTTCATTCATTTCGAATAAAAACTTTTTTGATATATATTTAGTAGCTTTTCCTATTGTTACATCTTTTGTGCATATATAATCTACAAACTTATTGAAATCTGATAAGAAATTCTTTATCTTTTCGTTGCTTTTAAATTTCATTATGTTTTAATTCTCCCACCTTCACCATAGATTATCTGCCATGCTCCTTATAAAATACTGCTCCCTTACTTTTCTAACCATATTCTTCTGCTCTTGCGTTATCGCCCACAGCATTTTTTATACTTCTTGCCACTTCCACAAGGGCACACATCATTTCTTCCTACTTGCAACCTAGATATTCGTGGCACTGTATTCATCTTGTTTTCATTATATATTTGCTTACCGATGATTTTCATGTCCCTATACCGTTTCTTTAAATTTTCCCGTATTTGTTTTTCTTCTTTTTTAAATGACTTTAATATATCATTCATATAATTATCATCACATACCATAGATTCAACATCATATTTTCCACTCATTAAACTGTATCTTAATGTAAAAACATTTTCACCAGTTTCATCCACTTCATTAACTACTATAAAAGAAATAAATGTTTCATTACAAGGACACTTAGGATTCATACAATATTGATCCTGAATATAAATTAAATTGCTCTTTTTATCTCTGAAGTTGATTATTTCCACATTGTCAAATATTTCATCAAAAGATACACAACTTCCATCCAATGTAAGGTCTATTGCTTTCTGACTAATAGGTTTTACAATGGTTTCCTCTTCCAGTCCCTTGCTTATTCTATCATTTTTATTAAATCTATCCTTTATTAACAAATCAAAATCAGTTATAAACTCAGCTATTATCTGATCAGCCTTAACAGACATATCATAGCTAATTTTATCTAGTATTTTAAGGGTATCAATGTTTAATGTTACACTAAAAATTATTTTGTCTTCATTATTTTCTTCATCTATTTTCAAGAATTTAAGTGTAACCTGCCTACACTCACAGTTGGCATTAGTGCAATATATTTCTTTTATAATCATTCTTGATGAATAAAACTTTGATTTAATTATCAAATCCTTTGGAATTTCTTTTTTCATTATTTCTCCCACCTTTATAATCTAATGATACAATTCATTATATGATTTTTATAGTAGTTAAATATATTGTATTACTCTTGATCAAACATAGGCGCGATATTTACTGTACCAGTAAACTGACCTCTTAATAACTCAAAATACATTCTATTACGAAACATTCCACCAGTCATTTGCTCTATAGATTTCATGAGTCTTAGCAATATTCTCTTCTGTAATTCAATATCTGTTTTGGTGTCAACAGCAATTTTTTTAAACTCATCAATTATTTTAAATTCATAAGTATTGTAAATATAAATTTCTCCTTTACCCTCTAGAGAGTAATACATCTTCATGAAACACTCAAATAAAAACTCATCGTTAACCTCACGATTTTTATAATAATCTTGTAATAAAAATACTTCAAACGGTCCTACAACATCTAAAACTTTTTCTTCTTGAAACAAATCTGGATAAACTTCATTAAAAGATTCTTTTACTAATTTCATAATGCTTTTCTTATTTTCTTTAATGATACTTTCAATAAAGTAACCACAATCGTCAGTACATTTAATCTCTTTATTTATTTTTGTACCACAACAAGTAGAACATATTTCGGCATTCAAAGCCTGGCAACTTCTATGGATTTTTATTTTCTTATTGCATAACAAACATTTTGACATTAATTTTACACATCCCTCTAATATATCATTTGTTAAGTCAATCTTTCTGCAGATCTATCGATGCTTCAAACAAGGTGGGACTGAGTTTAGTAAAACTCATATAGATGATCGTTATCAAAATGAGCATCTGTGCTCTTGTTTGCAAAGAACGTCCCGAATTTATTAACCATATCACAGTTTAACATAATATGCTTAAAATTTTTCTCAATAGAATAAATCTATTCAATTTTGTAAAATATTCTTTAAAATATTAGCGTTCAAACATTAGTACTAAATCTAACTTTTACAACAAAAAATCCCCACATCATTATTGATGTATAGGTTCATTGTATTTTCTATTATTTTATGATATTTCTATTGCATTATTTTATTTTGTATTTTTGTTATTTCTTCCTCACTTAGCTTAGAGTACTTCTTAATTTTTGCAATACTTTCTCCATCTAACAACATTTCTTTTACCATTTCTTCTCTAGCATTAATAGCTCCTTCTTCCATCCCTTTTTCTTTCCCTCCTTGTTCTACAGCTGGATCATACAGAGTCTTAGTCATATTACGCACCTTCCTCATTTAATTTTTCATCCTCACCATATTTTGTATTAAGATATTCGAATAAATTTGCTATTGCTAGCAATATTCTGTGTAAATCATCCCCATCTATTTCTGCATTATTAAATAATTGACTTCCTTTAACACCACATCTCATAGAGTAAATATAGTTTTTTGGAGTCATCTGATAAAGCCCATCACCTAAAGCTAGTCCCTTACTTAGCATAATATACTTTTTATAAACTTCTCTGTAGCCTGGAGCCATTTGAAAAACAAATGTCTTTTAAAAATTGTATTGAATTAAATATGGATCAATTAAGCAAAAATATGTAGATGGAACCCTAAAAGAGGCAGAAATACCTGCCTCAGAATAAAATATCTTGATTCGTAATATAAATACAGTTCATTCACATAACTTGGCGGTTTTAGGAGCGAATCGAATTTGATGATTTTCGATTATATAAAAACTGGTATGAAGTTTTTTAGACAAATACCCTGAAAATTATACCAATTATTACCTTAATTTATACTTTTGATTTTTACTAGTTGATTTATTCGGTATTGTATATTCAATTAATTTGTTATCTAATAGATTTCGTATAGCTTTTTTTATATTTCCTGTTATTGATTTATATCCTAAATTAAATGCAATTTGCCTTTTAGATATTATGCTTGTTTTAAGCATTTGAAGTATTTTCAATTCAGTTTCATTTAGCCCTAAAACTTTTAATTCTTGTAAATAAACATCATCTTGGGCCTTATCTTGGGCCTTATCTTGATATTTATTTTCATCATTAAAATATAGATTTATAGGTAATTCCACTAAAAAATAACTTCTATCTTCATCTGTATCAAATATTGGGTGTGGTGAATTGTTTGTAGCCATTGATTTTATTATTTTAGGGATTCCTGTAGATCTTCCTTCGGTAAGTTTTAATTCTTTTAAAAACTCCCCAATTCTTCTATTTCTATATCTTCTAGCCACAACTTTACCGGAATCTATATCAGATTTTCTAATAGATTTATCTGGTCCTGGATAGTTTAATATAATTATTTTTTCTGCATCTATTCTTATCTCTATAGGTTCTCTTACTTCGTAACTTCTATGATATACAGCATTAACTATAGCTTCTTCTAAAGCAGCATAAGGATAATTAAAGACCCTAATAGCTTCAGCTTCATCTGGTAATTTTATTATTTTTTCTTTTATAATTGAGTTTTTTATATATTTTAATGTATCTATTATTTGCTCATGTATAGGTCCCGTAAAAGTTTTTTCAATAAAAACATCATCAGCAGATGTGTTTTCAAAGTATACAAGTTCAATTTGACTCATAGGCATGAATTTTTGTGGATTATTACTGAACATAAGAATTCCTATATTTTTAGGTTTTATATACTCTTGTGAACCTTCTACAATATTCATCTGTCTACATAATAGTTCTTTAGGAATATCATTTATACGGTCATATAAATCACTTTTAACAGAACCCAAGTATTCTCTTATTAAGTTTAATTTCAAATCTTCTATCTCCGCGTTATAGCAAACTCTGTCATCAAATGGTATATTCCCTGCTAAATTATATAACTCCCGTCTCTCAGTATCTTTTGCTTCTATTGTATTAGAAAAATGTCTTACATAGTATTTATATTCTTTATATTTTCCATAAAAATCTTTAGGACATTCATATGGTCTATTTTGTCCACCAGGAACCCATATCACTAAAATATGTTTACCTTTATATATTAATGGCTCTAAAATTGGAAAGTATACAGGCTTTAGTAAATGACAATAGTTCAATAGTTCCTTTTGTATCTTATCTATATGATCTGCCTCTACACCATCCGGTGGTAATGTTGGTCTACCATTAAATTCGTCAACACCAACAACAATATATCCACCACCCCAGTTGTTTATATCATTAGCAAATGCTGATATAGTATGCATTATTTCATTTGGATTCCATCCTTTTTTAAATTCAATTCTTTCCCATTCAATGGTAGTTCCATTAAAAAGTTGTTCTATATTTATCGGCAATCCCATTAATATCACTCCATTTTATATAAATTCTTTATTTCAAAAATATTTTCATTTAACTTTAATCATTTTCTTATACTATTAGTATATACCATGTGCTACCTTTCTTAAACAAAAAAATAAGTGAAAACTCTACAGAGTTCTCTCATACTCCCTATGTTTAATCAAATAAGTAAAAGAATAAATGTCCCAATGATATTTGCTAAAAAATGTGAAATAGTGCACGTGTAAATATTCTTAGTTTTTTGATAAATCACGCCATAAATAATATTATCTATAAAAATAAAAAACAAGATATAAATAAGAGCTGAAGTGAAGCCACCCGAAAAATTTGCTATGACAAAAAATAATGAAGTAATGATGATAGCCCAAATTGGTTTAATAATATTGCAAAGCTTAGTCTGAAAAAAACCTCTAAATGCTATTTCCTCAGCAAACGCTAAAATCAATAATTTAGGTATCTGTAAAAACGATTTATCAAATGATAACATCGGTTTTGTGTCTAAAAGAGACAAGTAGAACCCTGGCAGGACAAATTTAGACAAACTAACTGATACAATACACGAAACAACAGGAATCAAAATTAACCACCAATATTTTTTTATATCAGATAAAATGTTTTTTCGAATAAAACCGATGTCTTCCATCCCTTCGTTCCTTTTGTTTTCAATAAATAAATACAATATTGAAAAAAGAATAGTTAAGCTTAAGCCAGCAACATTATTCAAACCTACACTTAAGCATAGAAATCCAAAAATTGCAATTTGAATATAAGTTTTCAATAATTCATTTCTATTTTTCATTCAAATACTCCTTTTCACATTATTTATAATTTTTTTCCATATATTACAATTATATATATTAATTATAACATAAGTTTTAAATATTAAAAATTATAACATAATCTATCAAATTTATTTGCAATATAATTCTTCACGGAGGATTTTATGTGCAACATGAATTTACTACTAATTACCGTTTCATTACAGTTTTTTTTAATTTATTACCACCTCATGTAATTCTCGCAATCCCCTAAGAAATCTACATTGAAACATAAATATATATATATATTACAAAAAAACAAAAAAACCTTATTAATATAAGTACAAAAATTGTCTTTAAAAATGAAATTTGAACTTTTAAAACTCTTCTACAGTGAATACCCCCATGATAAATTTGTAATTCAATAAGTGAATTACTGATAAAGCCTTATAAATCAATGAACTAAGCTAATTACATATTTCTTATTTATTTACAATATTACTATTATTAAAAGTTTTTAGTAATAATTTAATGATTTTGCTGCAAATCTCCAGCACAAGGTCATATATGTTTACTGAAAGTGTAATACAAACACAATTCTTGTTATTTTTCAGGGATTTATCCTAGAGATAATGCTTAGTGATCTAAGCCGTACAAAAGTAATTAGGGGGTTTTTTATGGGAATCAAAATTACACAAAAATGTATTAGTGAAATACAGGACCATTTAAAAGAATATGTAATGGAACATAGTAGCAAAAATAAAAATAGAAAATTTACTTGTTTTAATAAAAGTGCACATAGTCATAAAGATGAGGATCCAAGTGCAGCCATTGTGCCAGGAAGCAGTGGAAGGTATTGGAACTGCTTTAGTTGTGGAGCTAAAGGTGATATTTTAGCTGCCGCCTCGTATAAAGAAGGAATTGAGGGATTCCACAATGGGATGAAATTTTTAAGTGCAAAATATAATATTGAAATTGAAACAGAAAAACCTGAAACTTCTACAAAATGTGACTTACCGGCAAAACAAAATTTTGATTATCACAAGGAGACTATAGCTAATTATTATTATGAGGATGAACTTGGAAATATATTATATAAGATTTGTAGACGAGAGTGGATGGATAAAGGCAACAGAAAGAAGGATTTCATGGCTTATACTAAAGATAATAGTAGTTGGAGCTTTGGATTAAAGGGTACAAGACATATTATTTATAAGCTACCGCAGGTTTTAGAGGGCATTAATAATGATAAGACTATTTTCTTTGTAGAAGGAGAAAAATGTGCAGATGAAATTTTCAAGTTAGGACAAGTCGGAACTACCACTGCTTTTGGAGCTAGGGGATTTTCAGCTTATAGTGCAGATTATGTTGCTTCACTAACCGATGCTAATATAGTAATCCTACCCGATAATGATGAAAGTGGTAAGGCTTATGCAAAAGATGTTCTAAATGCAATAAAAAATGTGGCTAAATCTATAAAAATAATAGAACTTCCACGTTTAAAACTTAAGGAGGATATTGTAGATTGGGTAGGAAATGGAGGCACTCTAGAAGAATTAATTACTTTGGTTAATGCAACAGATGAAACAGTAGATAGTGACGCAAAGCAGAATAAACCTATAGGAAATATTTATGAAGATGAGTTTTGTTACTACAAATATTATAAGAAACAAATAATCAATATTTCTAATTTTATCATTAATCCTAAATATTACATTGAAAATGAAGGGGATACTCAAATTATAGGACATATTGTTACGGAGGAAGGGGTTATAGGTGAGAGGACATTTAAAAGCTCTGATTTTGATGATGTATTATCTTTTAGAAGAGCACTAAACAGCTTTAAAACTTTTTATATAGGAAGGATAGAGGACCTTCAATATATAAGATTTATTATTTCAAGTAAAACTCGTGAAATAAGGAAGGGTGTTACCTTCAGTGGTTTTCATAGAATTAATAATCAGTGGTTCTTCGCAACTGAGCATGGTGCTATAAATTCTGAGGGAAAGCCCACGCTAGATATAGCTATGCAAAATCAATATGTGGAACTTAATACTAACATTCTAAAGAATGATGTTATTACAAAAGAGGAGCTTTTAACAATAACACCTTATTTATTTAAATTTAGCATACTTAAAAATACTGCAGCCATATTAGGTTATGTAAGTGGTTTGTTTCTGAAAGAAAAGCTTAAACATAATAAAATTCAATACAACCACCTTTTAATAGAAGGTGAACGCAGTAGTGGTAAAAGCAGCGCAGTAAAATATATTATTACACCCATATTGTGCATGGAGGATGGAATATTAAATGCGGCGCAATGTACAGACTTTGCCTTAAATAAAACCGCCAGCAGTAGTAATTTTATACCTCTTATTTTGGAAGAGTACAAGCCTCACATAATAGGTAAGTATAAAGTGGATTTAATATCAGGGGTTATGAGAAATTCCTATGATAACTACAAAGGAATAAAAGGGGTAGCCACCTTAGATAAAAATAGAAGTTTTATTCCTAGAGCTTCAGTGATTTTGTCTGGAGAGGTAGGTATTGAGGAAACGGCAAACATAGGAAGGAGCCTTAGAGTTATATTTGCAACTTCCTATTTTGATGAGATAACAAAAGAAAGTCTAGAAAAATTAAAGAAAAATTCTATTTTACTTAATAAACTTGGAGCGAGTCTTTTGAAGGAGGCCTTAAAAATGGAAGAGGAAAAAATTAAAGAAATCCATAGTGCGATTTTTGAAAAACTGATTGGTAATGATATTAAAAATGATAGAGTTAAAACTTCTATAGCTAACTGTATGATTGGTATAGCTTTACTTAAGAAGGTATTTGATGATTTAAATTTAAATATGGAGGAATGCACAGGTTTTACTATGAAGGAGATTATTTCATCAATTGAAACAGGTGCTTATGAGGACTTGTTAGATGGGGGTTCTTCCAATAAAACAGTTATAGAACAAAATTTTGAAACCATGAATCGTATGGCAGCTAATAATGAACTTTTAAGAAATATCGACTATGATGCTGTGCTGGATTTAGATGGAGATTTTGTGCTTCGCCTTAATTATACATGCTTTTACGATAGGTTTGTAAAGTACTGTAGAGAGCATAATGTGACTCATGAGGTGTTACCACTGAGTAGTTTCAAAAAACAATTAAGTAATATGCAATACTGTAAATGCTACAATAAGCCTGTGAATTTTTCAGTGAGACAAGAAAATCCAAAGAATAAAAAGACATTTAGGTGTGCAGTGCTTTATATTAGTAAACTTCGTGAGAAGAATGTTGATATAGATTTTATTGCAGATGATAACATGGTAGACTAACCCCTTTTATGCTAAACTTAATTAGAGGTGTTTTATATGAAAAGACTAATAAAAGTTGTAGGTGCAGTTATAGAAAATGAAAATAATGAAATATTATGCGCACTTCGCTCGCCGATAATGTCTCTCCCAAACATGTGGGAGTTTGCTGGTGGTAAGATAGAGGGTAGTGAAACTTTAAAAGAAGCTATTGAAAGAGAAATAAAAGAAGAACTTGCTTGTGATGTTGAATTTATTGATGTATTCAATGATAATACTCATGAATATGATACGTTTAAAGTAAATTTAATTACTGTTAAGTGCCGCATAACATCTGGTACACCTACCGCAAGTGAACATTCAAAATTGATATGGTTACATAGAGAAAATTTACTTTCTCTAAACTGGGCTCCAGCAGATATGAAGGCTGTAAATCAGCTAACACTCGAAAAGGTATAGCATAATTAAATTGCTATACCTTTTCTGTATTTTGTATATAAGCATATTGGCATTCCATCCTCTTATTTTAACTTGGATTCTATAATTACTAGTACATCTCAAGAAAACTGTTTGACTAGTTAGTATGCCTTAATAAACATTAATAGTGTAGGTAGAATACGATTGTATTTTCCAATATAATTGTCCAAGTTATAATTATACATATCTGTTATAATATTAAGTGAAATTACATCATATTGAGGTTGTTACCAATCAGGATATTTATTATGTTTATAACAAAACCGTCTACATCTATAAACGTATATATATGATAAATAGTTGATAGATAACCTTAAATCCATAATTAATTATAGATTCACAAATAAAAATAAGCAGCTTTTGAAGGAAGTGTAAGGTTGAAAACTTTAACTGAAATAGATAAAAATAAAGATTTAGAATCTATTATAGATATTAAACCTATTGATGAAAGCAGTCATATTCAAATTAATATTGCCAAGGAAATTTTAAGTGCGAATGAAACAGGATTAATAAACAACTTAGTAAATTCCAATTTAGCATTGAGACCAAAGCTTATTTTAAATGATTATAGTAAAGGTAGTAAAGTATTAAGTGATATCGTTGTAGAGCTGATGAACTGCGATCAGTTTATGATATCTGTGGCATTTATTACAAGTAGCGGTGTTACACCTCTATTAGAGACCTTTAAATACTTAGAGAACAAAGGAATCAAAGGTGAAATTTTAACCACAGATTACCTAAACTTTAGTGAACCTAAGGCATTAAAGAAGCTTTTAGAGTTTTCGAATATTAATATTAAACTATATTCTAAAAATAACTTTCATACTAAAGGATACATTTTTAAACATAGTGATCATTATAGGCTTATTATTGGTAGTTCTAACTTGACTCAAGCTGCATTAACTAAAAATAAAGAATGGAATATAAAGATATCCTCTTTAGAAGAAGGCTCGTTAACAAATGAAGTATTAAATGAGTTTCGAGCTATGTGGCATGAAGCTGCTAATTTAACTTTAGAGTGGATTGATGTTTATGAAAAGATATATTTAAAACAAAGAGAATCTGCTAGGAAAAGCAGTGTTCCTAGACTTTCTCAATACACACTAAAGCCAAATAAAATGCAGGTATCTGCAATTCAAGCTTTAGACAAGGTAAGAGAAAACGGAGCTAAAAAAGCTTTATTAATTTCAGCTACAGGTACAGGTAAAACTTATTTATCAGCTTTTGATATTAGAAATTTTAATCCAACAAGAGCGCTATTTATTGTACATAGAGAACAAATTTCAAAACAAGCCTTAGATAGCTTTAAAGATGTTTTCGGGGATACTAAAAGTATGGGTATTCTTTCAGGTAACTCAAAAGATATTGATAAAGATTTTATATTTTCAACAGTTCAGACTTTATCCAAAGATGAAGTATTATTAAGCTTTCCTAAGAAGGAATTTGATTATATCGTTATAGATGAAGTTCATAAGGCCGGTGCTATTAGTTATCAAAAGATTGTTGATTATTTTGAGCCAGAATTTCTATTAGGTATGACAGCTACTCCAGAAAGATCTGATGATTTTGATATTTTTAAAATGTTTGATCATAATGTGGCTTATGAAATTCGTCTGCAACAAGCTTTAGAAGAAGATTTACTTTGTCCATTCCACTATTTTGGAATCACAGATATATCTATAGATGGTAATGGATTAGATGATACTACAGATTTTAAATATTTAGTAGATGACCAAAGGGTTAATCATATTATCAATAAAATTAGCTTTTATGGCTATTGTGGTGATCGAGTAAAAGGCCTAATATTTTGTAGTGATAAAAAAGAAGCTAAAGAATTATCGATTAAGTTTAATAAATGTGGCTTAAAAACATTAGCTTTAACAGGAGATAATACTCAACTAGAACGTGAAACAGCTATTGAGCGCTTAGAACAAGATGAACTCACTAATTGTTTGGATTATATTTTTACAGTTGATATTTTTAATGAAGGAATAGACATACCCTCAGTTAATCAAGTTGTTATGCTACGGGCTACTAAATCCGCCATAATCTTTATCCAACAATTAGGACGTGGTCTTAGAAAATACAATTATAAAGAATTTGTTGTCATCATAGACTTTGTAGGAAACTATGATAGTAACTTTTTCATTCCTATAGCACTTTCAGGAGATCGAACCTATAATAAAGATACTATTAGGAAATATGTTATGGAAGGTAATAGAATAATTCCAGGTTGCTCTACTGTGAATTTTGATGAAATTTCTAAGAAACGTATTTTTGAATCTATTGATAAAGCCAATTTTAATGATATTAAAATTATTAAAGAGAGTTACAAAAATTTAAAACAAAAACTAGGTAAAATCCCTAGCTTAAATGATTTTGATTTACATGACTCCATTGATCCTATAAGAATTTTTGATAATAACAGCTTAGGCTCATATCATAAGTTTTTAACAAAGTATGAAAAAGAATATACTATTGAGCTTGATGCTGTCCAAGAATCTTTTATAGAATTCATTTCTAAAAAACTTGCTTCTGGAAAACGAATCCATGAGTTAGAGATGATTAGGTGTGCTATAAATTATAAAGTTGATTTAATATATAGGCTAAGACATATTTTAAAAGAGCAATATTATATAGATTTCAAGGATAGTACAGAGACCTCAATAGTAAATGTGCTTACAAATCAGTTTGCAAGCGGTACTGCTAAAGCAACATATAAGGATTGTATTTTCATAGAAAAAGATGGTTTAGATTATAAAACCTCAGAGGTTTTCATTGGGAATCTGAAGAATGAAGAATTTAAGAATATGGTTCTAGAACTTATAGAGTTTGGTATAGATAGACATAAAAGATTTTATAGTACCAATTATATGAATACAAATTTTCAATTGTATCAAAAGTATACATATGAGGACGTGTGTAAATTATTAGAATGGGAAAAATGCGAAGTAGCTCTTAATATTGGCGGTTATAGATTTGATAAGAAAACTAAAACCTACCCTGTATTTATTAATTATAACAAATCCCAAGATATTAATGCTTCTATAAATTATGAAGATAGATTTGAGTCCGCATCACAATTAATTGCAATATCTAAATCAGGGAGAACAGAAAAATCTGCAGATGTTGTACAAGCATATAATGCTAAAAAAGATGGTGTTGAAATGAGTTTATTTGTAAGAAAAAACAAGGATGATAAATTATCAAAAGAGTTTTATTATCTTGGAAAAATTAATACCGTAGGCACTCCTAACCCAATTATTATGGGAAATACTAATAAGACTGCTGTGGAAATTAGGTATCAGTTATATACTCCTATAAGAGAAGATTTGTTTGATTTCATTATCTCATAGCAACAGCGGTATTTTATGTTTACAACAATTATGAACTGCTCTCTGTGTTTCTTTCTTAACTAAAGAACAGGTTGTTGTAGACAATTTTAAAAACAACAAAAGCTCTAGAAGATTAAAATTTCTAGGGCTTTTATGGTGACGAACTGGGGTCAAACGTGCGACCAATTGGTTCATAGTGTGGTAGATGGCCTCTTCCAGCTTAAATCATATACCGCCAATCCCTTGTATATCAACAATTTATATTGTTATTTTATAGTAACTTATACTATTTTACTATACCTTTTAATATCCATAGTCTCCAAATAGTCTCCAACAAGCTTTAAACAACTTCGTAGACCTTCACCTACACTTATTGGCTACTGGTATGTGATTCGTACCATATGAAATATATAATTTTTATTATTACTAATAAATATAATTAAATCTCAATATTAAAATTTAGCTATCCTTAAATTTAGTTAAAATAAGTCAATAGAAATGCTTCAATAATGGAGAAACATTAGACCTGTAGATTAATTCATATATAAATTTAACTTTAATTATATATATATGAAAGGGCTAGGGTTTATAGCTATTGTTTTTAATGTTAAACATAAAAACTGAATAGCTTCTCTCTACTGCTATTCTATGTTCTTTTTAATTATGAATCAGTGGGACTTTATGTCTTTAACCTACAAAAATAAAGCTCCCATTTAATTAGGGGGCCTTTCATTACAAATCACATTTACAATTTAGTTAGCAGAAAAATCTCAAATTGATTCTAACTTATATTTGACCTTTAAATTAGGCACTTTTATAGCATTCCTTAATGTTTAAATAACCATTAAAAACATATTCAGATGATCGATTTTTATAGCAATTTTTTATCTCATCATATTTCGTAAAGTTAAACTCATTTAGAAGATGCCTAAAGCTATCAATGTTTTCTGAAGAAACTGTTATAATAGGTTTTTTAGTATCTAAAAATTTCATGCTCTTTTGTAACATTTCTTTTCCTATACCTCTATTTTGATACTTGGGAAAAACTACAAATGTACAAATCTTCTTTTCTTCACTTTTTTTCAATATACTTACAGCAGAAATATGACCATCGGTTTTATTAATTATAATTTCTCGTCTTCCATACTGAATATCAGGCACTACCTTGTTATAATACCAGTCTTTAAAATTTGGATAGCTCCTTTTTAAAAAATAAAGCTTTTTAAATATTTCATCTGTATAATCTCTAAATATTTGTGAAGAAGTATCCTTATCTGATAGATATATGTATTTATTCACCTTCACCCATCCCCCACCTAGTTTTATTATATTATAACACAAAGCCATATAGACTTAATATATATTTTATAACCCCCTATTAATTATATTAGGTTACTAATCAATTCATCTATTATCCCTCTTTTAATATACCGATATGACTGAGGTGCAGTAAATCCTTCTATTAATTCATATGGATTTATTTGGTCTTTTAACAATACAAAATCCTCTATTATATACGCATATGCTTTTAGTGAATGCTTATAGTAATCAAAATAATCCTCCTTGCAGATACCGGCATTACCTTTACACATATCCCATATGTTATACTTATCATCAGAGATAATACCATTGTATTTAAAATACCCAATTATTTTTTTTGTAGGTCTTGTCTCGTATATATATACTCTTTGAATTTCTTTACAATGTTTAGATTTCCTAAATTCATATATTTTCTTGCCACTTATGATTTCTTTCACATAACAGGGGTTAATAGATAATATCATATCATATAACATTTATTACTCCTTTAATATAACATCTATAAAACATGTTTATAGTACCATTATTGTATCACTATACATAGATATTTTCTAATTAGATCTTAGGAGGTAATACTATTAATAAAAATATATTTTTTATAGGCGGTATACACGGTGTTGGAAAGACAACCTTTTGTAATTGTATTTCTAAAAAATATAACTTAGAACATTATTCCGCTAGTAGTTTAATATCCAACTATAAGAATAAACCCTTTGACTCTTTGTTTATTGATGAAATTGTTGAAAACCAAGATGTACTAGTTAAAATCATCAGAGCTTCATTTAATAATGAAAAGAACTACTTATTAGATGGTCATTTTTATCTCATTAATAAATATAAGCAGCCCGAACAAGTTCCAAAAGGAACTTTTATAAATTTGGGCATAAAAAAAATAGTAGTATTAACTGTGGACATAAATACTATCTATACCAGACTAAAATCAAGAAATAACTATGAATATGATTTAAATATGTTACAAGATTTAAATAACAAAGAGTTAGCCTATTCACAAAAAATCGCTTCTATATTAAATGTACCTTATATATGTATAGATTTATCTGTAATGGATGATAAGTGTGTAAGTAATAAACTTATTGATTTTTTTGATTAACATATTCATATAAAAGAGGTACCCATATGCTATGGGTACCTAATCACTCACTGTCTAACATCTATCAATAACTTAATTTTATACAGTAATATTGGCCAACACCTATGCTGTAAGTTCATTATATAGACCTCAGCTTATAATCATTATATGATGCTTCCTTAAGCATATCCAAACATCTAAATTGACGTCATTCTACTCTTATTATTATAATGAAGATTAAAGTATTATTTTATATGTTTTTGTTTTTCTAATCTTCTAAAAATCCATTATACACATATTCTATAGACCCCTGTGTATAGTAATCTTTTAAACTTTGATTTTCTTTAAAATTAAAATTACTTATATGCTTTTCAAACAATTCTTTCCTATCATGAGCTATAGTTATTATAGGTTTCCTTGTACCTAGATATTTAAAACATTCCTCAAACAATTCAGTTCCTATACCTTGATTACGATACTTTTCATGAACTCTAAAAGTACAGATTTTCTTTTCTGATTGTTTTTTCTTTAATATAGCGATGCCAGTAAGTATAACCTCATTACTGCCTTCTAACTCTGACATAGCTATAATAATTTCACGTTCTCCATTTTTCATTTCTACCTCGGGTATTACCACATTATAAAACCAATCATCAAACCTAGGATAGCTTTCAGCTAAGTCTCTCAAATAGTTGTATAGTTTATCTTTAGCTTTTACTCCTACCTCATTAATCATAAAACGCCTTAATATTTCAGGCTCAATTTCAGAAACCCTATAGTAAGAATTTTTTTTAATTTTCATACTCATTCTTCTCTCCTCACTGTACAATTTAAAATTTTATATTCCAAATAACTTAGATAACCAATTTCCTGCAACCCCACCAATAGCTCCTAAAATAATAATACCAATTATATACTTTGTTACAATCCAATTACTACCCTTTTGATATTGAAATCTAGTTAGGTCAGAAAAATTTTCTACATATTTATACATTAATTCATCATCTTTACCTTTAAGAATTTTTTCTGCTTTACTTTTCATATGATAAGCGATAATATTTTTGTTAGTTCCATCTATATAATCTTTCCACAAATCATTCTCTAACATCCTACTATTTATTTCTTTTCCATGATGAATGATTACATCATTTGCATCTCTCAATATTAAATAATGAACCGCTAAAATATTAAACTGTTCTCCTTTGTCAAATTGCTCTCTTAATTCCTCACTGCAACTACGAACATCGTTTAATCTAAAATCTATAACCTCTGTATTAGTAAATTGATCACTAAATATACTAATACCTTTAATTTCATCATTAATCAAATCGATATTATCACTTGCTACCTTTATTCTGATTCTAAAATAATACCTTGAAATATCATTTGGTATTATATCTATGTCCTTTATATTTATTTCTAATATAGTTCCTGGTGTATCATCTCTTCTTATGCAGTTCTTAAGATTTACTTGACTTTCAACTTGTAATGCATATATTACGAATTCTGGTTTCCCTTCAACACCATTAACGATTAATCTTTTAGGATTGCCATCGGTTGTAGAAAAATTCTCATTGAAAATAGCATTTACTAGTTGATTATTTGAAATAACAATACCTAAATCTTTGATTTGACTTTTAACTGCTTCGAAGGGCATATACAAATAAATATTTTCTATGTCCTCTATATCTTCTACTAATAAACCAAAATCGAAACAATACTCTTTTTTATCCTCTACTTTTTTACTCCAAAGATTTATATGTACTGTTACCTCTTTGTTCGGTATTTCTTTTTTATCTTTACCTGAATCTGAATACCATAAGGCAAAACTTCTCATTTATCGTATATCTCCTTTTAAATATATGATTGTTGCAGCATATTTAACGTAACCTTTCAATATTTGTTTCTGTGCTTAATAAATATATGTATACCGTATTTATGTCTTTTCTAAGCACATTACCTTTATTCATATTTTTATTTCTATTTTATATTGTTAATTCCCAAGTTATTTTTACCTAATTTTACTATAAAATTTACAGAAAGTAAACGCAATTTTGTATAACATTTAGATATTTATATACCAATAATTCTATTATCGATAACACTTTATAGGTTATCTTAACTCAAAATACTAAAAAATGCATGTTAATTAGTATTATGTATATAAATGCATATATCATTTTTATGAATTAAATTAGTATATAATCGTGTATTACGTGTTATCACTAAAATAATTTTAATGGATATAAGTTATAATTGAACATATTTGGCTTGTTCTCTAACTAAACAATTAAATAAATTATGCGGACATTAAATTCATATCAATAAAAATAAGCCTATGATATTATAGGCTTATTTAATATACTGGATACAACCACACTATTTATTTCCCTTCCACTTGTATAGTATTATATTGCTAACAAGTAGATACAATGCAATTTGATAGCCTAACACAATGTAATAACTTATATTATGCCCCCTCATGATATTTAAATAAACTGTGATTTTTAATAAAATTACATAGTTTCTCTTTATCAATTTGTTTGGGGTAAAAGAGATAAAAATATGGAGACTTTATTATATCCTTTTTATTTACTTTCTCTTGTGGTAATAGTTTCATAACCTTGTCATATCTTTTTGTTCCATTGTCACCTTCGAAGAATCTTATTCTTAGTTGATTTCTTGATATTACGGCATTGCTTTTAGTTGGATTACTGCCCTCTATAATAACTAACTCTTCTAAGTCTAAGTCATTTTCTTTAGCAAAATCATCTAATATTACATAAAGCTTCATTCCTGCACCACTTACTAATCCTACATTTTCTTTAATATACTCTTCAGTGTATAAATGATTTCCGAATTCTTTAGAATCATTACAGCATGCATTAAATGATTCCTTAAATCTTTCAAAATCAAAATCACCATTTTTAGGATCAATATTCCCTTCATCAAATAACAAAGTGAATTCTGCAAAAGATTTCCACACTGCTTTTTTTCTTAGACTTCTTGTAAGTAACTCTTTTACCTCAGGTATTTTATCATGTAGCTTAAATAGGTGCCATAAATCATCATCTGTGAGCATATTAACTTTAAACACTCCACAACAATCCTTCTCACCTATAATTGCATCAACAGAAAATAACTCCTTTTTAAAAAGCACTGGATTCTTAGGAAAAATCTCATTTGAAATTTTATTAATTACTGTTCGAATTAAGTACGCGTTATAAACTACTACATGATGATTAACAATCCATGCCAGTTCTGCATTGTTTGCCGAAATAACATTTTGGATAGCGCTCAATGCATTTTTATTATATGCTAAATAATAATCATCTCCGCTCTCTCTAACAGCAGTAAATGCTTTCAATAGTCTTTCAGAATCAATTGTTGCGTTTGAAAACCCAGTTAAACTACTATCTCTAGTAATGTAATCTAGTTTATCAACATCTATAACGGGTGAATTTAACATTCTTATAAAGCAATTTTGTATACCTTTTTCACCACTGGTATCACTAAATACACATCCTATAACTGATCTTACAATTAAATTAATATCCGCATCCATTTTATTAATTTTATCTGAAAAACATTTTAAGATAACAATAGAACTAACAATTTCATGTGGTGATGGTGAAACGTTACCAACCCCATAATCTCTAATAAATTCTTTATAACATTCTTCATTAAGCTTACCTTTCAGTTCACCAAAAAGCTGGGAAGAAATTGATGGAATAGCACTTACTCCTCCTATTGTTAACTCGGTTTGTTCTTCCTGGTAAAAACCTTCGCATGTATGTGAGAACGGTGCATGTCCAATATCATGTAATAAACATGCAATTTCAAAAGACTTCTGCCAATATTTCCAATGTGCATCTTCAATATTAATTGCATTATTTTCCGATTCAAAATTATATCTAAAATAATTAAATGCTTTTTTACCTAGATGGAAAACTCCAATTGAGTGAATAAATCTATCATGCCGTGCTGAAGGATATAAAACTCTCATACTGGTCTGTTCAATTCTTCCAAGCCTTTGAAAAAGAGTACTATCGATAAACAGATCCATATACTCTTTTTCAATTTCAATATATCCATGTACTGAATCCCTTATTGTTTTAAATTTTTTCATTTTTACTAGCCATCCTTACTTTTCTCATCAATAGTTTATTTAAATAAAGCTCTCAGCTAAAACTTCATTTATCTTTTTAGGTATTGTATATTTTAATGTTTCTTTAATTTTATCTATCTTATTAATATAATTATTAGTAAAAACGATTGTATTATTATCTAAACATTTAAACATAGCTGAATACTCTACTACTGCCCAGAGTGAACTTGCTGCAACATCAAAATTGCAGTTTCTAATCTTAGCTTGTGCTACCTCACTTAATCTTCTAACATAAGACACAGAAACTCCTTCATCACTTTTTACTAACGCCCAAGTTAACATGTCTTCAGCACTTACTGTATAACACATATCTAATAACCTCCTAAATATTATTGTATGAAACCTTCTATTATAAGACAGATAGTAATGGTCTTTACACTCTTCTATGGAGATTTTATCATACTTAGTCTTTAATGTAAATATTGTTATAATTTACTTTATATTTCTATATTTTTGTATAATTACCTTATGACCACTTATTTATCCTTTAAAATTCTTATTCTATCCTGAAAGTACCTTATACCTTGATTACCATTATTATAATATTTTTAGTATTAAAAATTAAGTAGCAAACACAAACTTCCAGTTTATGTAACGACCTCCGAGGTCGTAGCATAGCCATCAACCTTATAATTCAATAATCTACCAAATAATTAAAACGCTTATTTAAGCTCAGATTGGAATTATTCGTTAATAATTACTTTTAGTTATAGCACCTAATTGTAAATCTTGGCTATTTTAATGTAACCTTAAT